>JANXNW010000376.1 GCA_025353905.1 Hymenobacter sp.
TTGTCGCGCATCCAAGCCTCATGGGTTTTCACCAAGCTCAGCGCGCGTTCGTATTGGGTGGCCAAAATATCCTTGGCGTCCGTCTGGACATTTTGAGGCCACTCGCCGCCCGCGCCCGATTGCGGCGCGGCACGGTACTTTTGAGGCGACTAAAACCTTTCCCGCCGCCGTGGCCGAAAAATCCAGCATCTTCGACATGATAGGCCCCGTGATGATTGGGCCTAGCTCGTCGCACACGGCCGGGGTAGTGCGCATCGCACGGGCGGCCATTCGCATTCTGGGCGCGCTGCCCAGTGAGGCGCTTATTACCTTCTACAACTCCTTCGCCCGCACCTACGAGGGCCACGGCTCCGACCGCGCCATCGTGGCCGGGCTGCTCGGCTATGCGCCGGACGATGTCCGCATCCGCACCGCGTTCGACCACGCCGCCGAAGCCGGTTTGCGCTACACGTTTCAGAGCGTGGGCAACGCCTCGACCCTGCACCCGAACACGATTAAACTCCAGCTGCTCGACGGGGCCAGCGGGCACCGCGTTGAGGTGATTGGGCAGAGCCGGGGCGGCGGGGTCATCCGCATCGTGGAAGTCGATGGCTTTCCGTGCGACTTTTCGGGCGGGCTGCACACGCTCATGGTCGAGGCCGACGACGTGCCCGGCTCCATTGCCTTCATCGCCTCCGTCATTGCCCACGACGACTGTAACATTGCCACCATGTTCGTCTCGCGCAAGGGCAAGCGCGACGCGGCCCGGCAGTTTATCGAGATGGATTCGCCCATCAAAGACCTGACCCTGGCCTATTTGCGGCAGCTGAGCTGGGTGCGGCGCATCACTCATATTCCGACGTTGGAGTGAGTTCTTGGGCTGTTGGCCGAAAGCTGTTGGCTTTTGGCTGAAAAGTCAATTTTCCTCTCAATAACCGTTGGCTTTATTTTTTTCTGCGATATGACGCTTCGACTTCTCACTTCACCGGGTTACTGGCCGGCGCTGGCGGCGCTGTTACTGGCCGCCGCCGGACCGCTGGCCGCCCAAGCACCCGATAAAACGCCCGCTCCTGCCCCCGCTCCTGCCCCCGCTCAGCCGGGCCGTCCTGCCTCGGCCCCGGCGGCGGCGCTGAGCAGCGCCGCCGCCGCGCCCACCGGCCCCTGGAGCCTGCAACGGGCCGTGGACTACGCCCTGGCCCACAACCTGAACGTGCGCCTCAACCAGCTTCAGGCCCAAAACAGCGCCCAGACGCTGCGCCAAAGCCGGGCCGCGCTGCTGCCTTCGGCCAACGTGAACGGCACCCAGGCTTGGAACTTCGGCACCAGCGTAAACCCGCTCACGTTCGAGTTTCAGAGCCAGACCGTGCGCTCGAACAACTTTTCGGGTGCGTCGCAAGTGGTGCTCTTTCAGGGATTTCAGCTACGCAACACCATCCGGCGCAACGCGCTCGACTACGAGGCCAGCGTGCAGGACATTGAGAAGGCCCGCAACGACCTGAGTCTGAACGTGGCCTCGCAGTTCTTGCAGCTCGTGCTGGCTCAGGAGCTGGTGCGCGCTAACCAGACGCGCGTAGCCAACACCCAGGCCCAGATTGCGCGCACCAAAATTCTGCTCAAGGCCGGCTCCATCCCCGAAAGCACCCTGCTCGACTCGCAGTCGCAGCTGGCCACCGACGAACTGAACGTGATTACGGCCCAGAATCAGGCCGACCTGGCCCGGCTCGCGCTGTTGCAACTGCTCAACCTGGACCCAGCCACTACTCGCGACTTCGCCATCGAGGTGCCGCCGCTGCCCGACCCCGACGAGGAAGCGCCCTACACGCTCAACCTCAACCAAGTGTATCAGACGGCGGCCACGACGCTACCCGAAATTCGTGCGGCTGAGCTGCGGGTGCTTAGCGCGCGCCGCGGCATCGACCTGGCCCGTGGGGCGTATTATCCCCGCCTGGCCCTGAGCGGCAGCTTGTTCACTGGTTTTTCGTCGTCGGCCATATCGCGGGTGATTACCGGTACGGGCGCCAATAGTTCGTTTCCGGTACTGGCCCGTGACCCAGTGACTGGTCAAATTACGCCGACCAATTTTTTGGTGCCCATAGCCGGCCAACCCACGTTCGACGTGCTGCCGGTGCGCTACTTCGACCAGCTCAGCAACAACCTCGGCAAGCAGGTCCAGCTCAGTTTGAACGTGCCGATTCTCAACGGCTTGCAGGCTCGCGTGAACGTGCAGCGCGCCCTCATCAACGAGCAGTCGAACGCCGTGCGCGCCGAGCAGGCTCGCCTGACCTTACGCCAGAGCATCGAGCAAGCTTACGCCGATGCCCGCGCCGCCCAGCTCCAGTATGCCGCCGCCAAGCGCCAAGTGCAGGCCCTGACGCTGACCCAGCGCAACGCCGAAATCCGCTTCAACAACGGCCTGCTCAACGGCACCGAGTTCAACATCTCGAAGAATAACCTCAACTTTGCCGTCTCCAGTCAGCTCCAGGCGAAGTACACGTTCATCTTCCGGCGCAAAGTGCTGGACTTTTACCAGGGCCGGCCGCTCGCGCTGTGATTGAGTGACTGAGTGACTGAGTGAAGTAAGCAACGACCCTCTGGCACTCATTCACTCAATCACTCAGTCACTCATTCACTCCATGAAAAATAACCGACTCCTCTACATCCTGCTCGCCCTCGTGGTGGTGCTCATCGGCGGTTTTGTTATCGCCAAAAAAATGGGCCTCGTGGGCAAGCCCACCGGCACGGAGGTGACGGCGGCCACGGCCGGGCCGGCCACTATCGTGGAGAAAGTCAGCGCCTCGGGCAAGGTGCAGCCCGTGACGGAAGTGAAAATTTCGCCCGACGTGTCGGGCGAAATCACGGAGCTGTACGTGCGAGAGGGCGATTCGGTGAAGCAAGGCCAGCTGCTGCTGCGCATCCGGCCCGATAATTACCTGGCCATGGTGAGTCAGCAGAGTGCGGCCGTGGGCACGCAGCGCGCCAATGTAGGCCAGGCCCAGGCCCAGCTGGAGCAGCAAACGGCCAACGCCCGCCAGACCGAGCTGACGTTTCGGCGGCAGGCGTCGCTGTTCAAGCAAAAAGTGATTTCGCAGGCCGACTACGAAGCCGCCCAGGCCGCTTACAACGCCTCGCAGGAGCAGCTCAAGGCCATTCGGGCGCAGATTCAGGCCGCACAGAGCACGGTGCGCTCGGCCCAGGCCGGCTTGCAGGAAGCCCAGAAGAACCTCGCTAAAACGACCATCTACGCCCCAGTGAGCGGCACGGTGAGCAAACTCAACGTGAAAAAAGGCGAGCGCGTGGTAGGCACCACCCAGATGGCGGGCACCGAAATCATGCGCATCGCCAACTTGCGCAGCATGGAAGTGCGGGTGAGCGTGAACGAGAACGACATTATCCGGGTGCAGCTCGGCGACTCGGCCGACGTGGAGGTGGACTCCTACACGACGCAGAATCAAAAGTTTAAGGGCCTCGTGACGGCCATCGCCAACACGGCCAAGGACGCGCTCACGGCCGAGGCCGTCACCGAGTTTGAGGTGCGGGTGCGGCTGCTGCCGGCCTCCTACCGGCAACTCGTCAAGCCCGGCCCCGATGGCCGGCCCACGGTGCCCTTCCGGCCGGGCATGACGGCCTCGGTGGACATTATCGCCGAGCGCAAGGCCGGCGTGCTGAGCGTGCCGCTCGCCGCCGTCACCACCCGCTCAGATTCGTCGCAGGCCAAGGCCGCTGCCCCCGGCGGCGGGGGCGGGCGGCCCAGCGGCACGGCCACGGTGGTCGAAACCGGCAAAGCCCCGCCCAAGCCCACGATTCAGGAAGTCGTGTTCGTCATTCAGGACGGTAAAGCGGTGCTCACGCCGGTCAAAACCGGCATCAGCGATTTTCAGAACATCGAAATCAAGAGTGGCTTGGCGGCCGGCGCGAAAGTCGCCAACGGGCCGTTCCGGGCCGTGTCGAAAACGCTCAAAAACGGCGCGCTCGTGGTGGTGAAAGAACCCGGCAGCCTGAGCAAAGAAGCGGTAGCCAAAGAGTAACGCCAAGCTCCAGCTGCCACCGGAGGGGTGAACGGTCGGCGGGCTTTTCAACCAAGCCCGCCG
>JANXNW010000396.1 GCA_025353905.1 Hymenobacter sp.
GCGCTGAGCGAGGCTGCCGCCAAAGCTGTTGCGGCGGCAAGGGTAAATAGTCTTTTCATGGGTGATAAGGAAGTGAAAGAGGGAAAAGAGGAGTACCAACCCGGCTCGCGCCGGACCTGCGGGTAAAAGTACAGAATAAATTACGGAAGTTTCCACCAAAATCAACTGGCCGTCGCAATATTTTCCGAAACCGGCCGTTACAAGTTGCTTTAGCCGATTTTGAGTGACAAAAAAATAGCTGCCGGATTAACCAGCAGCTACTTAACGAAAGCGTATCGTGACCGGAAAGGCTACTCAGCCACCACCAGGCGAGTGGTCTGGGTGAGGTCGCCGGCCTGCAGGCGCACCAGGTACACGCCGGGGGCGAGGCCCCGCACGGGCAGCTCCTGGGCCTGCGCGCCGGCCGGTTGCCGCACCGGCGCGAGCTGCCGCACGGTCTGGCCCAGCAGGTTCTGCACCTGGATGCTGGCCGTGGTCGCCGTCGGCAGGGCGTAGGTAAGCGTGGTGCCATCGCGGGCCGGGTTCGGGGCCAGGCCCAGGTTGAAGGCACTCGTTTGGGCGGGGCGGCTGGCGAGCAGCGTACCGGCGGGCAGCGTGATGCGCTTGCTCGTGTACACGCCGTACTGGCCGGGCTGCAGGGTGAGCGAGGCCGACGCGCCGCTCACGGTCAGCGTCTGGCCGGTCAGGTAATTATACCAGGTGCCGGGGCTGGGGAAAGCCACGGTGGCCGTCTGGGCAGTCACGTCGAAATTGCCGAAGCTCACCACGCTCAGGTCGGGGCCGACGAGGGTGTTGGTTTTGAGGCTGCCGCCCAGGCTGTAGGTGTAGTTGGCGGCGGCCGCGCCGAAATCAGGGCGCTGGCGCAGCGCAATCAGGGCGCGGTAGGTGTCGTAGATGCGGCGGCGGCCGGCGTCCTGGTAGTAGTTCCAGCGAATAGGCTTGTTGCCCACCTTGAACTGGTCTTTGCCGTAGGGCAAGGGCACCACGCCGCTGGGGTCGGCGAAGATGCTCACGTCGTAGCCCACTTCCTCAAACTGCCAAATCATGCGCGGACCGGGCTGAGTAAAGAAAATAGCGGCCGTCAGCTCCTCGCGCTGCAAGGCCGTGGGCGGGTTCAGAACCGAGTACGCGCCGCTGACGTTGCCGAAAGTCAGGTTTTTGTACATCGTGCGCTCCTCGTCGTGGCTTTCCATGTAGCTCACCAGGTGGGGCTTGGTCCAGCCCCGGTTGCCGAAATAGCCGTAGCTCACGTCCCAGCTCGGGTTGGTGGCGTAGCCCATGGCCGCCTGCTGGTAGCCGCTGCTGATGTTGCCCCAAAGCATAAACCCGATGTCCGACAGCACTTTCTCCTCCGAATTGTCGGCGAAGTGCTCCAGGATGGGGTAGAGCGTGGCGTCGGTGGCCACGAGCGTGTTGTAGTAGTCCTGCCAGATATTGACCCGCGACTGGTCGTACTGCCCCCACAACCCCACGTCGTTGCCCGAGTTTTTCTGGGTGAAGCCCTTGCTCAAATCGAAGCGGTAGCCGTCAATCTTGTATTCCTGAAGCCAGAACTTCATCACGTTCTTCGAAAAGTAGCGCGTGTAGGGGCTCTCGTGGTTGAGGTCGTTGAAAACGCTGAACGGGTGCGGGGCCACGGTATTGAACCAGGGGTTGTCGGCCGTCGGCCCGCTGCTGATGTTGCCGTAGAGCTGCACCATCGGGCTTTGGCCGGTCGATTGGTTGAGCACCATATCGAGGATGACGGCCATGCCGCGCTTGTGGCACTCGTCGATGAATTTCTTGAGCGCGTCCTTCGTGCCGTAGTATTTGTCGGGCGCGAAGTAAAAGCACGGGTTGTAGCCCCAGGTTTCGTTGCCGTCAAACTCGTTGATGGGCATCAGCTCAATCGCATTCACCCCGAGCCGGCTCAGGTACTGGAGCGTGTCGGTGAGGGCGAGGGTTTGAAAGTCGTGGCGAGCGATGAAATCGCGCATGTGCAGCTCGTAGATAACCAGGTTGGTGCGCGCCGGCCGCTGAAAATTCGTGTTCTGAAACACATAAGGCACCTGCCCCGACTGCAGCACCGACACCAGGCCCGTGGTGAGGCCCGTCGGGTAGGGTTTCAGGTTAGGATGGGTGACGGCCGGGATGGAGCGGTCGTTGTTCGGGTCGAGTATCTTCTCGCAGTACGGGTCCGCCACCCGGATTTGCCCGTCCACCAGAAACTGGTAGGCGTACTCGGTGCCGGGCGTGAGGCCGTTGATTTGCACCCACCAGCGGCCGGCCGTCGCGTCGGCGGCCGAGCCGGCGACATCGCTCAGCCCCGCCGGGCTGCTGGCCGTGGTGCGGCTCATGTAGGTCGCCGCCGTGGGCTGCCAGTTGTTGAAGTCGCCGATAACGTGCACGAACGACTTGCGCGGGGCCGTGAAGCTGAGAATGGCTGAGGTGCCGTTGTTGATGTACGTAATGCCGTCGGGCCGGGCCCCGGCCGGCAACGGAGCCGTAATTACCGGCGGCCGGCTCAGCACCGTGATGCTGGCAGTACCCGTGTTAGTGCCGTCGCTGGCCGTAGCCGTGAGCACGCTGCTGGCTCCGGCGGCCACCGTGACATTGGCCGTCAAGCTGGTGGCGTTCGTTACCTGAGCCACCTGGGTGCCGTCCTGGCGCAGGGTAATGGTAGCGGCCAAGCCCGTCGTAACCGTCACGGGCGTGGCCACACCCTGCACGAAAGAGAACGGCGGCACCCCGGCGGGATTAGTAAAGCGTAGATTGAACGCGTCCTGGGCGACGTCGATGTAAATGTCGCCCGGCCCGCGGCCCGACTTGGTGCCGTCGCCGCTGCGAAACAGCATCGCGAGGCGGTACACGCTCTCGCTCGCCGTCAGGCCGGGGTAGTACGTGCGCGGCACGTAGGTAATGGTGTAGCGGTTGGGGTTGGCAGCCGAGCGGGTCATCTTGGCGGCCGGGTCGGGCACGTTGAACGACGGGCTCTTGACGCGGGTCCAGGTGGTGCCGGTGGGGCTTTGCGTCACCACGCCGGTGTAGATGTACACGTCGTCGGCGAAGTCTTTCAGGCCCGCATCGCCCTGGGTAGCGTCGAAGGTGAGCGTCACCGCGTCGGTGTCGCGAAACGGGCTGGGGCTGGTCGTCACGACTTGCGCGCGGGCTGCCGAGGCCCAGCTCAGCAGCAGCATCAGGGCCCAAAGGCTGCGGGAGAAGAGACTAGATTTTTTCATAAGATAATGGGTGGGAAAGAAAAGCGTGCGCCGTCGCCAGGAACTGCCCGGCCGCTCAGCGTTCGGCTAAGATACGCTGAGCGCCGGGCGTTTAACGGCGAGCCAGCCGGTTTTTTCAGGGCCACGCGCCCAAACGTTTGCGGGCCGGAACAGGCCGGTGGGCAGCGGCGGTTTTGGCCCCGCTACCTTTACCAGCGGCCAGACGGCCCGTTGGACCACCTACCAAGCCGCCGCCAAAAGCCAAATTTTTATCCGCATCCAGACCATATGAACGTAGGAGACCGCGTCCGCCTGCTCACCGGCACCGAAGAGGGCATCATCACCCGCCTGCTCGACAGCGAGCTGGTCGAAGTTGCCATCGACAACGACTTTACCATCCCCGTGCTGCGCCGCGAGCTGGTGGCCGTCGCCGCCGAAGAAGGCCAGGCGTTTCGCCGCCCCGCGCCCGACGCGCCTCGCCCCGGCGCAGGCGGCAGCAAGAAAAACAAGCCCAGCGGCGGTCAGCTCAAAGCACCGCCCGCGCCGAACCAAGCCCTGCCCAGCCGCGCCGCGGCCCCCAACTCACCCGCCCAAGCACCAAGCACTAAGCACCAAGCACCAAAGCCCACCGAGCCCGCCGCCAAGGGCCTCTACCTGGCCCTGGTGCACCAGGCCCCGGAGCTGCTCTCGCTGCATTTGCTCAACAATACCGAGGCCGAAGTGGGCTTCACCTACGGTGAAGAGCGCCAGGGCCAGTACCGCGCCCTGGCCGCCGGTCAGCTCAAGGCCAAAGCCGCCAGCGCGCCGCTCACTCACCTGCATCTCAAAGACTTCGAGGCGTGGCCGGCAGCGGTGTTTCAGCTGCTGAGCTTCAAGCTGAACGCTAATGCGGCCTTCGACCTGCTCACCAAGCGTCAGTCGTTCCGGGCCAGTACGTTTTACACCAGCCGCCGGCCCGCGCCGGTGCTGGGCAAGGACGCGTACCTGTTTCAGCTCGACGAGCGCCCCGCCCCGGCCCTGAGTCTCGAAAAGCTGACAGCCGCCGAAACGTCCGCCGTAGCCGAAGGACCGGTGGAGTCGGCCAGCCCGACCAAGACGACCGGAGCCGTTGCGCCCGTCCTCGCTCCCACCCAGGCCGCCGCGCTACAAGCGGCCCTGTCGGGTGATAAACCCGCGCCCCCCTCCTACCAAGCACCAAGCACTAAGCTCCAAGCACCAATTACCGCCCCGCCCCACGAGCTGGACCTGCACCTCGAAGCGCTGCGCCCCGACGGCAACAAGGACGAAGCGCTCAGCAACGCCGCCATCCTGCGCCTGCAGCTCGACACGTTTGAGGACGCGCTGAGCCGCGCGCTGGCCACCAACATGCACGAAATCATTTTTATCCACGGGGCCGGGGCGGGCGTGCTGCGCAAGGAAATCCACCGCCAATTGAGCCGCAACAAGGACATCAAATTCTTTGAGGATGCTCAGAAAGAGAAGTTTGGCTACGGAGCTACGCTGGTGAGATTGAAGTAGCGCGTTAGTGTGGGGCGGCATGGTTGTTGGCCGATGGCGCACTAGGGGTCAGGTGACCCCTGCGCCCAGCCGCGAGCGTCTTCGTTCTATTTGACTATAAACTAGTTATGCGTCTGCTTTTGATTCTGTACTCAGCCCTGCTAAGCCTCGCGCTGGCCGGTTGCCAGACCAGCTACCCGACGTACCCGACTGGCATTTACCGCACCGCGGCCGAGCTTCGGCAGCAGCAGCCGAGCTTGCCAGGTACCCAGGCCCGAACCAACTTCTTTCACAGCAAGCTCTTAGTAACAAACCCTGATGGGGCTGGTAGCGCTGGGGTCCAGCGGTTAAAAGTCCCCGCCGACAGCGCCTGGGGCTACGCCAATGGCGGGCGGGCCTACCGCGTGTGTCGGCAGGGCCGGTACCGGGGCGAGTTTCGGGTTGAGCAGCGCGACACGCTCACGGTGTATTCGCGGCCCGAAGGCAAAACGGTGGCCTACTACGTCAGCGTGGGCCTGCACGGGCCGCTCGTTCCGTTGTACCAGCGGGCGTTGCGGCGAGCGTTTGCTGACAACTCCACTTTTCTGGCTTCGCTGGCGCGTTTGCGTTGGTACGAGTCGTCCCAGGTTGCCGTCCGGGTGCCGACGGGCGGCTGGCGGTTCCGCGTCGTGGACTTCTACCGGCAGTCGCTGGGCCTGCCGCCCGCCGTGCTCCTACGCTGACCCCTGTGGCCCATGCCCTACCTTTGCCCCACGCAAGGAGCCACCCCACCGCCGCGCCCAACGCAAATGCGGGCGGGGAGGAAAGTCCGGGCAACGCAGGGCACCCTGCTTCCTAACGGGAAGGACTGGCCAATCGGGCCAGGACAGCCAGTGCCACAGAAAATAACCGCCGTTATTTGAGTTGAGAGTTAAGAGTTAAGAGTTAAGGGTTGGCTCACGGTCAATTCTTAGCTCTTAGCTCTTAACTCTTAACTCCAAAAAAGGTAAGGGTGAAAAGGTGCGGTAAGAGCGCACCAGCGGCTGGGTGACCATGCCGGCTGGGTAAACCTCAGGGGTTGCAAGACCAAATAAGCGAGCGCGTTGGCCGCTTCTTCGGAAGTGGCCGGCACCGGGCGGCCCGTCCGGGCTCGCGGGTAGGTTGCTGGAGCCCGTCGGCGACGACGGGCCTAGATAAATGGTGGGGCCGCGTCGGGGGCAACTTCGGGGCGGACAGAACCCGGCTTATCGGCTCCTTGCCAGTTTTTTAGTTAAGAGTCAAGAGTTGAGAGTTAAGAAGTGTCTTTGACATTATTCTGACTTGCAATTCTTAACTCTTGACTTTTAACTCTTAACTGAACCCATGCCCCGCATTCTTATCATCGACGACGAAAAGGCCATTCGCCACACGCTCAAGGAAATCCTGGAATTTGAGAGCTACCAGGTGGACCAGGCCGAGGACGGCCCGGCCGGGCTGGATTTGCTGATTCAAAAGAAATACGATGTCGTGCTCTGCGACATCAAGATGCCCAAGATGGACGGCCTCGAAGTGCTGGAGCGCGCCCAGAAGCTGGCCCCCGACGCGGCCTTCATCATGGTGTCGGCCCACGGCAACATCGAGCTGGCCGTGGAAGCTACTAAAAAAGGCGCGTTCGACTTTCTGACCAAGCCGCCGGACCTCAACCGATTGCTGCTGACGGTGCGCAACGCGCTGGACCGCAGCAAGCTGGTGGTCGAAACCAAGACGCTCAAGAAGAAGCTTGCCGCCGCGCCCGGCACCGAGATGATTGGCCAGTCGGCGGCGCTGGCGGCCGTGCGCAAGCTCATCGAGCGCGTGGCCCCCACCGAGGTGCGGGTGCTCATCACCGGCCCCAACGGCGCGGGCAAAGAGCTGGTGGCCCGGCAGCTGCACGAGCAGAGCGCGCGCGCCAGCGGGCCAATGGTAGAAGTGAACTGCGCCGCCATCCCGAGCGAGCTTATTGAAAGCGAGCTGTTCGGGGCCGAGAAGGGCTCGTACACCTCGGCCGTGAAGCAGGTCATCGGCAAGTTCGAGCAGGCCGAGGGCGGCACGCTGTTTTTGGACGAAATCGGCGACATGAGCCTCTCGGCCCAGGCCAAAGTGCTGCGCGCGCTGCAAGAGAATAAAATCATGCGCGTGGGCGGCGACAAGCAGATTCCGGTGAACATCCGCGTGGTGGCGGCCACCAACAAGGACCTGACGCACGAGATTGCCGAGCGCCGCTTCCGCGAAGATTTATACCACCGCCTCTCGGTCATTCTCATCGAGGTGCCCCCGCTCAACGACCGGCGCGAGGATATTCCGGCCCTGGTCGAGCGGTTTCTGACCGAAATCGCCGCCGCCCAGGGCAGTAAGCCACGCGCCATTTCGGCCGGCGCGCTGACATACTTGCGGGGCCTGGACTGGAGCGGCAACATCCGCGAGCTGCGCAACGTGGTCACGCGCCTCGTGGTGATGAGCGACGGCGAAATCAGCGAAGCTGACGCGAAGGCGTTCGCCAAGAAGTAACGCCAAGCTCTTGCTTGGTGCCCAGCTAATCGGCGCGCAAGGGCGCCAAGCTAGAGCTTGGCGTTACACCAGCTGACTGCACCCGCGCACGTCCGAATTATCCAGCCGGCCCAGCACCTCAAACGAGCCGTCGTCGTGGCGGCGGGCCAGGTCGCGGGTTTCAAGAAAGGCGCAGGAGTCCACGTTGGCCAGGTCGATGACGTTGATGGCGCCTTCTGGGCGGTCGGCCGACGCGGAAAACGGGTCGGCGGGGTCGCGCAGCAGCACCCGCAGCTGGGGCGGGCAGTAAAAGCGGCCGTGGCCGGGCGAGTACGCCTGGCTCAGCATTTCGGTCATGCCGTATTCGGAATGAATGGGCGCGGGGCCGAACGTCAGCTGCAGCTCCTGGTGCAGCTCCTCGCGAATCATTTCGCGGCGACGGCCCTTCATGCCCCCGGTTTCGAGCACCGTGATGCCTTGCAGCTCGGGCGCGGGGCCGACCTCGGCGGCCAAATCGAGCAGGGCGTAGGTGACACCAAAGAGCAGCACCCGGCGGCCCGGTTGCGCCTGGGCCAGGGCCAGGGCGCGGAGCAGCCCGGCGTGGTCGCGCAGAAAAAACGCGTCCTGCGCCTGGCCCGAGCGCTGGGCAAAATCGGCCACCATCGCCACTAGCGACGACTCGCCCTGCTCCAAGTACGAGGGCAACAGGCCGAGCACCGTCCAGCCGGTAAGCGGACCGTAAGCTGCCTCGAAGATGGCAGCGGCATTGGCGCGGTACAGGGCCGGGTCGCGCACGAGGTGGCGGCTGCGCTGGGCCAGCGTGGTGCCGCTGCTGCGAAACACTTCTTGCGGCTGCCAGGCGGCGAGTTCGGTATGCCCGTCCTGGGTTTTTATTTCCTGGGTTTTTATTTCCTGGGTTTTAAAAAACTCGATGGGCAGAAACGGGATGTCGGCCAGCGCGGCCACGGCCTCGGGGGCGCGGCCCAGCGCGGCCAGGTAGGCACGGTAGGGCGGGCAATGCCGGGCCTGGTGCCGAAACAGTGCCAGCGCGGCCGCCTCGAAGTCGGCGGGCGCGAGCTGGGTCAGCTGCTGGTGGTCAGGCCCGAGGAAAGTAGCGCGGAAACTCATGGCGAACAACAGCGGTTAGCCGAAGCTGATGGAACAATCAGACGGACCGGCTTACATTTAGGCCGGCCCAACAAATGCCGGCTGTCGGTCGTTGGAACGGCGGGCTGGGCTGGGTGACCAATTTTACTTCAAAACAAGCGTAGACGCATGAAACCGTTTCGACTGGCTTTTTTCCTGGCAGGTGCGGCCGCGCTGACGGCCGGCCTCAGCGCGTGCCTGCGCGAGCCCGATTACTCGACCACGCCCGAAATCAGCTTCAACTCGATTCAGCTCATTCGCGTCCCGCCCAAAGTGCGGGGCGGCGTCACGCTGGACTCGATTCGCGTCACCATCAACTACCAGGACGGCGACGGCGACTTGGGCATCGACGATGTGCAGGGAACCGGTGTTTATTCCCGCAACAAGCCGGACGGCACTCCGAATAAGTTTTACAACAACTACTTCATCGAACCCTACCTGCTGGACCGCGCGACCCGCCAGTACGTGTCGTT
Organism: Hymenobacter sp.; assembly: GCA_025353905.1. Lineage (GTDB taxonomy): Bacteria > Bacteroidota > Bacteroidia > Cytophagales > Hymenobacteraceae > Hymenobacter. The sequence continues at coordinate 8,798 of JANXNW010000396.1, forward strand.
GGCCTCCCTCGGTATCATCACGCAGGGCATTTTCAACAGTGGCTTTCCGCGCCCCATCAAAGACGCCAACAAACGAGCAGCGCCCATCAAAGGCACCCTGACTTTCGCCTTGCTGGGCCAGGACGTGGGCGGGCTCATCGCTCAGCCCGGCCGCGCGCTGCGCTTCGAAGTCAGCATCGCCGACCGCGCCCTACGCGTGAGCAACACCATCGTGACGGATACCGTGCGCATCAACAAACGCTGAGCGCCTCGCCGATTAGGCTGGCAGGAGCGTAGCGCGGATTAGAGCCGCTTGACCCAATTGTTAGACAAGCGGGTCAGAGCCCCGCGCAACTCCGACGGTCCACATTCAATAGATAGCCGGGTACTTGGCTGGGTCCGCCTCGCGCATCAGCTCGTAAGCAAGGTCGAACACGTCTTCGGCGTTGGGCTTGCTGAAATAGTCGCCATCAGAGCCGTAGGGCGGGCGGTGGGGCTGAGCAGTGAGGCAGCGCGGGGCCGCGTCGAGCAGCTGGTAGCCCTGCTGGTCGTCGAGCACCTGCTGCAGCATGTAGGCGGTGGCCCCGCCGGGCACGTCCTCGTCGGCGAAAATCACGCGGCCGGTTTTGCGCAAGCTGTCGGCGATGAGCTGGTCGGTGTCGAAAGGCAGCAGCGTTTGTACGTCCATCACTTCGACTTCGATGCCGACTTCGGCGAGCTGCTGGGCGGCGTCGAGCACGATGCGGCACATCGAGCCGTAGGTAACGATAGTCAGGTCTGAGCCTTCGCGCAGCACCTCGGGCCGGCCGAGCGGCAGAGTAAACTCACCCACGTTGGCGGGCAGTTTTTCCTTGAGCCGATAGCCGTTCAGGCACTCAATGACGATGGCCGGCTCATCGCTCCGCAAGAGCGTATTGTAGAAGCCCGCCGCTTGCGTCATGTCGCGCGGCACGCACAGGTGCATGCCCCGGATGGCGCCCAGTATCATCTGCATCGGCGAGCCCGAGTGCCAGATGCCCTCCAATCTGTGGCCGCGGGTGCGCACTATGAGCGGCGCTTTCTGGCCGCCCTTGGTGCGGTATTGCAGGCAAGCCACGTCGTCGCTCAGAATCTGAATGGCATAGAGCAAATAGTCCAGGTACTGAATCTCGGTGATGGGCCGCAGCCCGCGCAGCGCCGCCCCGATGCCCTGGCCCACAATAGTCGCTTCGCGAATGCCGGTGTCGGTTACGCGCAGCGTACCGTACTTCTGCTGCAATCCGGCAAACGCCTGGTTCACGTCGCCAATCTGACCCACGTCCTCGCCGATGGCGAAGATGCGCGGGTCGCGGCTGAAATTCGCATCGAAGCAGGCTTGCAGCACCTCGCGGCCGTCCACGAGCGGCGCGTCGGTGGCAAACTCAGCGGGGATTTCTGCGATGTTGCCCACCGCCTGCTCGCTCTGGCTGAACAGGTAGGAGTTGTAGCGGTCGGCGTTTTCGGCCAAGCACTGCTCCAGCAGCTGCTGAGCTTCGCGGCGCGCGGCCGTGGCTTTGGCGCCGCGCGTCAGGCGCAGGGCCCGGCGCAGGGCGCGCACGCTGTCGGCCCGAATGGGCGTCGGGTTGGCTTGCAGGCTCTGGGTTAATTCTGATAAAGCCGCGCTGACCTGAGCTTCCGCGCCCAGCGCTTTGACCACCAATACGGCCGCGTCGCGCTCTTGCTTGATAGGGTTGAAAAACGCGGCCCAGGCGGCCGTACGGGCTTGTTTGATGGTAGCGGCAGCGGTTTTTTCGATGTCGGCCAATTCCTCAGCGCTGGCCACGCCCTCGGCCAGCAGGTAGTCGCGCAAATGCACCAGGCAGTCGTGGGCGGCTTCCCAGCCCAGGCGCTCGGGGTTTTTGTAGCGCTCGTGCGAGCCGCTCGTGCTGTGGCCCTGGGGCTGCGTCAGCTCGGTGACGTGGATGAGCACCGGCACGTGCTGCGTCCGGCAGAGCTCGGCCGCCCGCTGGTAGGTGTCGAGCAGGGCGGGGTAGTCCCAGCCCGGCACGGCGAAAATCTCGAAGCCGTCCTGCCCCTCGCCTTCGCGCTGAAAGCCGGCCAGAATCGCTGAAATGCTCTGCTTGGTGGTCTGGTACTCGGCCGGCACGGAAATGCCGTAGTGGTCGTCCCAAACCGACATGAGCAGCGGAATCTGCAAGACGCCCGCCGCGTTGATGGCCTCAAAAAACACGCCCTCCGAGGTGCTCGCGTTGCCGATAGTGCCGAACGCCACCTCGTCGCCGTTCACCGAAAAGTCGGTAAACTGGTGCAGGTCCGGGTTTTGGCGGTAGAGCTTGCTGGCGTAGGCCAGGCCCACGAGGCGCGGCATCTGCCCGCCGGTGGGCGAGATGTCGGCCGTCGAGTTTTTGCGCGAAGTCTGGGCTACAAACTGCCCGTCCTCATCGAGCAGGCGGGTGCCGAAGTGGCCGTTCATGGCCCGGCCGCCAGTGCTCGGCTCAGCTTCCGCGTCGGCGTGGGCGTAGAGCTGGGCGAAATACTGTGGCCAGGTCAATTCGCCGATGGCCATCATAAACGTCTGGTCGCGGTAGTAGCCGGCCCGGAAGTCGCCGGCCCGGAAGGCGCGCGCCATCGCCAGCTGCGGCAACTCTTTACCGTCGCCGAAGATGCCGAATTTGGCCTTGCCCATGAACACTTCCTTGCGGCCGGCCAGCGAGGCGTGGCGGCTTTCCCAGCCCAGGCGATAATCGGTGAGCAGCTCGGTTTTAGTGAGCGTGATGGGGGTCGAGACTTCGGCCGAAGGGGCCAGCAGCGTGTCAGACATAACGACCGGATGGGGGAAAATTGAGGGTGGGAAAAGGGCGGGCAGACGCGCAAATTTACACGGTAGGCCGGGGCCGGACGGCTATCTTTGTTTGCGACCCCACTCACGACCCCACTCGCGACCCCGGCCCGGCGCCATCCAGACCGAAGTAACTCCCTGTTATTCCACGTTGTTGCCGGCCGCGGGCCGACTCCCCTTTCCCATGCGCTCCCTCCTACTTTTACCAGCCCTGCTGTTCAGCCTGAGCTTGCCCGCCCGCTTCGTCCGCGCCCAGGGCGTACTCACCTTCGAAACGCCCACGCACGATTTCGGCCGGGTGCCCGAGGGAACGCTGGCCAGCCACGAATTCAAGTTTAAGAACACTGGCAATCAGCCCGTGGTCATCGCCAGCGCCCAGGCGAGCTGCGGCTGCACCACCCCGGACTGGACCCGTACGCCGGTGCTGCCCGGCCGCTCAGGCATCGTGAAGGCCGTGTATAACAGCGCCGGCCGGCCGGGCGTGTTCGCCAAAACCATCACCGTGCTCAGCAACGCCACTGAAGGTAGCCAGGTGCTTAATCTCAAGGGCACGGTGCTCACCAAAGAAGAAGTCCGGGCCGCGCTCACGCCCGCTCAGCTCGCCGCCTCACCCCACCTGGAGCTGGAGCGCCCCAGCTACGACGGCGGCCGCGTGGAGGCTGGGCAGGCAGTTACACTGCGCGTGGGAGTCCGCAATACCGGCCCGCAACCGCTCACGTTCAGCACGTTGGCCTCGGGTTGCTACTGCGTGGGCTACCGCGCCGTGCCGGCTCCGCTCGCGCCCGGCCAGCGTGCCGTCCTCGAACTCGTCTACACGCCCCGCGCGTTGGGGACAGTGACTGAGGTTATTACGCTGGCCTCCAACGACCTGCACGGCGATGTCAAGCTCCTACTGAAAGCCACCGTGGTGAAAGAGCTGGTGCCGACGAGTATGGTAAAAGAGGGCGCGGTGGCAGTGCCGTTCAAGTAAAAGGTCGCACCAACAACCACCCATTCATCTACCAGATGTCCTACCTCGCCCCCGCCGGCACCCACATCGGCCACGTGCACCTGCAAGTAACCGACCTTGAAAAAGCCCTGGCGTTTTACCGCGACCTGCTGGGCTTTGAGGTAACGCTGCTGGCCGGCGGGCAGGCGGCGTTTTTGTCGGCCGACGGCTACCACCACCATATCGGCCTGAACACCTGGCACAGCCGGGGCGGGCGGCCCGCCCAGCGCGAGGGCGCGGCCAGGCTCTATCACGCCGCCATTCTTTACGCGGAGCGGGCCGGGCTGGCGGCCATCGCGCGGCGCTTGGCGGCGGCCGGCTACCCGCTCACCGGCACCGCCGACCACGGCGTGAGCGAGGCCCTCTACCTCGACGACCCCGATGGCAACGGCCTGGAGCTGTACTGGGACCGCCCCCGCGCCGAGTGGCCCCGCGCCACTGACGGCTCGCTGGTCATGTACACGCGGCCGCTGGATATGGCCGGTTTACTGGCCGCCTGACCCCCGCGCAAGGCAATGGTCGCTACAGCAGCGCCGCCCGATTTTCGGCCACGAATTGCGCGAACTCCGTCGGCTCACGGCCCAGCAGCTTGGTCACGGCGGGGCTCAGCGGTGGTTCGGCCGCGAAGCGCGGCAGGTAGTGCAGCAGGGTCATAATGAGGATGAAGCCAGTGGGTAGGTTTTCGCGCCGCTTGGTCCAGAAGAATCGCCAGGGGCTGGGCGACACGTAAGTAATCGGTACGCCCAGGCCGGCGCTGAGCTGGTCGACCATCTGCTGAAAATTCAGCCGGTACCGGGCCGTGAGCGCGTACGCCTGGCCGTGGTGGCGCGGGCCAGGGTCGAGGAAAACGACGGCGGCCACGTCGCCGATGTCACGCACGTCAATCAGGGTGAAGCGCGCCCGGCCGGCGGGCACGAACACGCGGTGCCGCCGCGCCAGGTCCTCGTGCAGGGTCGTGGTGAAATTCTGCGTGAAATACGCCGGCCGTAAAAGCGTGAACGGCACCCCGCTCCGGCGCAGCAATTCTTCGGTTTTGTGATGCGGTATGAAACGATTGTTCTCCGCGCCCTGCACCGACAGAAACACGATGTGGCCCACGCCGGCCGCTTTGGCTTGGCTGACAAGCTTGCCGAACGCGTCCGTCACCTGCGGCGGGCGCAGCAGAAACAGCGCGTCGCAACCGGCCAGGGCGGGAGCGTAAGTATGGGGGTCGGCGAAGTCGAAGACCATCAGCTCAATGCCGTCGAACGCGGCCAGGTCCGGCGCGGCGCGGGCCACGTCGCGCATCCCGGCCCGAATGACGGCCCCACCGCGCGCGTGCAAAGCGCGGATAACTTCGCGGCCTACGTTGCCGGTGGCCCCGGTAATGAGAATGGTTTTCATACCTAACCAGAGCGTAGTTTGACTCCCGCCATCCTACGAGGTAGCAATTCGCTTAGTTGGCCGCTCATCGCAAGGCCCGGTTCTCTCATTTTCCCCAAAGATGTTTTCGCTGCTTGACGTTATTCAGGCCATGCTGCCCCTTAGCCCCGCGCTGCGGACCGCGCTGGAAGCGGCCCTGCGCCGGGAAAGCTTCCCTGCCCGGCAGCAGCTGCTCCAACCCGGCCAGGTGGCCCGGCGGCTCTATTTCGTGGAGCAGGGCCTGGTGCGCGGCTACGCTCTGTACGCCGGCAGGGAGGTGTCGTCTTGGTTTATGAAGGAAGGCGATTTCGTGATTTCTGTCGTGAGCTTTTTCGCGCAGCAGCCCGCCGACGAATACCTGGAATTACTGGAGCCGAGCGTGCTGCTGTCCATTGAGTACGCCCAGCTGCAAGCCCTTTACCGCGCGTTCCCGGAATTTAACTACGTGGGTCGGGTGCTCACGGAGCGGTATTACGTGCTGAGCGAGCAGCGCGCATATCAATTGCGCACCCTGCCCGCCAAAGAGCGCTACGAGCAGCTGGTGCAGGCTTTTCCGCAGTTGGTGCAGCGCATTCCGCTCAAGCACCTGGCCTCGCACCTGGGCATCAGCGCCGAAACGCTGAGCCGCCTCCGGGCGAAACGAAATTGACTTTTATCAACGGACGGCCGTGGGGAGCGCGGGAATTTTGCCTTCGCAACTGCCCCGCCCCGACCAACTCGGACCGTGGGTTAAAAACCGCCCGCTGATTATGGATTGGAAAACAATGCTCTTAACGCAGGGCCTGCCGGGCCTGCTGATACTTTTGAGCACCGGGATATTCCTGGGGCTGGAAAGAAAATTTCCTGGCCGCGAGCTGCCCGAAGCCAAGGGTTGGCACGGGCGGGCGCTGCTCATCAACGGGCTGCAACTGGCGCTGATTGGGTTGGGCGGCCTGACGTGGAACACGTATTTTCGGCAGTATTCCTGGTTGCACCTGGGCCACTGGCACACGCCGCTGACGGAGGGGCTGACGTACTGGTTTTTCGGCACGTTTATTTTCTATTGGTGGCACCGGCTGCGGCACGCCAGCGGCTTCTGGCTCGTTTTTCACCAGCTGCACCACAGCCCCGCGCGGCTGGAGCTGCTGACCTCGTTTTATAAGCACCCGGTAGAGATAATCGCGGATTCGGTTATCACCGGCTTTTTTATTTTCGGCGTGTTGGGCGGCACGGCCGAAGCAGCGGCTTGGACTTCGTTTTTCGGGGCGACGGGCGAATATTTCTACCATTCCAACATCGCCACGCCCCGGTGGCTGGGTTACTTTTTGCAGCGGCCCGAGCACCACTCCATTCACCATCAGCTCGATGTGCATTGCTACAATTACGGCGACATCACGTGGTGGGACCGGCTATTTGGCACCTTCCGGGAGGCGGAGGACTTTGCACCCGCCTGCGGCTTTCCGCACGACAACGAGCGCCGACTCGGGGAGATGCTGCGCTTTCGCGACGTGTACGACAAAGCCTGAGTCCAGCTCCGGCCAACTGAGGAAAAGGCCCGCCCGCCCGGTCAGCCCACGTATCTTTGCACCCGGCTTTTCCCCACTCATTTCTCCCTCCCCCACCCCATGCTTATCGGCGTTCCGAAGGAAATTAAAAACAACGAAAACCGGGTGGGGCTGACGCCCGCCGGCGTCGCCGAATTGCGTAAGCACGGCCACACGCTCTTCGTGCAGGCCGGCGCG
>JANXNW010000398.1 GCA_025353905.1 Hymenobacter sp.
GCAGCTCGTCGGCCGTCAGCTCGACGACGTACTCGCCCCGGCGCTCGGCATCGCGCAGCTTGCGGTACATAAAGCGCTGAATATCAGTAAGCGGGGCGACGCGCTCGGGCGGGGCGGTGTCGGGCAGGGCCAGCTCGTGGACCAGCGGCGAGTACGCCCCGCGGCCGTAGGCTGAGTAGGCGAGGCCGCTTTCGGCATCGAGGGCTTCGAGCAGGGGCACTTCCCGGGTTTCGTAGCGGGCCTCGAACTGCCGCCGAAACTCGGCCAGGCGCGGGCTTTCGCTGGGCGGGCTCAGGCCAGCCAGCACGTCGAGCGCCCCCAGCAGGTCGGCTTGCAGGTCCTCGCCGAGCGTGGCCGCGCCGGCCGCCGTGCCGTGCAGGGCATCAGTCTGAAAAAGCTTATTGACCTCGACCACCGCCCCGAGCGGCGCGAGCGCGGCCACGATGCGCTGGTAGTCGGCGGCGGCGTTGGGCGAGTGGCCCGGCCGCGTGTCGAGCGCCCGCAGCTGGGCGTCCACGTCGGCCAGCACCCGCGCGATGTCAGCCACCTCCTCATTATGCTGCTCAGTCAGCAGGCGGGCCAGCACTTGCCGCACGTGGGTCAGAAACTCGACGCCGGTGACGGTCGGTTCCAGCTCGCTCACCAGCACCTGGGCCTCAATCAGGGCCTCGACGAAGGCGGCGGCTTCGGGCTGCTCGGCCGGGTCGGGAGCCAGCCGGGCCACCAGCTCGGCGTAGGGCAGGCCGTCGGTACAGGCGGCCAGGGCCAGGGCCACGTACTCCGACGCGTCGAGGGCGCTGATTTCGTGCACGAGCTGCCCACCGGCGTAATGGTGCTCAACGTAGCGGATTTCCTCGCCCAGCCGGTACCAGCTGCTGTTGGGCCAGTAGCGCAGCCGGGGCCGGATGTCGGCGCGCGCGGCCAGCACCTGGGCCAGGGCGCAGAGGTAGTGCATGTCGAGGCGGGTGTGGCGGGCATCGGCGGCGGGGTCGAGCACGATGCCGCTTTGGGCGCCCCAGCGCACCACCGAGCAGCCCGCAAACAGCCCGAACGGCGTACAGCGGCTGCTGAGCCGGGCGGCGTAGCGGGCCAGCGCGCCCCGCATTTTGGCCTGGCGCTTAGCGTCGGTGACGCCGCCGGGCGGGGCGAGCTGCCACTTTTCACACTCCTCGGCCAGCACCGGCGAGGCCAGGTAGAGCGCCTCCCGAAACGCGGCATCGGCTAGGTTGGCGTCGAGCGTATCGGCCGTGGGCAGCGCCGCGAACGGGCGTGCGGGCGTCCGCATAATCAGGTGCGGCTCGAAGCGGTACTGGTCTTTCATGCGGGCGGCGGCCGGGCGCGGGTTCATTTGGAGGAGCGGGCAAAGTACGGGACGGCGACAGGCGCGGCCCGCGCGCAGTCGGTCCCCGGTGGCCCCCGGCGACTAATAAAATTCGGGCATAGTGCTGAAAAGCCAGGGTTGGGTTAAGGCGGCGGCCAAGCTGTTGTTAGTTAGTAGGTTTTGATTATAAAAGCGCCAAGCTTAGCCGAAACCGATGGCTAAGCCGGTCCCTGGCTGGGCCCCACCCGACGCAACAAGCAGGGGCCATAGCCTCGTTAGGGAGTAAGCCAACGAGAGTTAGGCATCCTTTCCCACTTTTTTATATAACGCACTATGAAAGTCACCACCAAATTGCTCGCCTTCGCCTTTACCCTCACCACGAGCGCCGTACTCGCCCAAACCACGCCGGGTGGCGGCTCGACGGGTAGCGGCACCAGCGGTTCAGGCACCGGCACTAGCGGCTCGGGTACTGGCACTGGCACCGGCACTAGCGGTTCAGGCACCGGCACGATGGGTTCGGGTACCGGCACCAGCGGCTCGGGCACCGGTTCAGGTACTGGCACGATGGGTTCGGGCTCAGGCACAAGTGGTTCGGGCACGATGTCGGGCGGCACGGGCACCGGTTCAGGCTCGGGTACTGGCTCGGGTACTGGCACGATGGGTTCGGGCTCAGGCACGACGGGCTCTGGCTCAATGGATAGCGGCACGGGCTCGGGTTCGATGGGTACCGGCACGACGGGCTCAGGCTCGATGGGCGGCGGCAAGATGAAGAGCAAGACTCCGAAGTCGCGCGGCGGCTCGGCCAAGCCCAAGTCGTCGGGTAGCGGCATGTAAGTGCCTGCCTACCGGCAAATCTTGAAAAGCCGATTGACTCGCTTGGAGTCAGTCGGCTTTTTGGTTTTTAAATTAGAGAAGCCGCTCGGGAAGTTCACGCAGAGGTCGCAAAGATTATCCGCAAAGGGTCGCAGGGCTGAATATCCGTATTCAGGATTGATTGGGGTGTTCATTCGGCTCTGCGTTCCTCTGCGGATAAACTCCGCGCCCCCTGCGTGAACTTCCCGAACAGCTTCAGAACAAAACTCACGCACTCGGCTTGCGGAAAACCTGACGTGCCTAAAGTTTTATCGAAACAGACTCGCTGTTTTTGGCACTGCCAATTCTTAGTTCTTGCTTCTGCCGGCGTGTTCCAGCAGTTCGTGGCCGTGGCGGCGCAAGGTATCGGCCAGCCGGAGCAGGTCGGCCCTGAGGTCGGCCGCGTTGCCCTGCTGCGCGAGCTGGCTGGTCTGGTCGCCGAGCAGGTTGAGCGAGCTGCCGAGGGCTAGCGGGCTCAGGTTGCCGCTGCTGAGCAAGGATTGCAGGTTGCCAAGCTCGCGGGCAATATCCTGAAATTCGGGCTGGCCACCGCGCAAAAACTGCTGCTGCCAGGTTTCGGTATTGTCCATGGCCGAGCCCAGGGGCAGGCTGGTGAGGCCATTTTGCAGGCCGGAAAGCGTGGCTTTAAGCAGGTCGTTCATTTTTTTGGGTGAGGAGGTAAGTGGGGGAGGAAGTCAGGCAGCGGAGGCTTTGCGCGAGCGCGGCGGACGGGCCGAGGCCGTGGTGGCGGTGGCGGCGCGGGGCGCAAACTCTGGATACGCGTAACCGGCCGGGGCGGGCGCGAGCAGGCCCAGCTCGCGCAACACCCGCGCGCCAGCCACGGCACTGGCCTCCTTGTCCTTGATTTCGAGCATCATATCCACATCGAGTCCATCCAGGTAAGTGAGGAACTCCCGAAACCGCGTCGGCACGAGCGAATCGGTGTGCTTGCCGCGCCGCTCGCCGGGCGCTTGCGACGAATAGTCGAGCATCGGTACGCCGTCGCGGGCCGCGTCCCAGGTAGCGGCGGCCAGGCGCAGGGCCTCGCGCATGAGCTCGCCGTGGTGCAGGCACTCGTGGTGAAAATTATCGAACAGAATCGGTACGCCGGTCATTTCGTGCAGGCCCAGACAGTCGCGCAGCGAGTACAGCCGGTCGTCGTTCTCGACCACTATCCGCGTTTTCACCGCCTCGGGCAGCCGGGTATGAAACGTGTCGGCCCAGCGCGCCAGCGCCGCGTCCTTGTCGCCATACACCCCGCCGGCGTGGATTTGCAGCTTGGCCGACGCGTCGAGCCCCATCAAATCGAGCAGCGAGCCCTGGTAGATGAGCTCGTCCACCGACCGCCGCACGATGGTCGGGTCGGGCGAATTCAGCACCACGAACTGGTCGGGGTGGAAGGAAATTCGCAGCCCATGCTGCCGGATGTAGCGCCCCAGCTCCTCAAACTCACCCCGAAATTCCTGCTGCCAGGGGTGCGTGTTCACCTCGTGCGAACCAAAGGGCACGATGCCCGAGCCCATCCGAAAAAAGAGCAGCCCGTGAGCCACGTTCCACTCCAAAATCTGCCGCAGGCAGGCCAGGTTGGCCGCCACCGTCGGCCCAAGCCGCTCGGCCGAGTACGAAGCCAGCCGAAACGTAGTAGCCGCGCTGCAAGCAAGCGTCTCGTTCACGCAAGGATACCCGATTTTCATGGGATAGCCTTACGTTGTTTGTTGTTTGTTGTTTGTTTGAAACTTAAACGAGGTAAGGTAGCGCTACTTTGACTTTGCGATACTTTGCTTCCTTTACGGAACTTCGCGCGAACCTGCGCCCTGAAAACAACAAACAACAAACAACAAACAACAAACAACAAACAACAAACTACGGCCGACGCCCGGCTTTCTCGGCCGCGTCGCGGGCTTTGAGCTGTTCGAGCTTGCGGCGCTGCTTGCCTTGGCGCGAGAACTGGTCGTAGAGCCAGTCCACGTTCGAGGTGCTGATGTCGGCCTCGACGGGGTGGGGGCCGGTGGTGTCCACCGCAAAAATCGGCTTGGGCGGCGGCGGGCGCTTCGGAATCTTGACGGCTGGCGGGGCGGGCCGTTTGATGTTGCGTAGGGCGCGGTTAATCTGGGCGCGGTCGTAGCGGTCGGCCGTCACGCGGACCTCGCCGAGCTGTACTGAGTCGCGCACGAGGCGCACCTGTACGCCGAGCTGCGAGAGGCTGGTGCCGCCGAGCACGAGCCGGTGGGGCCGGTAGCCGATGGCCCGAAACACGAGCGTGTCGGTGGCGAGCGCTGTCAGCAGGAAGTCGCCCTGCGCGTCGGCCGCCACGCCGCGCCGGTTGCGCAGCACCTGCACCGTCGCGCCCGGAATGCCCGCCCGCCCGCGCCCGGCCTCGCTCACCGTGCCGCTCACCCGCACCACCGGGGCCGGGCTGCCCGCCTGCGCCCACGCCCCGCGCGGGGCTGCGCTCAGCAGGCCGGCCAGTGCCAAAGCCAGCGCTCCATTAAGCCAGGACTGCGATTTCAAGCGGATGGGAAAAGATACTCGGCAGGAACAAGGGCTTCTTTGAGCCGCAACTCATCCACAAAGCTGCGGCCAAAGGAAGCAAAAAAAACCCGCGCCGTCGCAGCGCGGGTTTTTTGCTTTCGTAAGTTCAGAGTTATCGGCAACTTACTTTATTTTGGTTTTCTCGCCGTCCACGGGCTTCGACTTTATCGTGCCGTCGTCGCCGGCTATCTTGAGCTTGTTGCCTTCAGCGTCCTTGATTTTGATGTCGCCATCGGCCTTCACCTTTACTTTCGAGCCGTCGGCCATTTTGGTTTTGCCTTCTTCGGCCATCGCGCCAGTGGCCGCCTCCGCTGCCGCGC
>JANXNW010000415.1 GCA_025353905.1 Hymenobacter sp.
TCGCGCCGCCGTCTTCGGCTTTGCCGGACAGGTGCGGGGCAACCAGTTCCCAGGTGGGGTCAGAAATTTCGTGACGGCGCATGAAAAAGAGTGCTTTAAAATAAAGATACATTCAATTTATTAATGTCCTCACGCCCTAGCGTAGGAGCTACCTGGCCCGCAAAAAACGTCCTCAACGAGCGGGCGGCTGCGAGCCGCCCCTACGACCCAGCAAAACCCATGAACCCATTTCAATCCTTCTGGTGGGGTGGCTACGAATGCACCGACCAGCTCAACTGTTTCGGCAACCGGGTGGACTTCCTGCCCCTGACCGGCCACTTGCAAAAGCTCGATGAAGACTACGCTGCGCTGGGCGAGTTTCAGATAAAAACCGTGCGCGAAGGCATCCGCTGGGCTTTTGTCGAAAAAACGCCTTACCAGTACGATTTCAGCACCGTCCGGACCCTGCTGGACGCCGGCCGCCGCCACGGCATTCAGCAAATCTGGGACTTGTGCCACTTCGGCTACCCCGACGACCTCACGCCGCTGCACCCGCACTTTGCCGGGCGCTTCGCCGCGCTCTGCCGCGCGTTCGTGGACTTTTACCGCGCCGCGCGGCCCGACGACGTGCTCATCGTGACGCCCATCAACGAGGTCAGCTTTATGAGTTGGCTGGGCGGCGACGTGCGCGGCACCTCGCCCTACTGCGTGGGCCAGGGCTGGGAAGTGAAGTACGGGCTGATGCGGGCTTATATTGAGGGCGTAGCAGCCCTGCGCGAGGCCGACCCAACCATCCGCATTCTCACCACCGAGCCGCTCATCAACATCGTGGCCCCGCCCCGGCCCATCCGGCGGCACGTGCACGAGGCCCGGCAGGCGCACCTCAACCAGTTTCAGGCGGTAGATATCCTCGGCGGGCGCATGTGCCCCGAGCTGGGCGGCCGCGAGGAATACCTGGATATTCTGGGCTTTAACTACTACTACGACAACCAGTGGGCGCTTCCCATTTACGAAAGCCTGGGCTGGAACGACCCCGTGATGGACCCGCGCTGGACGCCCTTGCGCAAGCTGCTCGCCCAGGTGCACCGTCGCTACGGCCGCCCGATGGTCGTCACCGAAACCAGTCACCCCGGCGCGGACCGGCCCATCTGGTGGCGAAAAATCGGGGAGGAATGCGCCGCCGCCCGCCGCGCCGGCCTGCCGCTGTGGGGCGTCTGCGCGTACCCTGTCATCGACCGCCCCGACTGGGACCACCTCGACCAGTGGCACCGCTCCGGCCTCTGGGATGCCGAGCTGCGCCCCGACGGCCCGCCCCTGCGCCACCTTGACGCAGCTACGGCCGAGGCGTTTAAGCAGGCCCAGGCCGTGGTAGCTGCGGCCAAGCCGCGGGCGCGGCGGTTGGCAATGAGCAATTAGAGCGGTTCTCAGATTAGTGTAGCAGCTCGTCGCCCGTAAACCTCACCCCCTAGCCCCCTCTCTTTTGGAGCTAGGGTGTACACACAAGTCCTTGCGCGAGTTTCCACCCTCCATATAGCCGTTGAAAATGCTGCCATCCATGCGTAAGCGTAATGACTCCGGGTGGGCGCTGGCTGGCCAGCCCGCTCCAACCG
>JANXNW010000013.1 GCA_025353905.1 Hymenobacter sp.
GCCTACGGCGTGACGGTGGCGGGGCCATTTTTCGATACCATGCTCGCCCACTACCTCATTGAACCGGACATGCGCCACGGCATGGACGTGCTGGCCGAAGCGTACCTACACTACGCGCCGGTGCCGATTACCGACCTCATCGGCCCGAAGGGTAAGAACCAGCGTACGATGGCCCAGCTGCCGCCCGCCGAGGTGAGCGACTACGCCTGCGAGGATGCCGACGTGACCTTGCAGCTGCGCCACGTCTTCGAGCCGATGCTGCGGGAGCTGGGCTTGCTGGGCTTGCTGCTCGACGTGGAAAACCCGCTCGTGCCAGTGCTCGCCGACATGGAGTACGCCGGAGTGCGCATCGACTCGGGCGCGATGGGCGAGTATTCGGCCGAGCTGCAAGGCTACGTGCAGGAGCTGGAAACCCAGATTTTCCAGGAAGCCGGCGGGCCGTTCAACATCGGCTCGCCCAAGCAGCTCGGCGAAGTGCTGTTCGACCGGATGCAAATCGGGGGCGGCAAAATCAAGAAAACCAAGACCGGCCAGTACGCCACGGGCGAGGAAATCCTGAGCGTGCTGGCCCTCGACAACCCCATCGCCGGGCTGATTCTGGAATACCGGCAGCTGAGCAAGCTGCGCTCGACCTACGTCGAGGCCCTGCCCCAGCTCGTGGGGCCGGACGGGCGCGTACACACCACCTTCAACCAGGCCGTGACGGCCACCGGCCGGCTGAGCAGCACCAACCCGAACCTGCAAAACATTCCCATCCGCACCGAGAAGGGCCGCGAAATCCGCAAAGCGTTCGTACCCCGCGATGCCGGCCACGTACTGCTCGCGGCCGACTACTCGCAAGTGGAGCTGCGCATCATGGCCGACTTTTCGGGCGACCAGACCATGATTGAGGCGTTCCGGCTGGGCCAGGATGTGCACGCCAGCACGGCGAGCAAGGTGTTTCAGGTGCCGCTGAGCGAAGTCGATGGCGAGATGCGCCGCAAGGCCAAGACGGTGAATTTCGGCATCATCTACGGCATCTCCGCGTTCGGGCTGGCCCAGCGCATCGGCATCAGCCGCAAGGAAGCCCAGGACATCATCGAGACGTATTTCCAGGAGTTTGCCTCCGTGAAGCAGTTCATGGACGAGAGCATCAACCGCGCCCGCGAGCTGGAATACGCCGAAACCCTGCTCAAGCGCCGCCGCTACCTGCGCGACATCAACTCGCGCAACGCCACGCTGCGCGGCTACACCGAGCGCAACGCCATCAACGCCCCCATCCAGGGCACGGCCGCCGACATCATCAAGATGGCCATGATTCAAATCCACGACTGGCTCGAAAGCGAAAAGCTCGGCACCAAGATGATACTGCAAGTCCACGACGAACTCGTCTTCGATGCCGTGCGCGAGGAGGTGGATTATGTAACTCCTAAAATCCGCGAGCTGATGACGACCGCGCTACTACTGCCGCACGGCGTACCGCTGGAGGTGGAAGTCGGGACGGGCGAGAATTGGTTGAAGGCGCATTAAGTGTGAGGTAAGCCTTATTTTAGCAGTCGAATACGAATCAGATTCATCCGGCCCGCTAAATTTCTACCTTCCATGTCCGACTTTACCCTCTTGCACCAAACGTTGAACCAACGGCCGCGCCCCGAAGACGTAGTGGAATTGCTGCTTCCCTTACTACGGAAACAACTGACGCGAGCCGAACTGGCGCTACTGGAAAGAGCTGCCGCCAGCTCGGTGCGCAAAAATACCTGGCACTATTCTTCCATGCCAACCGAGTTCGTGCGGCCGGTGGGAGCCGCCCGCCAGGCCCGCAAAGCCGCCGAGCTGTTCGCCTACCCGCTGCCGGCTACTGACCAGTCCGACTTTAGCCAGCCTGCTCAGGTGGCCATACTGCTCGGCGAGTTGAGTCCGCGCCTGGGCAAGACCGTGGGCAACAACAACTACCGCACCGACCGCCTCGACCGGGCCGGGCGAACGGCGGCGGGCCTGAGGGAGCTGTCGCGGCGGCGCTACAACAAGCTGTTTCGCGGGCTGCGCCACCTCGAAGCCAAGCTGGAACGGCTGAGCGCTGCCGAGCGCCAGCGCGAGTTTCAGTTGGTGAGCAAGCACAGCTTCGCGCACGAGATTACGGCCGAGGACTTAGAGCGCGACCTGTTCAGCGCGGCTTTCGTGGCCTACTACACGGCCCGCTGCAATCTGCGTAGTGAGTTCACTATCAGTGGGCAGCAGCGGCCGTACGATAAGGTAGCCGACATGCTGTTTAGGCGCTGCCGAGGGCCACAAAACGGTGCCCTGCGCCGGTGGCTGGGGGCGGTGGCTGAGGCGGAAGCACCGGCCAACCCGACCAACTGGCCAATGCTGGCTCAGGTGTACCCCGCGCCGGAAGTGCTGGCGCACCTGACCGACGAGCAAAAAGGCCAGTTGCTGGGCCGTTGGACGGCCTTGCTGACGGACCTAGCCGAGCAGCTTCGGGTTGTGTGGGCGGCAGGCACGTTTCGGCGCGAGTCAATGGTGGTGAAGCGCGGCGACGATTCCTCGACCTGGAACGTAACGGCCGGGGCCTGGAACAAGGCCCGTGACAATTGGCTGAACCTGCTCCACGCGCTCGGCCTGGAGTGGGTACTCGATGACTTCTGCCCCGGCAAAGTCTTGCGCCTGATGGCGGCCGACGTAGTGCAATGGCACCGCTCAACGGGCGGACAGCTCGACCCCAACACGCAAGTGTGGGCCGCGCTCCCCTTACCCTGGGAAGTATTGGGCAACACCACTTCCTGTGGTCGGACGCTGGTGGCCGCCGCCTGCCAGGCCGCTGGCCTCGACCCCGAGAAGTCAGGCTGGCTGGCCCCGCGCCCGCACGGCATCGCGCCCCTGCGGCCCACCCCCGAGCTGGTGCATGGTGTGAGTATCAGCAATCCGTACCTTGCGCTGATATTGCGCCAAAACAAGGTATTTTCTGGCAAACAGCAGTTCAATTGATGGTTTGCTCAAGTAAAGGATGAGGTAGTTCAGCGGTAGAATTTCCGGCTCTATCTCCGGTTGGTCGCTGGTTCGAGCCCAGCCCTCATCCCGTTTCTGGCATAGCTCAGTGGAAGAGCGCCCGGCTCTTGGACCGGGTGGACGCTGGTTCGAGCCCAGCTGCCAGAACGCTTTTTTAAGGAGCCTAGTCCCGTTACAGGCTCAAAACAAGCTGCCCTGCACCTGCTGCGGAATCGGCCGCGGCGGGCGCACGGGCAGGCCCGTCAGGGCGTGGACGCGGCCCAGGAAATGCTGCGCCCAGATGGGGGCGTGGCGCACGTCGCGCTGGTGGATGAAGACGTAGGCCGCGTGTAGCCCTTGCGCGTACCAGCCGGCGAGGCGCTCGGCCCAGGTATCGGCGCGGGCGAAGTCGCTGGCAATGAGGCCATGGCCGTTGAGGCGCACGAAGGCCACGGGCGTAGTCAGGCGCTGATGCAGTACGTCGCGCCGGCCGGCCACATCGGTAACGACCAGCGTTTTGCCAAGGGCTTCGAGCAGGGCAAAGGTGCTGTCGCGTAGCTCGCGCTCAGCGAACCAGCGCGGGTGGCGCAATTCCACGGCCAGAGGCACGTCGGCGGGCCAGTCGAGCAGGAAGCGCTCCAGGCGGGGCAGGTGCTCGGGGCCGAACTGCGGGGGCAGCTGCAAAAAGCAGGGGCCGAGGTTATGGGCCAGCTCGCGCACGGCGCGGGTGAAGCTCAACGTGAGCGAGTCGGTGTTATACAGCTCCCGCTCGTGGCTGATGGCGCGCGGCAGCTTGGGACAAAAGCGAAAGCCGGAGTCTGCGCCCACAGCCGCCCGCCAGCGCCGCACGGTGGGCGCGTCGGGGATGCGGTAGTGGGTCGTGTTCAGCTCCAGCGCGTTAAACTGCTGAGCGTAGTGGTGCAGGTAGTCCGGCTCCTTCGCCCCGAGCGGGAAGTACGAGCCGAGCCATTCCTTGTTGGTCCAGATGGGGCAGCCCACGAACAGGCCGGGCGCGGTGCCGGGAGCCAATGGGGCGGCGCGGGCCAGCACGGCGGCCGTATCGGGGTGGTCGGGCGGCAGGCGAAAATCAACGTAGCGTAAGTCAGGCAGGCGGCCAAAATCCATGCAGCAAAGGTAAGCCGCGTCGGAGCCGGTGTCACGGGCGCGATATACAACTTATTTAGCAATTACGCAAACAGTGGTTGGCTGGCCCTCTGTAGAGAATGCCAAAATTTTATACCCGTCGTAAAGTCTAATTTTGAACCTATTACTGGAATAATGCCATTGGGAAGCATAATATCGCTTCATTAAACACAATTAGGGGTGAAATACGTAGGCGGTTTATCGCCTTCTGGACCAGCTTCCTCCAAAAACACAATAAAAAAAGATTGTCAAGCGGATTAGCAACGAGTGCGAATTGCTTTTCCAGGAGCCGGGCCTATATTCGGTCTGTTCACCAGCCAAATCACGCGCATGACGCTTCCGCGCACGCTTTTACTCACCCCCGCATTTATCGCAGTCTGCCTGGGCGGATTGCTGACGGCAACCCCGGCCGCCACGGCCGATGCCCACGGCCACGCGGCCACCCGCTCGCACCGCGCCGGGCACCGCGCCCATCAGCACCGCCGCCGCCACATCTACATTCCGCGGATGCTGCCCACCGTCATTCCGGCCGCCCGCGAAGGCTACCTGACCGTGCTGCGCGGCCGGGCCTCCTGGTACGGCAAATATTTTCAGGGTATGCTGACGGCGAACGACGAGCGCTACGACCGGTTCCAGTATACCTGCGCTCACAAAACGCTGCCCTTCAACACTCGTCTGCGCGTGACGAGCGTGCGAAACGGTGGTTCGGTCGTGGTGCGCGTGAGCGACCGCGGCCCGTTCCGCCGCGAGCGCATCCTCGACCTGTCAGAAATCGCCGCCCGCTCACTGAATCTCATTGAGCTGGGACAGACGGCAGTGGTGGCCGAAATCGTGCCCGCTGACACACCACTCGGCCCCGTCGCGACCCCCGCGCATCTGACCGTCCTTGTCAGCAGCGACCCTAACCCGGGCGCCAAGTTCACGGCTTACCTGCTGCCCCGGGCGGCTACTATCGCCGCTGCCGCCGCGCGCCTGACTACCAGCCCAGTTGCCAATCCAGCCGCTGTCGAGACAGCGCTGGCTCCGACGGCCCCGTTCGTAGCCGCCGCTCAGCCCACAGCGCTGGTCACTTTGGCCTCACCAGCGGCAGGCACACCGACCGCCGCCGGCTACGCCGTGCAAGTGGGCTTGTTCGACGAGGCCGCGCCGGCCGATGCCTTACGCGCCCGCCTGCTGGTCCTCAATCCGGCGCTGAAGCCAGAAGTCGAAATAAAAGTAATTAGCCAGAAAACCTCCTACCGAGTCATTATCAAGCAGCTACAAAGCTGGCTGGCCGCCGAAACCGTGCGGCGCAACCTGCAGCTCTGGGGCATGGCGGGCCTGGTGCAAACGATGGCCGGTGAGCCAGCCGTCGCGAGCACACTTGCGCAGACGATGACCCCCGTCAAGGCGGCGGCATCGCGCTAGTCGCTTGGGTCAAACCGGCAGCACCAAGCCCTCCGACAGCCCGGCTATTAATTGAAAAAGCCAGCCATCTCTCAGAAGATGGCTGGCTTTTTACTGTCGGCCGACATGCGGCTCTGGCCGCTTATCCGAAGCTATTTGGGTTAGATTTTAGAGCTGAGACCCATAATGAGACAGCTGATTTGAGCTGACAAGAGCTAAGCTCTCAGTTCTACGCTCTAAAATCTGATTGAAGCAGCTGCCTAGTCTTCCGTGGCGCGGCTCACCACCACGATGGCTACCGTGGCCAGGGCCGCGACCCCTAGAATGAGCTGGGTCGAGGTGAAATGACGAGCCGCTTTGCGCAGCAGCGTACCGCCGTGCTTGAGCAGGTCGTCCATGTGCTCATGTTTACCCTGAAACACGTTGAGCGCGCTCTCGAAAGTGCGGGCGATGTCTTCGGGCAAAATTTTCTCGATTTGTTGGAGCTCGTTAGCCATGATGCGGTAAAATAGGGTGGAGTAAGAAGGTAAATCAGGTCAGCGCGCAGGCTGCCGCCCCGCGCTCTTACGCAAAACCGGGCGGCGCGTTCTATTTCTCCTCCTTCTGAATAGCTACTCCACCACCAGCACTACCGAGCCGTGGCGCTCACCCTCGTTGATAACGCAGTGGTAAAGGCCGGGGGCGAGGCCGGCCGCATCCAGCGGCACCCGCTGCGCGCCGGTACCCAAGGCGCGCCCATCGACCACGCGGCGCACTTCGCGGCCCAGGCTGTCGAGCAGGCTCAACCGTACGGGCTGGCCCTGGCTCTCGAACTGCGCCGTAGCCCGGCCGTCGGTCGTGGGGTTGGGATACACGCTGAAGCCGGCCACCGCCGCGCTGCCCGATGCCGTAGCCAGCGGGCCGCTCTGCCGGATGACGGGCAGGTACGGGAAGCTCTGGCCAAAAAGCTGGTTGAGCGTCGTTTGCGGTACCTCAAACCAGTCCTTGAGAATGCTCGTGTACACGGACCGGAAGTCGAACTGCATGGTCACGTTGTCGTTCACGCCGGCGTTGGCGGGCAGCTGCGGGTTGGGGCCGTGCACGATGGGGTTGGCCCGCGTCCCGAACACGATGAGCGGGGCCGCCGCGCCGTGGTCGGTGCCAAAGCCCGAGTTGGCCTTGATGCGCCGCCCAAACTCGGAAAACGTCATCCCAATCACCCGGTCCTGAATGCCGAGCCGCTTCAGGTCATCCTGAAAAGCGTTGATGCCGTCGGCGATTCTACCCAGCAGCGTGGCGTGGGCGCCGGTAGTAGTCGAGCCGGTGGTGGGCACTTGCAGCGTGTGGGTGTCGAAGCCGCCGAGCTGGCACACGTACACGCGGGTGCTCAGGCCGCCGGCCACGAGCTGGGCCACGATTTTGAGCTGGTCGGCGAGTGAGTTCTGGCCGGCGGCCGGATACAGCGGCGACAAGTTGGTGGCTTTGGCCGCCGCTGCCTGAATGGCGGCCGTGTACACCTGAGTCTGACTAACTACTTGGCGGATAAAGGTTAGCTCGTGTCCGGCCGGCGTGGGCGGGGCCGCGTCCACGCCGCCGCTCAGCAGCTGGTAAAAGCTGCTCGTGCTGGCGATGGCCATGCCCATGTTCACGGCCGGCCCTTGCACGCAGTTGCTCACCACCGAGCCGATGCTGATGGCCAGCGGGTCGGGGCTCTGGGCATTGGGGTAGCCGGTGGGGTAGTTGGCAAACTCGCCGTCGAGGTAGCGCCCCGCCCAGCCCGTGTTCCAAACCACGTTCGACTCGGAGCCCGACGTCCAGATATCAGTGGCCCGAAAGTGCGAGAAGTTGGCGTTCGGGTAGCCCACGCTCTGCACCACGCCGAGCTTGCCGTCCTGAAACAGCCGCTGGGCGGTGGCCATGGCCGGGTGCATACCGGTGGCCGTCGTCAGCGGCAGCACCTGGTTCTGGGGAATCAGCAGGTTGGGGCGGGCCGCCGTCAGGGCCGCATACTGGTCGAGCGGGATAATCATGTTCAGCCCGTCGTTGCCGCCCTGCAGCTGCACGATGACGAGCACCTTGTCGGTGGCCGTGGCCGCGTTGGTGAGCGCCGCCAGCTGGGCCGAGTAGCCGTAGGCCCCAATGGGAAAGCCGCTCAGTATCGCCGTGCCCGCAGCCGCAGCACCCGTAGTTTGGAGAAAGTCGCGACGTTTCATTCAAGTAGGGGCGGCTCGCAGCTGCCCGTTGGTTAATGAGATTGGTGAACGACGCACAAACCGGGTCGCTCTAGCGGGCGGGCGGCTGCGAGCCGCCCCTACGACAGTTGGTATTCGGCCAGGCCAGCCATCGCGCGCAGCATGGCTTGCAGCTTGGTCTGGACGGCCATGCGCTTGGCAGCGTTGGTGGGCGCGGCCAGAAACTGGGCCCACTCGGTGGTCCACTCAAAATCGGGCAATCCCGGAATGAGCGCGTTTTTGAGGAAGGCTAGCTGAGTGGCCGTCAGGTCGAGGGGCACCAGCAGGCGCATGAACTCGGCGATAACCAGGTTGGGGTCCTGGGCGGTGGCGGCGGGCAAGGCCAGCACCAGGGCCACGGGGTCGGCTACCAGCGTAAAGCCGGTGTTGGTGTAGCCGCGGTTCAGAAACAGGTCGGTGGTTTGGTTGCGGCGGGGCAGCGTCACCGCGTTTATCCACAGCTCATGAAACTGCGGGGCCTGGTAGTAGGCCACCCAGCCGGCCACGTTGGGCGGATTGCCCAGGCTTTGCTGCTGCACGTAGCTGAGCACGTTGAGGTAGTTCCAGTGCCCGTATTGCGCTACCGGCGTACTGGCCGGGGGCTGCGTCATTTCGAGCTGCCGGCAGTGACCGACCACAAAATCGAGCGGGCTTTTGATGAGGCAGCCCACATTAGCCGCGTCGAAGAAATGCTCCGAGCCGAAGAGCTTGCGCAGCACCGGCGCCACCTCGAAGTTGCTCTGGACGAGCAGCGTGGCCAGCGGCTGAATTATGTCGCTTTCTATCTGCGCATCAATCACATAGTACACAAACCAGCGGTAAAGCTTGCGCACCAGAAACGCCGCCGTAGCCGACTGCTGAAAAATCAGGTCCACGAGGTCCTTGTACTCGTTGGCTCCGTTGGGGTTGATTTTGGCGTTGCCGAAGGCCGCCGAGAACTGCTTGACGGTGGTATCGTGGCGGTTGGCCGTGAAGTTACTGGTTATCGTGGGCTGGTCGTCGCGCCAGCCGGTGAGCACCCGCGCGGCGGCCTGCACGTCGGCCTCGGTGTAAGTGGTGTAGTTACCGGTGCTCAGCAGCGGCCCCTTGCCCAGGGTAAACAATTCGAGCAGCTCGCGGCCGTAGTTTTCGTTGGGCGCGCCCACCACGCTCTGGTTGCCGTTGAGGTAGCGCAGCATGGCCGGGCACACAGTAATATCTTTGGCCAGCTGCCTGACGTTGCCCAGCGCGTACTGCCGCAGCAGCCGCACGTAGTCGTAGCTGTAGTTCGCACTATTAATATCGTTGGCTTCCACCACGAAATGATTGTGCCAGAACAAGGTCATCTTCTCAGACAGCGACACGCCCTGGTTGAGCTGCAAGCCCAGCCACCAGTTGTTGAGGGAATTGCGCCGCGGTCCTTCCAGGGTCTGGTCAAACGGCTGGCCCACCCAGGTTTGGCCCACGGGCACGGTATCGGCGGTGCTCACGTTGAGCGGCCTGGCCGGAGCAGCCGGGGCCGTAAGCAGCTGATTGAGCACGGCCGGCAGGCCCGCGGTGGCGGCCGCCTGAATCTCGGCCCGCGTCGGCCCGAACAGACAGCGCCGCAGCAGGTGCGCCGCCTGGGCCGCGCCCCAGGGCCCGGCATACGGCGCGAGCGTGGTGGCCATGGCACTGAGCCGCGCCGGCAGCGTCTTGTTGGCGTAAGGACTAACGGTTTCGGGCGGGTCGGCGGCCGGGGCGACCGAAGCCAGGCTGGCGGCCGGAGCCGGACTGGTGCGCGAGGCAGGCTGAAAAAAAGCGCGGCGGTTCATGGGCAGCGGCGGGCTGAGTGAGGCTGGATGAGGTTAGCGGCCTAAAGATAGTGTTCAGCAGCAGAGGTTTAAACACAGTGCGTAATTTTCCCACAAATTTTCAGCTTTACCCCGGCAACTTACCATTCGGGCAAATTATCATTTAGTTAAGCAGCCCCGCTGGCAGCTGCCACGCCTGGCCGCGCCAGCGCTGCCAGGCCCGTCGCCAAGCCGGCAGCGCCTGGTAGCGGGCCTTGCTCGCCACCAGCGCGGGCACGTCGAGCCGGGCGGCGCGGGCCTGCCAGCCGTCTAGGCTCCGGCTCAGCGGCTCAGGTGTTGCGCCGGGCGCGAACAGCTCGGCCAGCACCGGACGCAGCTCTTTCAGGTCCCAGTAGTGGCAAATCCAGGGGGCGGCCTCGCGTACCGGGCCCGCCGCGGCCCACACTATGCCGAAGGCTAGTTGCTCCATCACGTGCTTGGGGTAAAAAGCGTAAAGCCGGTCGGTGAGGGCGAGCACTTCGTCGAGCAGGGGCGCGTCGGCGGGCAGGCGCAGGCCCAGCGCGCCCGCGTTGTACAGGCGCGTGGCTGGCCCCACGCGTCGGCCCACGAGCGCCCCCTGGCCAGCTGGCGTACTCAGCGCGCGATTCAGCTTGCGGTTCAGCGGGTTATCGTCGCCGAGCCGCCCCTCGGCCACGTGCATGAAGCGCTCGCCCCGGCCGAGCGCGGCAAAAACTTCGGCGAGCGGCCGGGTGATAATCGTGTCAGTGTCCACGTACAGCAGCCGGCCGGTAAAACGGGCGGCCGCGTGGCGCAGCACCTCAATCTTGACGCGGTGCACGAAATCAATCGCCCCGCGCCAGGCCCGCCACTGCGCGGCTGCTATCGGCACGTAGGCCACGGCCGGCTCGGGGCCAAGTACCGACCGAAAGTAGGCTTCGCTATCGGTGTAAATCAACACCGTGGCCGGGCTGCCGGGCTGCCGCAAATGCGATAAAATACTCAGCAGCGCCTCGTTGACCACGTCCTGATTGCCGTAAGCCTGGTAGAGAAGGTAGTCGCCCATACGGCTGCAAGTTAGGGCCGGCCCCGCCCGGGCGGCGGGTTATCGTGCCCCGTTTTTCGCGGCGCGGCTCCACCAAAAAGCCTCGCCGGAGGGGCGAGGCTTTCGAGCTTTTACAGAAGAAAGGGAGAGTAGCGCTTATTCGTAAACCTTGACCACGAACACGAAGTCCTGCAGGCGCTTGACTTGCTGGGCGCGGGGCGCCCCGGCGAGCTGGCTGGCGCGGGGCAGGTGGTAGGGTTGGGCGGGCTGGCGGTTGCGCAGCGAATCGACGAGGCGCACCAGGTACGAGGACTTGGTAGCGAAAGCCGCGCTCTGGGCATCGTCTTGCCGGCCGCTGACCACGCCGATGAGGTTGCCGCGCTCGTCGAGCAGCGGACCGCCCGAGTTGCCGGGGTTCACCGGGATGCTGACCTGGTAGAAAGCCGAGTCGCCGCGGTAGCCGGTGCGGGCGCTCAGCGCGCCTTCGCCGTACACGACATCGGCGCGCGGAAAGCCCAGCGTAAAGACCCGCTCGCCGAGTTCGGCCTGCCCGGCCTTGAACACGTAGGGCAGCCGCCCGAAACCGGCGAAACGCGGGTCGCTGACGCGCAGAATGGCCAGGTCGTGCTTGGCATCGGCGTATACCTTTTCGGCGCGGTAGCGGCGGTGGTCGTGGCCCTCAATCTGCAGCGAGTCAGCCCCTTGAATGACGTGAGCGCTCGTCACCAGGTAGCCCTCGGCGGTGAGCGCGAAGCCCGTGCCACTAAACTTGTTCTCGCGCAGTGGGGCGCTGACCGGGGCACCGTCCTGTCGATTATCAATGCGGTGATTAATGACCTGCTGATTGTGGCGCAGCTGGTCCAACTCCAGCCGCAGGGCCGTGAGGCCCGAGCTGGGTACCGTGCGGGCCGTGCGCCAAGCCTCCAGGCCAAGGAGGGTGCTGAACACGGCCAGCACCGCCACCGAGGCCGCCACGCCCACCGTGGCCCGGTGGCCGCTCCAAAAAGCGCGCAGCCGCCGCTCGGTGCGCGACAGCCGCAGCTGCGGGTTTACGGTGTGCGTGAGCTGGGGCCCAGGTGCCATCTCCGCAGCCCGCATGGCCTGGTGCAAGCCACTGATAGTCTGTTGCGTGCGCTGGCGCTCGCCGTAGGCCACGAGCGTATCGGTCAGCTCCAGGTACTCGGCGTACAGCTGGTGCAGGCGCGGCTCATCGGCCAGGCGGGCTTCGAAAACGGCGCGCGCGCCGGCCGCCAGCTCCCCACGCTGGTAAGCTTCAAATAAGGCGTAGTAATCGGCTTCGGTTTGCATTTCGGTTTGGTGCTTGGTGCTCAGTGCTTGGTGCTTAGTGCCTGGTAATCGTTAAACGACCCAAGCACTAAGCACTAGGCACCAAGCACTAACTACTCTTCTCTATGACGGGCGAAAAACAATTTTTTCAGGCGGGTCAGGCACTTGTATTTCTGGGTTTTGGCGGTGTCGGCGTTGGTGTAGCCGTGCTCGGCGGTGAGGTCGAGCATGGATTTTTCGAGCAGGTAAAAGCCTTCGAGCAGCGAGCGGCAG
This sequence comes from Hymenobacter sp., assembly GCA_025353905.1. Classification (GTDB taxonomy): domain Bacteria; phylum Bacteroidota; class Bacteroidia; order Cytophagales; family Hymenobacteraceae; genus Hymenobacter. Next base: position 12,078 of record JANXNW010000013.1, read on the forward strand.
GGCTCCCCCAGGTGCTGAAGCGCTTCGGCCAGCGTGGCGAAGCGCCGGTCGCGCTCCTCGGCATCGTGCAGGTCGTCTTCGGCCCCGGTGCTCAGGCGGGCATCGTAGTCGTCTTCATCGAGCAAACGCACCCCGTGCAGGCGGCTTTTTGAAGTTAAGCGCTTGAGCCACAGTCGGCGGCACACCGCGTAGAGGTAGGTTTTAATCTGGCAGCTAAGCTCAAGCGAGCCGGCGCGCACCTTCTCGTAAAAGACCATGATGCCTTCCTGGTACACGTCCCGGGCATCGTCTTCCGAACCGCTGTTGAGCAGCACGAAGTGTGATACCATGGGCCAGTGCAGGCGGTAAAGCTGGCTCAGGGCCCGCTCGTCGCCGGCCCGGATGGCCGTGATGAGTTGGGCGTCGGCCGCCAGCGCCGCCGAAGTGGGGCTGTCCGTGTTCATGCGTGTCGGGCGGGGTTTAATGCAGGTCGGCGGGCGAAGTAACCCGCCCAAAAAAACTTTTTTATCCTGGGTTACCTGACCAGGCTAGCCGCATTAAGGGCAGAATTTTTTCTGAAAACTCCCCAAATTTACCCCAAATGAACAACCTCCTGAAAGTATCCGCCCTGTTCCTGGCCGTGGGCCTGACCTCGTGCGACAAGAAAGCCACCACGACCGAAACCACCACCACGACTCCTACGACGGAATCGACGACCATTAAAATGGACTCGACGGCTGCTACCACCGCTCCGGCTGCCACCGGCACCGGTGCTGCTACGGCCCCGGCTGCTCCGGCCGGCGCTACCACGGCCCCAGCCGCTGCCCCCGCTCCGAAAATGTAGTTTCGGCGGTACTGAGCCACTCGGCTCGGTGTCACAAGTTAAAAGCTCCGCGCAGGAATGCGCGGAGCTTTTTTGGTTTTGGGCTGGTCGGCGGCTCAGCTCACCAGGGCCAGCAGGTCGGCGGCGATGCCGGGCCAGGGCTGGTGTAGGTCAAGGGTAACGACGCGCACCGGGTGGGGCCCGAGGGTGTAGCGCAGGTCGGCCCCGGCGGGTGCGGCGGGGTAGAGCAAGATGCCTTCGAGGGCCTGGCCGGGGCTGGGGCGCTGGTTTTGGAGGTACGCGAACAGCTGGTAGAGGTGGGGCGCGATGAGGCGGGGCTGGTCGTAGCGCGGGCGCAGGGCGGCGGCGTAGTACTTGGTGTCGAGGATGATTTTGCGGGTCGGGCTATCGAGCGTGGTGTCGGTGAGCATGGTGGGCAGCAAGGCCAGGTCGGCGGGGCGCTCGGCAGCGGCCTGCCAGGCAATGGTTTCGGTGAACACGCGGTATTGGCGCTGCTCGCGGCGATAAAAATTGCGCACCGCCTGCTCAAAGAGCTGAGCCATGCGCCGCTCGTCACGCCGAAAATCGGCGAAGCGACCCCGGCCCTGGGCGACCGGCGCGGGCAGGGCCGTCGCGTAAATCAGCTCGCAGAGGTGCCGCAAAAATTGTTCGGCGCTGGTCAGTCGCTGCCGCCGCAACGCGGCAAATACGGCGGCGGTCGGCACCTGGTCGCGCACGGCGGCCGGCAGGCGCCGACGCGCCTGACTCAGCGCCCGGCGCGTGGCCAGCGGCAGGGCCGGGTGAGCGCCCAGCGCGCTGAGCGTACCGGCCAGCAGCCGATGCAAGGGCTGGTCGGGGCTGAGCTCGTCGTAGCGGCACACGGCCCGGCCCTGCGGCAGCAGGCCCCGCGCCAACGTCGGGGTCAGCTCCACGCGGCCGCGCAACTCACTCATTGCGTACTCATTCTCAGCGTACGCCAGGGGTAATCCCCGACGCAGCAGCTGGCTCGTGGCGCGCAGCAGCAGCTCGGCCAGCAGCTCCAGCGGCCGGGCGAAGGGCGTGGCCTCGGTGGCACGCAGCACCGCCGGCTCAGGCAGGCGCTGCCAGGCGTAGCAAAGCAGGTAGTAGAGCGTAGCCAGCGGTATCACGGGTGAGTTTTTGGGTGATTAGGTGAGGGGGTCATTAGGTGAGGGGGTCATTGCGAGCGCAGCGAAGCAATCGCACCTGTTCGGCTCGTTGTTCAGCGCGTTGCCTGGCTCGCCAAACGCGGCTTGATAAGTGCGATTGCTTCGCTGCGCTCGCAATAACCCACCACCTCCTACCCTCCTGCCCTCCTACCCTAAAAAACCTCCATCAATCTCCGCAGCTGGGCCTGGGCGCGCTCGGGCTGTTCGCGCCAGTAGTCGGCCAGCAGCGGACCGATTTCCTGCTCGAAAATCAGCCGCAGCCAGGCGGCGGCTTCGGCCGGGCCAGCTGGCTCAAAAGTTGGTTCAACCGGCGGCTGGCAGAAGTAGCTGTGGCCAACCTCGAAGTCCGGCCCCAGCTCGGGGTCGGCAGCGATGATTTCATTGAGGGCGTTCAGTCGCTCGATGAGTATGTCAATTAGTGGGACGGGTACGGCGCTATCGGCCAGCAGCTTGCGTAGGGCCGGACCAAACTGCGGCCGCATAGCCACAACGGCGAAGCGGCGGCGCAAGGCGTAATCGAGCGGGGTGAGCGAGCGGTCGGCCAAGTTGAGCGTGCCGATGACGAACAGGTTGGCGGGCACGAAAAATCGGGGCGCATCGGGTGGGGCGTAGGGCAGGCGCAGGGCGTGGGCGGGGCCGCGCTGGTTGGGTTCGAGCAGGAGCAGAAACTCGCCGAAGATGCGGGCCACGTTGCCCCGGTTCAGCTCGTCAATCAGCAGAAAATACGGCCGGCCGGGGTCCTGGGCGGCGCGGGCGCAGAGCAGCGGCAGCACCCCCGGCACCAGCCGAAACTGGCCGCCATCAGCACCGCCGCCGCCCGGCCGGAAGCCGAGCACGAAGTCCTCGTAGCCGTAGCTTGGGTGAAACTGCACCAACTCGATGCGGCTCTCGTCGCGCGCGCCGAGCAGCAGCCAGGCCAGCCGCCGGGCCAGAAACGTTTTGCCGGTGCCGGGCGGCCCTTGCAGCAGCAGCGCCTGCCGTCGCCGCAGGCCCGCCAGCGCGGCATCCAGCTCATTTTCAGCCATAAACAGCTCGGCCAGCGCGTCGGCTTTGGTATATGGGGCGGGCGGCGAGGCGTAGTCGGCGGCCGGCTCGGCCACGGCTACCGGAGCCGATGCGCTGGTCCGGTGCGCGGCAGGGCCGGTGTAAAGGCTTTCGGCCTGCTGCTCGGCGGCTTCGTTTTGGTCCTGGGCCTGGCCGGCGGCCAGCACGGGGCGCTTGGCGGCGATGGCAAAGCCCAGCGCTTCGAGGCGGGCGTTGGTGGGCTGGCCGGCGGGGTGCGGCCAGCGGGCGCGCGGGTCGGCCAGCGCCAGCTGCTGCGCCAGCTCGGCCACGGCTCGCGGCGGGTAGCGCCGGCTCCGATACAGCAGCTCGTACACGGTGCTCGGCGGCAGGCGGCGGCCCTCGCGCTCAATCAGGCGCAGCGCGCGCAAGACGTGCTCGCGGGTGAGAAGGGCAGGGGAGTCGGGCACGGCGCAAAAGAACGGCAGAACGGTGCGCTAGAATCTGAATTGTCCGGCAGGGCCGCACCAAGGGGTCACGGGAGGGGTAGGGGCGGGGCTTGCCCCCGCCTAGCTTCGGGCGGGTCACTCACGGATAAGCAATCCAGCCTCAGGCGGGCCGCTTGTCCGTGAGCGGGCGCGTGCGACGCGCCCCTACCGCACAGACCACGCATCCCGCGCCTCGTCCAGCAACCGCACCACCCCAGCCCGCTGTGCGCGCAACTCGCTCACGGCTCCGGCTGGCAGCCAGCGCAACCGCAGCCGTTGCCAGCGGGCATTCAGCGTTTGCCAATAGCCCAACGCGTAGAAGCCCGCCAGCGGCAAGCTCAGCACGAACAGGCTCGTCCAGCGCCAGTCATGCGTGAGCCAGTGCTGCACGGCGGCGGCTTCGAGGGCGTAGGCCAGCGGGAAGGTCAGCATCCCCACTCCCATCATGATGGCGGCTATGAACTCGCTTTCGCGGGTGGCACGGCGGGCTACTTCGGACGGGATTTTATAAGGTAAGTAATTGGTCAGCAAACCGTATAGCCAGACCGGCAAGCCCAGTACCAGGTTGAGGTAATCGGCCAGACCGGCGGGTTGGCGCTGGCTTTGGTCGAGGGCGCTGTCGTCGAGGCCCGCTTGCTGCAAGCCAGCCAGGTAGCTGGCCAGGGCCGGCCGCAGGGCCGCGAGCCGGGCCGGCTCGTGCTGCGCAAACCAGGCCACGGCATCGAGCAGCGCCCGGCCGAACTGGAAATTATCGTAAAGCGTGTCGGGGTCGTCGTCGGGGATGAGGTGCGAGCCGAAGGTGCGCTCGATTTGCTGGGCCAGCTCGTCGTCGGCCGCATCGCGGCTGATAACGAGCCGGCGGGTGAGGCGCTGCCGGATTTCCTCGGTCAGCGCGTCGGCGGCCGCGTCGGGGTCGGCGCGGTACTGGTCGGCGTAGTCGCTGACCCGGATGGGCGGGGCCACGTTGAGCAGTACGTCGGACCGGAACCGGCTGGGGTCGAAGTAGTTGGTACCCACGCACACGATTTTCAAACCCAGCCCGAAGTCGTGCCGGGCCTCGGTGCCGAGCGCGATGCGGGCCGCCCCGGTCTTGAGCGGGCGCAGGCGGCGTTCGCTGATGCTGGTACCTTCCGGGAAAATCATGACCGTGCCGCCGCCCTCCAGGTAGTCGTAGCAGCGCCCAAAGCTGGCCTCGTTGCGGGCCGTTACTTGAGCCGGGGTCAGGGTTTCCTCGCCGGCGTCCGCATCGGCCCGGCGGTAAATCGGAATCGAGTTGCCCGAGCGGAGCAAGGCCCCCAGCACGGGGTTTTTGAAGAACGTGCTCTTGGCCAGAAACGCGATGGGCTGCCGCCGCTGGATGCCCGTCAGCAGCGGGTCCATGAGCGTGTTGGGGTGGTTGGCGGTCAGCAGCAGCGGCCCCGGCAGCCGCAGCCGCTCGGGATGGCGCACCTCGACGCGCCGAAAAAACACGCGCAAGCCCAAACGCACCACGGGCTTGATGAGGGTGTAGAAAAGCATGGCGGCAAGTTTACGCCAAAACCCAACAGGACCGGCCGCCCTGGGGCAACCGGTCCTGTTGGGTGGTTTATTATTGGTTGCTTGTTGCTGGTTGTTTTCGGTCGATTGTCTTCCTTAGCCAACCGAAAACAATCAGCAGAAAACAACCAACAACCACCTAAAACGCCAGCGTCTCGTCGTCCACGTTCGGATTCTGACGGCCACCCGTGCGGGCATCGTAGCGCCCCGGCCCCTGGTCGCGCCGCGCGCCGCTGCCCTGGGTGCTGCCGTAAGCTGAGCCGCCGCTGCCGCTGGTGCCATACGAACCCGACGCGCCGCCCTGGCCCGCCTGCTTGCCGAAGTCATTGGCATGGCGACCAGCGCCGAAGCTGCTGCCCGAGCTGACGCGCCCGCGCTGCTCGCCGGGACCGTAGCCGTAGCCGGCATCCGACTTGCGGCCCTCGAAGGGCGAGCGGCGCGGCTTGGGCCGGTACTCGCTCTCCTCGTTTTTGCGGCGCTTGCTGCGGGTTGCCAAAAAGGCGATACCCGCCGTGAGCAGACTGATGCCCACCAGTTTCTGGGTTGTGCTGAGCGCGCCCATGCGGCTCAGCGCCTGCTGGCCGTAGGCTTTGGCCTGCTGGGGCAATTGCCCGGCCTGGTCGAGCAGGTGCGACTC
>JANXNW010000016.1 GCA_025353905.1 Hymenobacter sp.
TTCTGGCTTGGCCTCGATGCCGGGCTGCCAGGCCAGGCCCATTTGGGCAATGTTGTACTGGTGCTTGGCGCTGATGGTAGCGCCCGGCTGGGGCTGCCCGGCGGCGTCGCGCTCGGGTGCCAGCAGCCAGAGCGTATCCGAAATGGCAGTGGTCGTGGTCAGGTCGTGCGAGACGATGACGACGGTGTTCAGCTCGTCGAGCGCCGTTACTTCGAGAATAATCTTTTTCACCTCGTCAATCATGGCGATGTCGAGGCCCGAAAACGGCTCATCGAGAATGATGAAATGCTCGGAGCAAAGTAGCTGCTGGGCGATGGCCGCCCGCTGCCGCTGCCCGCCCGAGAGCATGACCGGGTACTTGCGCCGGTGCGGGGCCAGCCCGAAGCGCTCCAGAAAGCTTTCGGCGCGGGCCTGGGCCTCGGCGGCCGGGTGCTTGCGCTCGGCGGCCACGAGCAGGTTGTCGAGTAGGGTGCGGTGGTTGAAGAGCGGGTAGCGCTGCTGCACGAAGCCCACGTCGCCGGGACACACCTGGCGCGCCGGCTGGCCCACCTGCACCGTGCCCGTGCTGGGTACGAGCAGCCCCGAAATGATGCGCGACAGCACCGACTTGCCCACGCCCGAGCGCCCGTAAAACCCAATCACCTGCCCCTGATGCACCCCTGGCCGGTGAATGTCGCGAATTTCCAGGTTGATGTCGCGCAAAATCAGCTCCCCGCCGAAGCTCTGCGACACGTTGCTGAGCGTGAGCAGCGGCTCGTGGTAAGTGTAGTCGGCCATGTTGTAGGATGAGGGTAGTGGGATTAGAGATTAGGGACTTGGGACTGGAGACGGGCACAGTGAGCCCAGCGAAACAGTGCCCGCTAAGCTGACATCCTGAGTCCCTAATCTCTCATCCTGATACCTACTTCGCCGCTGCCAGCCGCGCATACGGGAAAAACAGCCGCTGCAGCGCGCCAAACGAATAATCCTGCAAGGCACCGATGGCCAGAATCACGAGCTGAATGACGACCACGCCATCCAGGTGCTTGTACTGGTTTTGTCGCTGAAGCAGCAGCCCGATGCCGCCATCGCTCTGGTAGAGCGTCTCGACGAGCGTTATCAGGGTCCAGATGATGGCGAAGTTCTGGCGCACCACTTCGAGCATATCGGGCAGCTTGCCGAGCACGACGACCTCCACAAAGCTGCGCCACTCGCTCATGCCCAGGGTGCGGGCGTGGTCGATTTCTTCCTGCGTCGTGCTCAGGATGACGCTCGTCATGCCCGTAACCAAGTACACCGTGGCCCCGAAAACGAGTATCGAGAGTTTCGCCTGATAGCCCTGCTGGATTTGCAGACCAATGAAAAAGGAAAGGCCCGTGAGCGTCAGGTAGCGCATCTTGGACGCGGAGTAGGCCAGGGGCCGAAAAAACGGAAGCGCCGTGAGGTACGAAATCAGCAGGGCCAGCACCGTGGCGATGCCCAGCGCGGCGAAAATCATCTTCAGGCTCGCCCACAAGTCCTGCAGCATGCCCTGCGTGGTTATCAGCTGCTTGAGCTTAACCAGCACCTCGCCCAACCGCGGAAACAGCTGCAGCGGAGCGAACAGCCAGAGCAGCAGCAGCACGGCTACCTGCGCCGCCACCATGCCTAGAAATATCGGGCGTGGCGGCTTGGCATTGGGTGTAAAGAGAAGTTTCGGCGACACGGTGCTGAGGAGGTACTTAAGGGATGAGGTGAAAGGTCAGTCATTGCTTCGCTTGGCTCGCAACGACCGGCCGTATTCAATTCAAATAATTAATTCCCCAGCACGATTTCTACGCGGCGGTTTTTGGCTTTGCCGGCGGGCGTGGCATTGCTCACCACCGGCTCGCTCGGGCCGTGCGCGAACACCTGGATGCGGCCCTCGGGGAAGGCGCTGCGGCTCTTGGCCTCGAGCCACTGACGCACGGCCAGGGCGCGGTCTTCGCTCAGCTGCTGGTTGCGCTGCGGGTCGCCGGCGTTATCGGTGTGGCCGTGCACGGCCACTTTGAGGCTGCCCGCCACCACGAGGTCGTCGAAGAGCTGGTTGAGCTGGCGCTCGGCGGCGGGCGTAAAGCTGCTCTGGCCGGTGTTGAACTCAATGTTCCAGGCGCGGCGGCTCACGCTGCGCCGGATTTCGTCGCCGGCCGCGAACTGGGGCTTGTCGGCCGGGGCCACGTTCTTGCCCTTGTACTGGGCCTGCATGGCGCGCAGCGGCCCGAGGTCGAGCATCTGGTCGAGCGGCACGTAGCTCGGCAGCTCCTGGGGGTAGAGCTTGCTCTGCACGTCGCCGAAGGTCTTGTACACCGACGCGTAAATGTTGGTGCCGCCCTCGTTGAGCCCGAACAAGGCCAGGTTATCGCTGAAATTGAACGCCTTGCTGCCGCCCAGACTCACCACGTTGCCCAGCTTGTCGGCCTCCTCCACGCCCTGGTAATACTTGAGCCAGTAGCCGCCGTTCTTATCCTTGTCGCCATACACCTCGGCCGAAATATCGGCCGCTTTGCTCAGGGCCGCCGGGTGGGCTTTCACCTGGTCGCCGGCCTGGGCGAAGGCCGTCATCAGCCCGGCCACTTCCTTGGGGTGGGCATCGTACCAGCGCTTGGTCGTGACCATGATGTTGGGCATCTGGTTCGAGTATTCTTTGGTCGAAACGATGCTCACCAGGCCGCCTTTTTGCTGCGCGATGTTCACGTCGCCGGGCGTCCAGGTGGCCACGGCATCGGCCCGCACCTCCATTTTCACGCCGGTGTTTTTGCCGTCCACAATCTTGTCGCGGCTTTCGACACTACCCACGGTGTACTTCTCAGCCGCCACCAGAAAGTCGCTGGCCGCCATGAAGTTAACTGCTTGCGGGTCGTAAGTCGTTTGGTCGGGGTTGATTTTGAGGCCGTTGTCCGAGCACCATTTCAGGGCGATGTTCTGGTCGCCGTCGCGCAGGTAGCAGGCGATGGTTTTGCCGAGCGCGGCTTTGGGGTTATCGCGCCATTCCTTCGGCCCCATGAGCTTGTCTTCGCCAAAGCTTTTGCCCACCGAATACGGAATAACGGCCAGCCCGGTGCCAACCTTTTGCAGCAGGGCCTGCACGGACGAAAACGCGGGCAGCCCGTCGCCCATGATGCTCACAATCAGCCCCGACGCGTTGGGGTTGTTTTGCAGCTCGACGGCGTTTTTCACCAGGTCTTCCTGCATCTTCGACGTGTCGTCCTGCCGCCGAATCTGCAGGTTCAGCCCACTGGCGGCCACGGCCGAGCCTTGCGTAGTGCGCGGCCCGCCGTTGGCGAGCATGGCCGCCATCTGCGAGTTCCAGGCCATCACTTCCCAGGTCAGAGGTGTGCCCGTCTGCACGGGCGTAGCCGAGGGCAGCGGCGTCTGCGCCACGCCCTGCTGCACACCGCTGCCGCCGCTGGCCGTGGGCAATTCAATCGAAGGCAACAAGACGGATTGCGTAGTCGCTTTCTTGAAAAGTACGTCGCTGTTAACGAGCTTATTGATGCCGAAATAAGCGCCAATCAGTATCAGCAGGCCGATGACGATTTTACCGCGAGTAGTCATTTTTTAATGTGCAAATGTGATGATGTGCAAATGTGCAAATGCGGGGAATGTGCGGATGTGTTGATTGTTGCCGGAGTTTCTGCCGAAGCAATCAGCACATCCGCACATTTCTCACATCTGCACATCAAGCTAATCTAATAATTTACCGTAGGCGTCGTCGGTGGCTTTCGCCGTTTGCGCCACGTTCAAGCGCACTTTCGGCTCGTCGAGCATGATGGCGTTGAAGTCGCCTTTCTGGTACTGCTCCAGCAGGCGCTGGCCTTTGTCGCTCATCACGCCGTTCTGAATGTCCATCTCCTTGACAAACTCCTGCGAGTAGCGCATGGCCTGCTTGATTTGACCCAGCTGCTGGGCCATATCCTGGGCCACGCGGTCGGTGGCGAGGTCGAAGAAATACTTCTTGTCCGGGTCGCCGCGCAGGATATTCATCGCCGCCCGCATCCCCGACGAGGTGCGCTTGACCAGCTCGTACTCGTCCTTGAGCAGATTGACCTTGAACTTGGAGCCGTCAATCTGGCGCAGCGCCGCCTTGAGAATCTGGCGCATGACAAGGCTCACGTTGGCCGTGGTGGTGGCCATCGGCTGCAGGCGGCGGTTGTAGTCTTCGAGCTGAGCCGCGCGCGAGGCGTAGCTCTGGGCCGCGTCTTTTTCGCCCTGGCGCTGGGCTGAGTCAGCCAGGGCCAGGTATTCTTTCATCTGGGCGGCGTTGGCGTCGAGCTTGCGCTTCACCAGCTCGTGCGCGCCCTCGATGTGGCCCACCTCGACCTCCATCTTGCGCGCTTCCTGCTCGGTATTGGCAATGTAGTCTTCCATAATACCAATGGGGTCGGTATTGACGAAGATGCCCGCCAGCGAACGGAAAATGCGCTGCCCGGCGTACCACAGCCCGGCTTTGATGCGCTTGTTGGTGGCGATGATGAACAGCGCGAACAAAGTGCCCAGCCCAAAAATCAGCTTGGTCGTGTTGAAAACGACATCCACCAGATAAGGCACAATCTGGCCCCAGTAGTAAACGCCCGCCCCGACCGACAGCCCCACGAAGGCCCAGGCGGCCATTTTCTCGGGTTTTTGCCAGGCGGGCAGGTTGTCGTCGGCCGGGGAGCTGGGCGGCGAGCCAAGTAGCGGAGTATTCATGCTTGGGAAAAGTAAAATGGATGGCAATTAAACATTGCGGTTATTCTTCGGCCGTCATTGCGAGCGTAGCGAAGCAATCGCACCTGTTCAGCTCGTTGTTTGGCTCGTCAATCGCGCTGAACAGGTGCGATTGCTTCGCTTTGCTCGTAATGACAGCTCACGACAAATAATTAACAGGGAACAACTCACTTCGCCGAACCAGCCGTGAGCAAAAACGCTTCGGCGGCTTTGTGGTGAGCTTGCAACTCGGTCAGCGCGCTCGACTGGGCCAATTCGTAAGAGGCGAGTGCGGCCTGGGTTTTCTGGCGCTCTTGGGCCAGCTGCTGCTGGGTTTGGATGAGCTGCTGCTGCTTGGCTTGCAGCTGCTGAGTGAGGGCGGCCAGGTCGGCGGCGAGCTGCTTTTCCTGGGCCGTGAGCTGGCCAATGGCGCTGGGCGCGGCCCCGGCGGCGGCGGGCGCTTCGCCCATCTTCTCGCGGTGGCGGGCCAGCACCCGGTCGCGGTCGGCCGCTAGCGCCGCCTCAAACTCGTTGGCCGACGTGAGCAGCCCCGGCACGGTACTGCCGTTGATGGCGGCGAACGCGTTGAAGGCCGTCTGGTACAGCAGCGGCCCGCTCATGCCGGCGGCAGCCATGCTTTTCACCATCTTAGTGAAGGCGGCAAAGTCCTTACCGTTGCCCGTGAGCAGGCCCGCGATGTGGTCGAGGTGGCGCTGCTCGGCCTGCGTGACGGCGGGTGGCGCGAACTGCGAGGCCGTGCCCGGTACGCCCGCCCCGGCTGTTGGGAACGGTACCGGGCCGGTACCGGCCGGGGCCGTTTTAGCGGCCTCGTCGTCTGCCTCTACGAAAAAATCTTTCGCCGCTTTGGTCAGATTATCAAACATTTCCATGGCTAATTTATCAGTTGAGGAGTCCCCGCTCAGCCGGTGGGTCGCTCAAAGGTAATCGGCGCGCGGAATTGGCCCCGGCCCGGTTCAAAGCACGGCGGTTGCGGCTGATTGCTGGTTGTTTATGGTTGATTGTTTTTTCTCGTCCGTCAGAACCAAAAAACAATAAACAACCAGCAACAACCAACTATTTAGCCGTGCTGGCCAGCCAGGCGGCGCGGGCGGCTTTCTGCTGGTCGGTGACCGTGGGCTTTTCCAAGCTTTCCATGGGCGTGACCACCACGTTGGTGTCTTCGGTGAGCACTACCTGCACCGAGCGCTCCTGGCCGGCGCGGTTGCGGACGCGCACCGGCACGAGGTCGGCGGGCGAATGCTTGCGCATGAGGCCTTCGAGGCTGGCCAGGTCGGTTACTTTCACCCCGTCGAGGGCCACGATTTGGTCGCCGCGGTCGATGCCCGCCTTGTAGAGGCCGGAGCCGATAGTCGTGTTGCGGCTCAGGATGCAGCGGCCGTCCTCGAACGTGACCTGCTGGGGCAGGGCAGCGGCGAGCGCTTTCACCGGCACCACGGCCAGGCCCATCACCTGCAGGTTTTCGGCGAAGCGCGGGGCTTCGTGGCCGTAGACGTAGCGCCGGAAAAACGTGCCCGCGAAGGCCGTGTCCTTGCTCACCTCGCCCAGTACGCGCTGCAAATCGGGTAGTGTGTAGGGTTTTGCCGGGGCCAGGGCCGGGGTTTGCGGCTTGCCAAACTCCTGGTAGAGCGCCTGCATGTACTTATCGAGCGACGAGCGGTGGCTTTTACGCAGCTGCAAATCCAGGCTCAGGGCCAGGCCCGCCCCTTGGATGTAGTACGAGAGGTAGGTGTTCTGGCGGTTGGTGGGGTCCAGCGACACGGCCGCATCCACGAAGCCCGCCTGCCGGCTCATGTCCACGGCCGAGTTGTAGCGCGCGCCCGGCGAGTTTACCCGCGCGTTGACGTACGTGCTGAGGCGCTCGTAAAACTGCTCATTGTCGTAGAATTCGGCCCGGCGCAGCACCAGCTCGCCGTAGTATTGCGTGAAGCCCTCGCCCAGCCAGAGCGCGTCGCTCATGTTGACGCGCTGCAAATCGAAGGGCTCCAGGGTGGCCGCGCGCAGGCGCTCGGTGTTGTAGGCGTGGAAAAACTCGTGCGCGATGGTGCCCAGGTTGCCCAGCGCGCCGTCGCCGCGCAGCGTGGCCGGGCTGGTGAGCGAGCACGAGTTGCGGTGCTCCATGCCGTCGGGGATGGCCTGGGGCAGGTAGTCGGCCAGAAACGTGTAGCGGTTGTAGTCGAAAGCCGGCAGCTCGCCGCCAAACACGCCGGCCGTTTCGCGCACCACGCGCTGAGTGCGCTTCACCAGCTCGTCCACTTCCAGCGTCGAGCCGAGGTAATAGGTCGCCATTTCGAAATTCTTGCCGCCGTCCTGCCAGGTGTGCAGCAGCTGCGATGCGCCCAGCACGATGGGGCTGTCCATGAGGTAAGCCAGGTTGGGCGCGGCGAAGGTGGCTTTGTCGTCGCCGGTGGCCCGCAGCTGGGTGGCGGCTTTCCAGCCGGTGGGCAGCTCGAATTTTACTTCGGTGGCCCGGTTTTCCAGCCCTTGCGCGTAGCAAAATGTGGCCGGCCCGTTGAGGTGGGCGTGCTGCTGGTCGATGCCGACGAAGGTGCCGTCGGTGCGGTCGCCGTAGAGGGTGTAGGCAAACTGCACCGTGCCGTCGGCCCCCGGCGTCACGTCCCAGGAGTAGAGGTCGGGCCGCCCAATGGGCAGTAGAGTACCTTTTTCATCAGTCGCCACGGTGAAATACACGTTCTTGATGAACTCGTGCAGCGCGTAGCGGCCGGGCGACGAGCGGGCCATGCGCAGGGTGAGCTTCTGGCCCGGCACCAGCCCCGCGAAGGTGGCCGTGATGCGCGCTTCGTGGTGCACCGCGTTCGGAAAAGCCACGGCGTAGCGCACGGCCGGCCCGCCGGCCGCCGGAAGCTGGGCCTGGGGAGCCGCTGCCGCTGGTATCGGTGCCGCCGCCGGGGGAGCCAGCGCCGGAGTTTTGGCCGAAGCTTTAGTCGAGGTCTTGGCCGGAGTTTTGGCGGGGGTTTGGGCCAGCGCGACGGCCGGCAGCAAAGCCAGGACCACGAGCGGCCGCAGGCGAGTCGCGAAAAAATTACCCATAGAGCACCAAAAGGCTGGAATGAAAGAAAAACCGGGCCGCAACCTGCGCCGGACCGGACGATAGCTGAGCGCTAACCTAGTGCAAAGTAAGCGTAAATCGTTGCTGTCGATTGTTTTCCCGCTGGCTCGGGCGCGGAGTTGCCGTGGCCGCCCCAGGTACTACCCGGCCGGACGCATGCCGGCACCAGTCACGGGCAGCGCGCCGGTGTTTCCGGCCGTGGCCGTTTGGGCCGTGGTCGTTCTGGCCCCCGCTTCGCGCAACACCAGCGCGGCCACGGCCCCGCCGTAGTAGTGCCGCCGCCAGGCCGGGCGCAGCCCGAGCGCGGCCAGCGCCGCCGGCCAGGGCGGCAACTGCCGCACTTGCAGGCCGCTCATGAGCCGAAAAAACCAGTACATCGCCGCCAGCAGCGCCCGTCGCCAGCCCCGGCGGGCGGGGCGGAAGTCGGCCACCAGCCAGGGTGCGCCGGGTTGCCGGGCCGCGTCGAGCCGGGCCAGGGCGGCCGGCAGCTCAGCCGCCGAAAAGCAGTCGAGCACGAAAAACGTGATGAGCACGTCGAACCGCTCGTCGGGGTGCAGGTCGGCCAGGTCAGCTTCGGTGCCCTGGCGCAGCTCCAGGGCTGCGCCGGGCGGCACGGGGTGGCGACGCAGCCGGGCGCGGGTGCGGGCCAGCATTCCGTCCGAGGCTTCGAGGTAGAGCACCCGCGCGCCGGGGCATTGCCGCCAGATATCGGCCAGCAGCCAGCCCGTGCCGCCGCCCAGCACCAGCACCCGCGGAGCTGAGTTGAGGGCCCGAGCCGGCAGCCCCGCCGCCAGCGCCGCCCGCTGCGCCCGCCGCAGCGCCGACCCAAACACGAGGCCCGCCAGCAGGTCGTACACGCCGGCCACCCGGCCAAAGTCAGCGGAAACAGGCATGAAGCGGGTAATGAAAAGTCCGGATGCGGGTTGTCGACTGAAATTACCAGCCTGAAAAACAGCCGCCAACGGCTTGTTTGAAGTGGTCCTACGTAAAAATATGCGCCTGGCGCTTGCGTTCGGTTCCGCGAGCAGCGTATCTTTGCGCTCCCAAACGGCAATCCCCGGCTCGCAGCCGGGCTTGCGATTGGGAAAAGCTGCGCTTGTGGCGAAATTGGTAGACGCGCTGTCTTCAGGCGGCAGTTCCGCAAGGTGTGGGAGTTCGAGTCTCCCCGAGCGCACGTTTGTTCTGAGTGAAAAGCCAGCCCGTAATGGGTTGGCTTTTTTGTTGTAAAACGGAGTGGCACTCCGCTTTGCCGCGCAGCGGCAGGCCGGGTCCGGTGCGCCCGTCTGACAAGCCTGACAGCTCAACAAGCCGTCCTGACTTTAATTTGTCGCGGCGCGGCGAATGAACGGAGTACCACTCCGTTTTACGGTGCTCTCCCATGCCCATCCCCGCCGTGCCGCCCGCTGCCACCCCGCGCCGGGCGCGTCTGCCGCCGCTGCTCACGGCCGAGCTCATCGTGGGGGCCGCTTTGTTCGTGGCCGCGTTCGGGGTGTTTTTTTACCTGACGCGGGTTGTGTTCGGGCAGCATTCGGCCACGTTCGACAACTGGGGCTTTGCCCAGGCCGACCGGCTGCGGGCGGTCGTGCCCGGCCTGACGGGCTGGGTGCGGAGGCTCACGTTTTTCGGGTCGGCAGGGTTTTTCGTGCCGGCCAGCCTGCTCGGAGCGCTGCTGCTGCGCCGCCGTGGCCACGGCCGCTACGCCACAGAATTGCTGTTGAGCATGGGCGGCGGGCTGGTGCTCAACGAGCTGCTCAAAGCCTGGTTCCAGCGGCCCCGGCCCACGTCGGCGCTGCTTTATCAATACGGGCTGAGCTTTCCGAGCGGCCACGCCATGCTGAGCGTGGCTTTTTACGGCTGCCTGGCCTGGTTGGCGGTGCAGCACGGCCGCCGTCACCGTTGGGCCTGGGCGCTGGCGGCCGTCGCCTGGGCCGGGCTCATCGGCCTCACGCGGGTGTATCTGCACGTGCATTACCCCACCGACGTGGTGGCCGGCTGGGCGGGCGGGGCCGCCTGGTTGGTGCTGCTGCGGGCCGGGGTGCGGGTTTTTTGGCGGTGAGCCGTGTGGGACGCAGCCTTTGCTGCGTCGGGCACCTGGCTGGTTGTCGCCGCTCAACGATTAACGCAGCAAAGGCTGCGTTCTACAGCTTCACCCGCACACGCAGAGCCAGCAGGCCCTTAACGCCCTGCAACTCCTCCAGCTCCAGCTCTTCTACGCCGGGCTCCAGCAACTCGCGGTCGAGTAGGTAGTCGAG
This sequence comes from Hymenobacter sp., assembly GCA_025353905.1. GTDB lineage: Bacteria > Bacteroidota > Bacteroidia > Cytophagales > Hymenobacteraceae > Hymenobacter. The sequence continues at coordinate 10,024 of JANXNW010000016.1, forward strand.
GTAGTCGCGGTACTCGGCGGCTTCGCGGGGCTGCGAATACACCAGGGCCAGCTGGCCGGGCTGGGTGAGGCGCTCGCCGCTGCCCGCCACGGTGGCCTTGTCGATGCGCTTCTTAATTATCTCGTAGCGAATGTTATACGCGCCGTCCACGTCGAATTGGCGCTCATCCTGCCGAAACCGGATGCTCAGCGGCTGCGTGTGAATGAGCAGCAGCTGGGTAGTGTCGAGCGGCACGGGCAGCTCGGCGCGCAATGCGTGGGTGCGGCGCGTGATTTCGACCATCGTCAGCAACTGCCACAGGCGCAGGTCTTTGAGCAGCTCCAAATTGAAGGCCCGGCCCCGCACCAGGCTGGTCCCGACGTACATATTAAATTCTACTCCATCGGTTTTCAGGCGTTGGAAGTAGTGCGGAAACAGGGCCTGAGCTTTCGTCTCTTCCTCGTCGAGGTAGTCGGCGATGGTGTCGTTGAGGCGCGTTACGCTGGCCTCGAAGTCGCGGCGGCGCTCGTAGAGAATGCCCAGGCGCGGGTCCAGGCGCTGCCAGTAGTCGGCCAGAACGGGGCGCAGCTCGGGCGTGTGCTGGCCCAAGTGCTCAAACAGCGGCTCGATTTCGGTGCGCAGCGAGTCGTAGATGCTCACCTCGTCGCCGCTGATAATGCCCGCGCGCAGGCGGCGCAGGTGCTTACTCACGAAGAGGCGCAACTCGTGGAGCAGCGGCTGCGGTTGCACCTCGGCAGCACGCCTGAGCACCCGGTCGGCCAGCGAAAGGTGCTCGATGAGGTCGGCTTGGATGGCCTCGCTGCGAGCCACGCTGGAGCCCCGAATGTCGCAGCTGCCGTGCAGCGGATACACGTCCTCGAATACGATGGCTTCCATCTCGGCCTGGCGGTTGCCGGCCTCGTGCTGAGCCAGCAGCCGCCGGGCCGCGTCGTTGAAGCGCCACTCCATAGTGGGGTGAATGGCCGTGAATTTCTCCTTGATTACGGCCTGGATGCGGGTTTCCAGGTCTTCGGCGTTGCGCTTGACGGCCACCGCAAACAAGGGCACGAGCGGGGCCACGAGCTCGAGGTCAAACTCGTCGAGGTCGCCGGCCTGGGGCGCGCCCAGCTCCAGCAGGCCCACCGTGTCGGGGCCGTAGGGCAGGGCCGCCAGAATGGCCGAGCGGATGCCCAGCCCGAGCATCTGCTGGCGCAGCCCCTCGGGCAGCTCGGGCGCGGCGGCCACGTCGGCCAGCACCAGCGGGCGGCCCCCGGCCAGCAGCCGCCCGTAAAGCGCGCCAAACTCGTCTTCCAGCGGCAGGCCGCGCAGCTGCCTGGTCAGAAAGCTGTGGTTTAGCTGCGGGCCGAAGTCCACGAAAGCCCGCGCGCGCTCGTCGTAGGCGGCGATGCCCACCTGCAAGGCCGGCCGCGCAAACAGCACCCGCAGCTTTTCCTGAATCTGCTCCAGCCGGGCCGAGGTTTGCAGCACGTCGTGCTCCAGCAGGTCGTATTTTAATTCTGAAAGCGTTTCCTGGGTAGTGACATCCACGAGCTGGAGCACGTTAAACCCTTCAAAAACAAAGTGCTCGGGGGGCAGCAGCGTCCGCCACAGGGCCGGGCGATGGCCGTTGCGCAGCAGCTCGCGCACCTGCTCGGGACTGAGCACGGGCTTGTCGCCGCGCACCCGCACCCGCACGAAGGTTGAGTCCACGCTCAGCCCATAGTGGCGGTAGAGGCCGATGCGGTAGTCGGGCACGGTGATGATAAACGCGCCCGTCTCGGGCACGTCGGCCCCGTACTCGCGGCTGAGAATGAGCCAGTAGGCGAGGCGCGTGAGCTGGGCCTCGAAGCCGGCCAGGTCCACGTTGAGCGGCTGCTTGATGGTCTGGTCGTCGCGGCCCAGCAGCACTTCCGCGAAGCGGGACGTCGCCTGAAAGCACTGCCGCCTGAACGGCACCACGGCCCCGCTCAGGGCGGTGGCGGCGGTGGCCGGGGCCACCACGGCCAGCATAAGCAGGGCCAGCAGGTCGGGGCATTCGGCTAGGGCTCCGGGGCCGGGCAGCGGGCCGCGGCAGGTGCCGGCCTGCGCCACCTGCTGGCCGATGGTGCGGGCCAGGCGCGCCACGCCGGCGTTGGGGTCGGCCTCGCGCGCCTGCCAGTAGGCGATGAGCGGCTCCAGGCTCAGGTGCGTCTCAAACGGAAAGCCGGTGGGCGCGGGCTCAGTATCAGTTACAACCGCAACCATAGCCACTGGTGGCAAGTCGGCAGCGGTGGTCACGGAAGGCGGCATGAGGGAGCGCGGGAGAGGGCCAGGCACGAGTCAGGGGCGCTTGAAGAGCAGGGGCTGGGGCGTGCCGCCGGTTTCGGTGAGGTCTTCCGGAGACGCGGCGGGCTTGCCGGTCAGAAACACCCGCTTGGCCGTATTCTGGTAGCAGCTGCAGCAGCCGTCGCCTTTGAATTGGCCGCGCAGCTGCACCGAATCCAGGGCCAGCACGTAGCGGGCGCGCGGCCGGCCGCGCTCGTAAGGGGCCACCAGCAGTGCGTAGCCGAAGTCACTGAGCTTGCGCGTGGGGCCGCTCGCCGGAAAGGGCGACGTGTTGCTCAGAATGACCAGGCTGGTCGTGTCGCGCGGGTTGAGCCGCGCCAGCCGGGGCAGGTACGCGCTGTTGCGGCGCAACGGCCGGCGCAGGGCGATGGAGTCCGTAGCCCGCTTGCTCAGCGGCCGGGCTTTGCTGTAGCGCAGCAAATACACCGTATCGATGTCTGTGTCGCTGAATACCTTGCCGCGCAGCGGGTCCTGGTTGAGCTGGAAGTAGATGGCATCCTCCGGCAAATCCTGGCAGTTGCAGGTGTTGTTAGCGCAGCAGCCAGCCAACGCGGCCAACCCGAACGAAAGCAAAAAACAGCGCAGCAGGGTCTTCATGGTGGGGCACCAGGTCCAGGTTGGGGCCGGAAGTGGAGCCGGGCGGCAAAGATGCGGCGGCGGGTGGATTTAGCGGTAGCGGCGGCGGTGGTGGGCCAGCGCTTTGCCCGGCCCGCGCTGCGGGGTGCGCTTGCGGAGCAGCGGCTTTTTGGCGGCTTTGGCCGGAGCGCGGTGTCTGACAGCTGGTTTGGCGGCCGGCTTGGTTGCCGGTTTGGCCGCCGATTTGACGGCTTGCCGGGCAACCTGCTTATCGGCAGCGGCTTTTTCGGCGAGGGCGCGGTCGGCGGCGGTTTTGGGGGCGGTTTTGGTGGCGGCTTGCTCGGCCAGGGCTTTGGCGGCGGTGGTGCGGTCGGCGTTGGCTTTACCGGCCAGGGCTTTTTCGGCTAGGGCGCGGTCGCGAGTGGCGGCCCGCTCAGTGGCGGCCCGCTCGCGGGTGGCCCGGCCGGCTTCGGCGGCGGGCGGCAGGGTGGGGGTGGCCACTTCGCCGCCGGCCAGCAGCAGCGGCCGCAAGCGCCGGGCGGCCGAGTCGAGCTGCGGCCGAATCTGGTTCAGCGCCTCGTGCAGGGCCAGCACGTCGGCCAGGCGCGGCGCTTCGGTCTGCGAATAGCCGTGGTACATGGCCACTTTCACGTTCGAGGTGCCCCGGCCCGAGTACGTGCCCAGCAGGTCGCCGTTGGCGTTCATCACCTGCACGTCGGCCTGAATGTCGGTCTTGTACCATTCCAGGGGCGCGCCCAATATGCTGGGCATCATCATGGTAGCTACCTGCGCCGCTTGCAGGCTGCGGCCGGTGCGGGTGGTGTGCACCTGGTTCACTACCAGCCGCACGTAGCCAAACGTAGCCGTGTCGGTCGGCTCCAGCACGTTCTGTTTGAGCTCGGCCTGAAATAATTTGAGTGGGTCGTCGGGCAGCGCGCCGTCGTTCATGGCCAGCGGGCCGGGGTCGGCGGTTACTTCCAGAGCGGGCAGGCGGCGGCTGATGGTGGCCGAGGGCGTCACCGGAAACAAGCTCTTCGCCGATTTGCACGAGGCCAGGCCCGAAAAAGCCAGCGCGGCTACACTCAGCGTAGAAAGAGATAAGTTAAAAAATCGGAAGGACATAAATCGGAAGGACATAGAAAGCAGGAAAATAAAACAGTCTTTTTTAAACTATGCAAAGAACCAATTTAGTATTGCACCGAAAAGAACCCGTCGAACCCTTATCGTCAGTCTAAGATAAGTCTCGAAAATTAAACAATGGACCAGCTTAGCTACTCAGACCGGGTCGGGTCATCAAAAAAATAACCCCTTCACAATGTTTCGAGTAGTCTGAGCCTGAATTGTACTCCAGACAGACTAGTGACCCGCCAGGGTCAGGGCTTCGGCGGCTACTGTCGGGGCCACGTAGTCATCTACGAACTCGCCCTCCCAGCGCGCCACCACGGCCGAAGCCAGGCAGTTGCCGAGCACGTTCACCGCCGTGCGGGCCATGTCCATGAGCGCGTCGATGCCCAGGATGATGAATACCGGCCAGGCCGGCAGATTGAACGAGGCCACCGTAGCGAGCAGGATTACGAGCGAGGCGCGCGGCACCCCGGCCACGCCCTTGCTGGTGAGCATGAGCGTAAACACCATCAGTAATTGTTGGCCGAAGCTGAGCGGCACGCCCGCCGCCTGGGCCACAAAGACCGAAGCCAACGATAAGTACAGCGTGGTGCCGTCGAGGTTGAACGAGTAGCCCGTGGGCAGTACGAAGGCTACGATGCGGCGCGGTACGCCGATGCTTTCCATCGCTTCCATCGCGCGGGGCAGCGCCGCCTCGCTGCTGGTGGTGGCGAAGGCAATGCTGACTGGTTCGGCCACCGCCGCCACGAAGCGCCGCAGCGGTAGCCGCGCCAGCACCGCCACCGGCACCAGCACCAGCAGCACGAACACGATGAGCGCCCCGTAGAGCGTGAGCAGCAGCAGCAACGCGTTGAGCAGTGGCCCCAAACCAAATTTGCCCACCGTGTAGGCCAGCGCGCCGCCCACGCCGAGCGGGGCCAGGTACATCACCACGTTGGTGAATTTGAACATGACTTCCGACAAGCTCTCGCAGACATCGAGCATCACCCGGCGCGAGCGCTCCGGGGTGAGGGCCAGGCCGATGGCGAAGATGATGGCGAACACGACCACTTGCAGTACTTGGCCTTTGGCTACCGAATCGGCGATGTTTTCAGGGAAAATGTGCAGGATGATATCGGCCGCCGTTTGCGGGCCAGTGCTGGCCAGCGCCTTCAGCGCCTTGGCTTCGGCTCCGTTGTTTTCGGCGCGGGCGGCGGCCAGCACGGCTGGCGAAAGCTGTCCGGCGTGGGTGAGGTTGATGGCCGCCAGGCCAATGAATAGGGCGAACGTGGTGACGACCTCAAAATAAATCAGCGCCTTGAGCCCCATGCGCCCGACCTGCTTGAGGTTGGCGTGGCCGGCGATGCCCACCACGAGCGTGGCGAAAACAAGCGGCGCGATGATGGTCTTGACCAGTCGCAGAAACACGTCGCTGAGCACCTTCAGGCTCATGGCCAGCTGGGGCGAGTCGTAGCCCAATTCAATGCCGACCAGCATATTGAATACAATCCAGAGCGTGAGCGAGCTGCGGCGCGCCACCAGAAAACCCACCGCCGCCAGCGCCAGCCAGCGGGCCACCAGCCACAGCGTGAGCGGCCGCGTATCCGGTATGTTGAGCACCCCCGCGGTGTGGAGCAGGATGGCGAGCAGGCCCCCCAGAAAAGGAAGCAGAAAGAAGATGGTGGCGGCACGGGACTTCATGAGCAAGGCTGGGGCGGGAAGAGGGAGCGGATGTCGCCCCAAAGAACGGCAGCCCGGCCGGTTACAGCCGCGTGTTGGGGAGATTTTAGGGATACAGGATTAGGGACACAGCATTAAGGATGAGGGACGCTTCAAATCCTTCATCCCTCATCCCGTGTCCCTCATCCTGTATCCCTAATCCTGTATCCCGTATCCCTAATCCTATCTCAAGGTTTTCCCAGCACGTAGCCGATGGCGAAGTTGGCATCCCAGCTGAAGACAAACTGCTGGCAGCCGGTGGCCGCCGCCAGTGCCCGGTAGATGGTGAGCCCGGCGCGCGTTTTGGCCCCGTCGAGCGACGAGTAGTCGTCGGGACTTTTCAGGACGGTGTAGGGTTCGCGGCCCTGGCGGATGGTCCGGGCCAGCTCGTAGGGGGCACCACCGATGATAAAACACGTTTGCCGGCAGCTGGCGGGTACCCGCGCGGCTTTGGCCCGCACGTCGGCCACCACGAGGGAGTCTTTTACGCTGCGTAGAAAATACTTGGACCCGTAAGTGATGGCGGTGGCCGGGCGGCCGGCTTCGAGCCAGGCGATTTTGGTGTTGCCCGAGCCGATATCGACCACGAATACCTGGCTGACCAGCGCCTGCGGCACGGTGGCACTCAGCGCCATCTCGCCCTGCTGGGTGGGCGTTACAACGGTCACGACGTAGCCCAGCCCCTTGAGACTCTCAATAATGGCGTGGGTGCCGCCAGCCGCGGCTGCCCCCGAGCTGACGATGAAATGAATGTCGCGGCTAGCCACGCCGAAGTCCAGCATCTTGCTGATGTACGTTTTCAGGCCCTGGCGGATATCGTTTTCGGTCGCCAGGTTTTCCAGCACCAGGCTCGCGCCGTACTCCGCCTTTTCGAGTTTCCAGTTCTGGTACGCGTCGGTGCGCACGATGAACATATCGAAGCCGCTCGCCCCGAGCTCCACCACGCCCCGGAGCCGGCCGTTGATGGGCGCGGTGGGCACGTAGTCGAAGCGGGCGGCGGCGGACACGGCACCCTGGCTGCCGGCTCCGCTGCCGAGGCTGGCCGTCAGCTCGGCGGGGGCTTTTGCGCGGATAATCGAGCCCGAAGGCAGCACCAGGTCATCGGCCCCCAGCTTTTCGCGCTCGCCGCCGGCCAGCACTACTTCGCAGGTGGCCGGCAGCAAGCGGCTGCCGTTGGGCAACGACACCTCGCCCTTGAGTGCTTTGCTGGCGCCGGCGGCTTTCCAAACGATGGCGCTGTTTTGCACCGCGTACTAGTACGCCCGACTAGTGGTGCTGGCAGCTTGGGCTTGGCTACGAAGCGGAGCTATCCATGAGCTTATGCTTAGTAGTAAATAAGTAAGAAGTAAACGAGCTGTCATACGATTCAAAAAAAGACAGGAGAAGTAGTGATTGAAAATAAAACCCGGAATAATAACAATACAACAACTTGTATTCTGGCGAAAATAGCAGCTTATGCCAGATTCACAAGTGAGAGGTTACAATTGTTATGTAAAAGTTAAGCCCTGATATAAGCTCATAGCGTAAGGGCATTAAAATTGCATAAAAAATTTATTTTGCGGGATGCGCGCGAGCTAATTTGGCAGCGCATCGTAACCGGCGGAAGCCGGGAGGTGGGCGAAATCGGCCGGCTTCTTGGGCTCAGACCGGCCACCCAGCCACGCGCCTTGGCTGCTCGGTCGTTGGGGCGGCGGGCAGGCCAGCTTTTGCCCCGACCTTGCGACGTCGCCGCCTGGCTGCCCTTCACCATTCGTCGCCTCTTCATGCCTGGACTCTGTACCTGGACCATCACCGTCCGCGAGCTGCCGCTGCGCTACGTCTGGAAAATCGCGCGCAACGCCTCCGCCACCAAAACCAACCTTTTCGTGGACGTGCGCCTCGGTCCGCACCGCGGCCAGGGCGAGGCCGCGCCCAACGTGCGCTACGGCGAAAGCCCGGCCCTGCTGCAAACGCAGTTCGAGGAGCTGTGCGCGCTGGGCCTGAGCCAGGCCACGACCCTGCCCGCGCTCACCGCGCTGCTGGCCGTCCGGCCCGTAGCCCACGCGCTGAGCTTCGCCCTCGAAGCCGCTCTGAGCGAGTGCCTGGCCGCCGCCGCCGGGCAGCCGCTCTGGCAGTGGCTGGGCCTGGCGCCACCCGCCGCCCGGACAGCCACCGCGTTTTCGCTGCCCATTATGCCGCCCGGTGAGGTGGCGGCCTTCGTGCGGGCGCAACGAGCTGAGCGCTTCAGCTTGCTGAAAATCAAGGTGAACGCGACCGAGGGGCTCGACCTGCTGCGCGCCGTGGCGGCCGTGCTGCCCGGCCACCCGCTGCTCGTGGACGGCAACGAAACCTGGCCCGACGCCGACGCCGTGCTGCGCTTTCTGGCCGAAGCCGCCACCGTGCCCGGCTTGCGCCTGCGTTTGCTCGAACAGCCCCTGCCCGCCGCCCTCGCCGCCGACTACCGCTACCTGCGCCCCCGCGCCGGGCTGCCGCTCGTGGCCGACGAGTCGGTAACCGATAACGCTGACTTTGAGGCGATAGCGCAGCATTTTCACGGCGTAAACGTGAAGCTGATGAAGGCCGGCGGCTACGGGCGCGGCATCGAGCTGCTGCGCCGTACCCGCGCCCATGGCCTGCTGCCCATGCTGGGCTGCATGGTCGAAACGACGCTCGGTATCTGGGGGGCGCTGCAGGTGAGCGCCCTGGCCGACGTGCACGACCTCGACGGGTTTCTCATTGTGCGCGACGAGCCGGCGGGCCGGGTGCGCGAGGCCGACGGGTTTTTGTCGGTGCCCGGCGGCGAGCTTGGCCCTCAGGCAATAACTTAGCGCAGCGGCGGGGGTAATGTCCGAATAGTGTAGCAACATTAAATGTTTCGACATTATATTTACGGCCGCTAACCACTCATGCCGTGCGCCTCGAAGACGAAATCAAACAGCCGGTTTTCCAAAGCGAAGGGCACAAAGCGTTTCTGAACGTGCTCTTTACGGCGGGCTGGCTTTCGCTGCGGCAGGCGGCGGTGTTCCGGCCCTTCGGCCTGAGCCTGCCCCAGTTCAACCTGCTGCGCATTTTGCGCGGTCAGCATCCGGAGCCGGCCACCGTGGCGCTGCTCACCGAGCGCATGCTCGACAAAACCAGCAACGCCTCGCGCATCGTGGACAAGCTCGAACAGAAAAAGCTGGTTACCCGCTGCGTGTGCCCCAGCAACCGCCGCGCCGTCGACATCCGCATCGCCCCGGCCGGCCTCGCCCTGCTCGACCACATCGACGATGCCGGTCCCGCCGGCCCGCAGTCGCGCGGCCTGCCGCTCACCGACGACGAGCTACGCCAGCTCAACGAGCTGCTCGATAAAATCCGGGCCTGATACTTGCCCAGTGCGTCCCCACTGCTTTTTCTGCCTTTTCATTCTTACTTTTTTTAACCCTTTTTTCTTTTTAACCCATGAAAAATTTTCTGATGCCCGCCCTGCTCGGGGCCGCCCTGGTCGCCGCGCCGGCCGCGTTTGCCCAAACCGCTTACAAACTGCCTGCTAAGGCTCCCAAGTCGGCCGCTGCCCCGGCGGCGGCGGCTGCTCCGGCCGCTGCCGGTGCCTATAAGCTGCAACCGCAGCTCAGCACCCTCGGCTGGGCGGGCAAAGCCGTAACCCACGGCCACAACGGCACCATGCAGTTCAGCGCTGGTGAGCTGACCGTCGCCGGCGGCCAGGTAACGGGCGGCACGGTGACGGTCGATATGAAGTCGATGAAGGCCGTAGATATTACCGATGCCGAAAGCCACACCAAATTCGTGGGCCACATGAGCAGCGACGACTTTTTCAGCGTCGCCAAATATCCCACGTCCACGTTTAAAATCGTGAGCATTACGCCCATCGCCGGGGCCAAGCCCGAGGCCGAGAACGCCACCATCGCCGGCGACATGACCATCCACGGCGCTACCCAGCGCATCAGCTTCCCGGCCAAAGTGGGCGTAAAGAACGGCGTGGCCGCCGCCACCGGCAAAGTCGTCATCGACCGCACCAAATTCGGCATCACCAACAGCTCGAAGTCGCTCAGCAGCACCCTGGCTGACAAAGCCATTAACGACGACTTCGCGTTGGATTTCAACGTGGTGGCCAAGAATTAAACAGACTTTTAAATAAGTATTCCAAAACAAAAAACCCCGCATTTTGCGGGGTTTTTTGTTTTGATGGAAATTCCCGTTCGAGGTCGGAACAAGTTGCCGGCCTTAATCGAGCTTTACAAGTGAATTACCTCGTCGTACGCCGCTGCCGTAGCTTCCATGATGGCTTCGCTCATGGTGGGGTGCGGGTGGATGGACTTGATGATTTCGTGGCCCGTCGTTTCGAGCTTGCGAGCCACCACGACTTCGGCAATCATTTCGGTGACGTTGGCGCCAATCATGTGCGCGCCAAGCCACTCGCCGTACTTTTTATCGAAGATGACTTTCACGAAGCCGTCCTTGACGCCGGCGGCTGAGGCTTTGCCGGAAGCGGAGAACGGGAATTTGCCCACCCTTACGTCGTAGCCTTTGGCACGAGCTTCGGCTTCGGTGTAGCCGACGGACGCGATTTCGGGCTGGGCGTAGGTGCAGCCCGGGATGTTCTGGTAATTGAGCGGCTCGGGGTGGTGACCGGTGATGTTTTCGACGCAGATGATGCCCTCCGCGCTGGCGACATGGGCCAGGGCGGGGCCGGGCGTGATGTCGCCGATGGCGTAAATGCCGGGCACGTTGGTCTGGTAGAAATTATCCACGATAACGCGGCCCTTCTCCACCTTGATGCCCAGCTCTTCGAGGCCCAGATTTTCGAGGTTGGTCTGGATGCCCACGGCCGAAAGCACTTGGTCGCACTCGAGGTGCTGCTCGCCCTTGGCCGTTTTTACCGTCACGACGCAGCCCGGGCCGCTCGTATCGACGTGGGTCACTTCGGCGGAAGTGAGGATGTTGATGCCCATCTTTTTGTAAGATTTCTCCATCTGACGCGAGATTTCCTCGTCCTCGACGGGCACGATGCGCGGCAGAAACTCGACGATGGTAACCTCCGTGCCCATGCTACGGTAGAAGTAGGCGAACTCGACGCCGATGGCCCCGGAGCCGACGATAACCAACCGCTTGGGTAGCGCGTCGGGGGTCATGGCCTTGCGGTACTCGATGATTTTTACGCCATCGACGGGCATCGTCGGCAGCTGCCGGGCGCGGGTGCCGGTGGCGAGGATGATGCTCTTGGCCTCGACGGTTTCGGCGGTGCCGTCGGCTTTGGTTACTTCGACTTTACCGGCGGCGAGCAGCTTACCGGTGCCGGTTACGACCTCGATTTTATTCTTTTTGAACAGGAAATTGATGCCCTTGCTCATGCCCTCGGCCACGCCGCGGCTGCGCTTGATGACGGCCTCGAAGTCGAAGCCCACGCCCTCGGCCCGCAGGCCGTAGTCCTGGGCGTGGCGCAGGTACTCGTACACCTGGGCCGACTTGAGCAGGGCTTTGGTGGGAATACAGCCCCAGTTGAGGCAGATGCCGCCGAGGCTTTCGCGCTCCACGACGCCCACTTTCAGCCCAAGCTGCGCCGCCCGAATAGCGGCCACGTAGCCGCCGGGGCCGGAGCCGATAACGAGCAAATCAAATTGCAATGCCATAAAATCAGGTTTCCCGAAGAAAATAAAGGATAAAAAACCACCCAGCGAGCCGGGCGCGCAAAGGTAACCCCGCTGCCGGGCCGGCAGTTCGGCGGGCGGCGGCAGTAGCGCGGGTCTCTGACCCGCTAAGCATAGCTAACTGAGAGCGGGTCAGAGACCCTCGCTACGCCCGCCGCTCCGGCCTGATGAAACAGCCCCTCAGCCCAACAGCTCGACGTGGGCCAGGTGGTGCTGACCGTGCCAGGCGTAGAGGGCCAGCACTTGGTCGAGGGTGAAGGTGCGGCGCGATTCCGGGTGAAGAAAGGTGCGTTGCCACTGCGCGTCGTCCAGGTGGTTCAGCAGCACGAGCCAGCGCGCGTGCAGGCTCTCGAGCAGGCTGAGCGAGACGGTGATGGGCGTGGCGGCCACGTCGGGCAGCTCGGCCCAGGCGGCTTCGTCGTAGGGGCGAATGGCGGGATTATTCTCCGTCAGGGCCAGGCGCACGCGGCAGTAGGCGTTCAGGTGCGAGTCGGCGAGGTGATGAATAACCTGCCGGCCGCTCCAGCCGCCGGCCCGGTAAGGTAGCTCCAGGCGCTGGCCGCCCACGCGCCGGGCGGCTTCGGTGAGGCGGGCCGGCAGCTGGGCAAGCTGGTCGAGATAGGGCTGGCGCTGAGCGGCGCTGAGCGGCGCGGTGGGCAGGTCGGCGGGGCCGATGGGGTAGCGGGGGTCGGGGGTCATGGGAGTTTCTTGTTTCTTGTTTCTTGTTTCTTGTTTCTTGTTTCTTGTTTCTTGTTTCTTGTTTCTTGTTTCAAACTTGAGCTAAGCAAGGTAGCGGCAGTTGTTCTTTGCGAACCTCAACGTGAGCCACTGCGGAACTCTGCGAACACTTACGCCCTGAAAACAAGAAACAAGAAACAAGAAACAAAACCATAACGCGACCGAGCGGGCCTACCGCTCAGCTAACTAACGTCCGGCGGGTATCTTGCGGCCTCGTCTATCACTTGCCCACCATGACCCCGACCGACGCCCGCGCCGAGCGCATTCCGACCACCGTCTATCCCGACTCCGAGCAGGCTTCGGCGGCGGTGGCCCACGAAATCGCCGCCCTCATCCGCGCCCGCGCCGCCCAGGGGCGGCCCGTCGTGCTGGGCCTGGCCACCGGCTCGACGCCCACCCGCCTCTACGAAGAGTTGGTGCGGCTGCACCGCGAAGATGGCCTGAGCTTCCAGAACGTGGTGAGCTTCAACCTGGACGAGTATTTTCCGATGGCCCCCGACTCGCTCCAAAGCTACGTGCGGTTCATGCGCGAGTATTTGTTCGACCACGTAGACATTCGGCCCGAGAACGTGCATCTGCCCGATGGTACCGTGGCGCAGGAGCAGGTGGGCGAATTTTGCCAGCAGTATGAGGCGCAAATTCGGGCGGCGGGCGGCATTGATTTACAAGTGCTTGGCATCGGGCGCACGGGCCACATCGGCTTCAACGAGCCGGGGTCGGGGCCAGCATCGCGCACCCGCCTCATCACCCTCGACCACATCACGCGCACGGATGCCGCGTCCGACTTCTACGGCGAGGAAAACGTGCCGCGGCGGGCCATTACGATGGGCGTGGGCACGATTCTCGAAGCCCGCGAAATCGTGCTCCTGGCCTGGGGCGAAGGCAAGGCGGCCGTCGTCAAGCGCATGGTCGAGGGCGATATGACGGACTCGGTGCCGGCCACCTACCTGCAACAGCACCCGCGGGTGCGGGTCGTGCTCGACGAGGCCGCCAGCGCCGAGCTGACGCGCGTCAAAACGCCCTGGCTCGTGGGTTTGCCCTCGGACTGGACCAGCCCGGCCACCGTGCGGCGGGCCGTGACGTGGCTAGCCCGCTCGCTGCAAAAACCCATTCTCAAACTCACCACCGAGCACTACAACGAGCACGGGCTGTCGGAGCTGCTGGCGGCAAGTGGGTCGGCCTACGCCATCAACATCAAGGTATTTAACGAGTTGCAGCACACCATTACGGGCTGGCCGGGCGGCAAGGCCGACGAAGACGACACCTACCGCCCCGAGCGCGCCCAACCCGCCCACAAGCGGGTGCTCATCTTCTCGCCCCACCCCGACGACGACGTGATTTCGATGGGCGGCACGCTGCTGCGCCTCGTGGACCAGGGCCACGAGGTGCACGTCGCGTACCAGACGTCGGGCAACATCGCCGTATTTGACGAGGAAGCCGTGCGTTTCGCCGATTTCGCAGCCGACTACGACCAGCGCCTGCAAAGCAACGACCCAGCCGGGGTGCAGTTCTACCAGCGCGTGAGCGACTTTTTGCGTCACAAACCGCCCGGCCAGGTCGATTCGCAGGAAGTGCAGCAGCTAAAGGGCATCATTCGGCGGGGCGAGGCGCGGGCCTCGCTGCGCTACGCCGGCCTTGACCCCGACGCGCGCGCCCACTTCCAGGACCTGCCGTTTTACGAAACCGGCCGGGTGCGCAAAAAGCCGCTTGGCGAGGAAGATATTCAGCTCACGATGGACTTGCTGAACCGCATTCAGCCCCATCAGATTTACGCCGCCGGTGATTTGTCCGACCCCCACGGTACGCACCGGGTGTGCCTGGCCGCCATCTTCGAGGCCGTGCGCCGGCTCCAGGCGGAAAACTCGGCTTGGCTGAAAAATTGCTGGCTCTGGCTTTATCGCGGGGCCTGGCAGGAGTGGGACGTGGCCGAAATCGAAATGGCCGTGCCGCTCTCGCCCGAGGAGCTCACGCGCAAGCGCCGCGCCATCTTCAAGCACCAGAGCCAGAAGGACCGGCCCCTGTTTCCAGGGGCCGACCAGCGCGAGTTCTGGCAGCGCGCCGAGGAGCGCAACCGCGCCACGGCCCACCTCTACGACCAGCTCGGCCTGGCTGAGTACGAGGCGATTGAGGCGTTCGTCCGCTGGCAGTTTTGAGGGATGAGGGACGCAGGATTAGGGATTAGAATGATAGGACTCACGCAGAGCGTCCGTCATGGCGAGCGCAGCGAAGCAATCACACCTGTTCGGCTCGTTGTTCAGCTCGTCGAACATGCTTAACAGGTGCGATTGCTTCGCTGCGCTCGCCATAGCGGACGTTCTGCGTAAGTCCTAAATGAGTAACATCCTCAATTCTGTCTCTTTAATCCTTCCTCCTTAATCCTTAATCTTCTTCCGTCCGCTGTCGTTGGTCAGCAGCACGGCCAGCGCGACCAGCGCCAGGCGCATGGCCCATTTGGTGGTGCGGCTCATGGCTTGGTGGCGTTAGGAATGGGCGTGCGCTGAGCGGCAAATACCTGGTTGCCAGATAATTCATCCAGGTCGCAGGTGCTGCCGCCAGACGTGTCGTCACAGGTGGTGCCCACGATGCGGCCATTCTCAAAGTCGAAGTAGCAGCTCGGGCAGCCCGTGCCGGTGAGCACGTAGCGGCTCGCAGCCGGCGTGAGGTAAAACGTGCCGTCGTCGGAGCCAGTCAGCGGCAGGGCGATGGCTCGGAAGCTGCCGTTGTGCAGCCCCATCCCAATGAGATAGTACACCGGCCGGCCTTGGCCGGCCTCGCTCGGGGCGGCCCGCACCAGCACCCGGTCGATGACGGTGCCGTCGTGCAACTGCCGGATAAGGGCCGTCGTGAGCTGCGCCGGCGGCAGCTTGAAGGTCGGCGTACCCGCCGCGTCGAGCTGCACCACGAGCCGGCTGCCGGCTACGGCCGCCGCCCCGGTTACGCTGCCGCCCCCATTCTCATTCCCACCGATGGCCTCCGCCGCGCCCGGCCGCGAGCGCTCCCCGGTGCGCGTTGTCCCGCACGAGGTAGTGCTGAGCAAAACCAGCCCCGTAAGCAGGCCCAGCAGCAGCAACCCAAACAAGCGAGACAGCGATTTCATGATTAATGGTTAATGATTAATGGTTAATGATAAATGGTTAATTTAACCATTTATGACAAACAAAGTGATGACCGACAGTAAATTAACCATTAACCATTAGTCACTATTTCTTATAGTATTTCTGTGCTTCGGGCAGCAGGCGCTCGATGTCGGCGATGCGGGTGGCGTCGGCGGGGTGGCTGGACAGAAACTCGGGGGTGCCGCCTTGGCTTTGGGCGGCCATCCGCTGCCAGAACGGAATTGCCATGCTGGGGTTGTAGCCGGCCATGGCCATAAAAATCAGGCCCAGGTGGTCGGCCTCACTTTCCTGGCGGCGGCCGAAAGCCAGTAGGCCCAGCTGCCCGCCCACGCCCACGCCCGTGCCCACGGCCTGGTTAAACAGGCTGTTGGTTTTGGCCGGGTTCTGCGAGAGAGCCGTTTGAATGGCCGCCCCGCCAAGCTGCACCACGAGCGCGTCGCTCATGCGTTCGGAGCCGTGCTTGGCGATGGCGTGCGAAATCTCGTGGCCCAGCACCACGGCCAGGCCCGCCTCGTCGCGGGTGAGCGGCAGAATACCGGTGTACACGGCTACTTTGCCGCCGGGCATGCACCAGGCGTTCACCGTTTTAGGGTCGTCGATGAGGTTGAACTCCCAGGCGTAGCCATCGAGCTGGGCGCTCTGGCCCTGCTGGCGGAAGTATTGCTCGACGGCCTGTTGCACCCGCAGGCCCACGCGGCGCACCAGGGCCACGTCGGCGGCATTGGTCGAGATTTTGGCCGTGCCGAGCGTTTGCCGGTACTGAGTCACGGCGAGCGTGTTCATTTCGCTGTCGGAAACGAGGCTTAGTGTGCGGCGGCCGGTGATGGGCACCGTGGCGCAACCGGCGGCGAGCAGCAGCGAAGTGCTGAGGAGAATTTTTTGGAGCATAAAAAAGGGGCGGAAAGAAAAACGGGTGTCGGCTAAAATTACGCTGCAATGCCTGGGCCGACGAATTATGGGCAAATATGCGCAAACACAAGGACCGCGCCAGCCGCGTCGTTGGGGCGCGTCGGTGGGCCGCTATACGCGGGCCAGGCGGGTGAATGTTTACTTTGCGCGGCGGATTGGATGGTTGGTTCTGGTTGGTTGTTGGTTGTTGCTCGCTCAAGCAGCCGGGCAGCAGCAGCCTACCAACCATCAGCCCCAAACAAAAATAATCAGCATGAAAATCATCTGCGTCGGGCGCAATTACGCCGACCACATTGCCGAGCTTCAAAACGAGACGCCCAGCGACCCGGTCATTTTTATGAAGCCCGAGACGGCCCTGGTGCAGCGCGGGCAGCCTTTTTTCGTTCCTGATTTCTCCCGCGACGTTCACCACGAGCTGGAATTAGTCTTGCGCGTGTGCAAGAACGGCCGGCACATTGACGAGGAGTTCGCCCCGACTTACTACGACGCCATCGGGCTGGGCATTGATTTCACCGCCCGCGACCTGCAAAGCGAGCTGAAGCAGAAAGGCTTGCCCTGGGAGCTGGCCAAAGCATTTGACGGCTCGGCGCCCATCTCGCCGGTGTTTCGGCCGGTGAGCGAGCTGGGCGACGTGCGCAACCTCAATTTTCGTCTCGAAGTGAACGGGCAGGTGCGGCAGCGGGGCAATTCGGGCCTGCTACTGCATCCGTTCGCGCGCATTATTTCGTTTGTTTCCCAATTCATCACCCTCAAGCAGGGCGACCTCATTTTTACGGGTACGCCGGCCGGCGTGGGGCCGGTAGTGCCGGGCGACGAGCTGCGCGGCTTTTTGGACGACGAGCTGCTGCTGAGCGTGCCCGTGCGCTGAAGCGCCGAGGCGTTGGTAGTACTGCCGTGCCGGGCACCAGATGAATTCCTTTTCTCTTTTGAGGAGCCAGTGCGAGCTGGCCCCGCGTTTCACCGTGAGCTACAGCTCGCGCCACAGACACCTGATTTTGATTCAACAGACAACGCGCCGCTGGGCGTTGGCGCTGGCCACTGTCGCGCTGCTGGCCGGTGCCGCCGCCACCCGCGCCCAGGACGAGAGCCAAGCCAAAAGCCAGGATGAGGGCCAGGACGACAGCACCACTCGCCGCCCGCGCTCCGCTGCCGTTGCGCCCGCCGCCGCCGCGGCCACCACCGGACTGGCCGTGCCGACGGGCTATTTTCTGTTCCCTGTCGCCCCCGGTCAGCCGGGGTTTCTGGCCGCCACGATGGGCGAGCTGCGGCCCAACCACTTCCACGGCGGGCTCGACATCAAGACGGCGAGCGTGGTGAACCGGCCCGTGTACGCGGCGGCCGAGGGCTGGGTGTCGCGGCTAAAGCAGTCGTCGTACGGCTACGGCAACGTGCTCTATGTCAGTCATTCTAATGGAATGACGACCGTGTACGGTCACCTGAATGAGTTCAAGGGGCCGGTGGCCGCCGAGCTGTTGCGCCAGCAGTACGAGAAGCAGAGCTACGAGCTGGAGCTGTTTTTCGACCGGGATAAATTCCCCGTGCGGCGGGGCGAGGTGGTGGCCTTGTCGGGCAACACGGGTGGCTCGGCGGGGCCGCACCTGCACTGGGAAGTGCGCGATGCGCAGGAGCGGCAGCTCAACCCGCTGCAGTGGGGCGGCTTCGCCGAAATTCAGGACCATCTCGGGCCGGTGGTGCAGGCGCTGGCCGTGGAGCCGCTCGGCATCGGGGCGCGGGTGCGGGGGCGCTTCGAGCGGGCGCTGGTGCTGCCGCGAGCGCAGCCCGCGCCGGGGGCCAGTACGGTATTGCCCGACACGGTAGCTTGCACGGGCCAGGTGGGGCTGCTGCTACAAGGCTTCGACCGCCTCGACAACGCCTGGAACCGCAATGGCATTCAGCGGGTGAGTATGCGCGTGAACGGGCAGGCCGTTTATCAGCACCGCATCGACGCGGTGCCGTTTCCGAGCGGCTCGCGGCAGGTGAATAACTTCGTGGACTACTTCTACCAGCAAACCGCCGGTCGCAGCCTGCAAAAGCTGTGGGTGGACGAGGGCAACGACCTGCCCATCTACACCCCCGCCGGCGTGGGCCAGGGCCGCCTGAGTGTGGAGCCGGGCAAGCTCTACACAATTGATATTGAAATGGCCGACTCCTACGAGAACAAGGCGCACGTGCGCCTGACGTTGCGCGGGGTGGCGGCGGTGGATTATCAAGAGCTCAGCGCCAAGAGCTTAGCGCTTGAAGCTAAAAGCTTAAAGCCTGGAGCCAGTAAGCAACAAGCAACAAGCAACAAGCAACCAGCAACTCCCACCCGGCTGCGCTATGAAATCACCCGGAACCTGCTGCGGGCCATTGCCACGAGCGCTCTTCGCGACAGCGCCACCGGGCGGCCCGAAAACCTGACCCTGCGTCGCGGCAACCGGCAATTGCAGCTGCGACCCAGCTACTCGGCCGGGGCCGAAACTACCTACCTCTACGACCTGCGTGCCGGCCTGCCCGACTCGCTGCGGCTGGGCGAAACGGTGCTGGCCTTCGACCGGCAGGTGGCCATCGTCGCCGGTCAGGAAACCAGTTACGCCACGCCCCACCTGAACCTGCTTTTTGCCCCAAAAACCCTGTTTTCGACGCTTTACCTGCGCACCGACTACCAGCCGGCCACGGCCACCGCGCCCGAAACCTGGCGCATTGGCCCCGTGCTTTCGCCCCTGTACCTGCCGCTGCGCCTGAGCCTGAAACCCGCCGCGCCCGTGCCGGCCGATGAGCGCGCCCACACGGCCATCTACGCCCTGAGCGCGCGCGGCAGCCGCGCCTACGTGGGCGGCACCTGGGCCACCGACGGCACCGCCATCAGCGTGCCCATCAAGCAGCTCGGCACGTTTCGGCTGTATGCCGACACCAAGCCGCCCGAGGCGCGCCTGCTGAGCCGGGCCGGCGGGCAGCTCGTGTTTCGGGTCGGCGACGACCTTTCCGGCCTGCGCGCCTATCGCCTGCTGGTGGGCGGGCGCTTCCGGCTGCTGCGCTTCGAGCACAAAAACAACACCCTGCGCACCATGGCCGCCGACTCGCTCGGCCCGCCGCTGCACGGCCCCGCCGAGCTGCATTTGACGGACGAGGCCGGCAACGAGCGCGTGCTGCCGCTGGCGCTGTAGGGGTGAGGCTGATAATTAGAGAGCTTGCCGCATCCGTCGCGTACTTTGCCGCATGGCTACCAAACCTGCTCCTGCTATTTCGCCCCCCCCGGCGGTTCCACCCCGGCCGCCGTACATGCTCATCGAAAAAATTCGGGTGCAGGGCTACAAGTCGCTGGTTGATGCCACGTTGGATGTGCGCCCGCTGACGCTGCTGGCCGGCACCAACAGCTCGGGCAAGTCAAGCATCATGCAGCCGCTTTTGCTCATTAAGCAGACGATGGAAGCACCGTATCAGCCAGCCGGGGCGTTGGTGCTGGGTGGCGCGCACGTGCAAGCGGAAACGGCGGGGGAGTTATTAAGTAAAATCGGTGGAGTACAAAGAAAAAGCTTTGCGGTTGGCATAACAGGTACAAATAGTTTAGCAAGTACAGTTGGAAATACAGCTAGTGGGTGCGAATTAATTTATCAACTAAATGGCAATGAGTTTGATGTAAAAAGGCAAAAAACATTTGGAGGAAATTTTCGGGAAATGATTTTAGAGCCAGGGCTTAATCCTATTGAAATTAAACGGCGGTTTAAGGAATCTATTCCGGGTATTTTTGATATGTTGAGTAGCGTAGTTTCTCCAAGTAACGGATTTTTAGACTTAGTCACGCTGATTGATGCTACTGGCGGAGAGTTGGAGTCGCAAAGGACGCGGTTTGCTTTTTCGTTACAGACAGCCTTAAGTTATTTGGTTCACATTCCAGGCTTGCGACTTCCACCAAATAGATATTATCCTGCCGCCTTTTTCCATTCACAAATTCGGGGCACCTTTGACCGTTACGCAGCTGGTACTGTAAGTCAATGGCAGCAGCAGGAAAACACCATAGCATTAGCCCAATTAAATGACTCCCTGATTCGCCTGGGTCTAACCAACGCCGTCTCCGCACGAGTGAAAAACGCGAACGAAGTAGAGTTAAGCGTAAACCGATTACCCTCGAATTCCAAAACCAAGCCGCGCAAAGCGGACATGGTGAATATCGCCGACGTGGGCATCGGCGTGTCACAGGTGCTGCCGATACTGGTGGCGCTCATTGCGGCTCAGGAGGGGCAACTGGTGTACATCGAGCAGCCGGAGCTGCACTTGCACCCGAAGGCGCAAGTGGCAATGGGCGAGCTGCTGGCCGAAGCCGCCAACCGGGGGGTGCGCGTAATCGTGGAAACGCACAGCAGCCTGCTGCTGCTGACCGTGCAGACGCTCATCGCGGAGGGTAAAATCGCCCACACCGACGTGGGCCTGCACTGGTTTGCCCGCGACGCGAAGGGCGCGACTACGGTACAATACGTGCAGCCCGATGAGGACGGGGCATATGGGGAGTGGCCGGAAGATTTCAGCGAGATTGAGCTGAAGGCTCAGGGGGCGTATCTGACGGCAGTGGGTTTGCGGCAATTCGGGGAAGCTGCTCGATGAGAGTGCCGACTACCTCGCGCCGGATTGTGGTTGATACCAACGTGGCGCGCTCGGCCAGCCAGAGCCAGCACCCGGTTTCGGATGCTTGTCGCCGGGTGCTGGAAACTATTATTGCCAACCAACACCGGGTAGTGCTTACCAAAACACAGCAGCAGGAGTGGCAAAAACATAAGTCCAGGTTTACCAGCGGGTGGCTGGTACGGATGGCCTCCAAAAAACTTTGGGTTATTCTGACTCCTGAGCCGGCAAGCGGCATTGCCGACCGCATCTATCGCCTGGAATGCACGGCTAAGGCGCGCGCCGAAATGCTGAAAGACGTGCATCTGCTGGAAAGCGCCTTGGCTACTGACCAAGCGGTAGTTTCGCAGGAAACCAACGTACTGAAACTGTTCACTACGCACTCGCAGCCTTTGCAAATTCCCCGGCCGGTAGCTTGGGTAAACCCTGTGGACGATATCGCTGCCTGTTTGGCTTGGTTGGAAGCCGGGGCCGCCACCGTGGGGGTAGTTTGCGTGCCGGCCGGAATATAACTTGCTTATTTGTCGCCCGTCCTCATGAAACTCCGCTACTTGCTGCTGCTGGCCTGGCTGCCCGCCTGCACTGACCCGGCCACTACGGCCAGCACCGCCGCGCCTGCCGCCGATGCCCGCTTCGACCACTTTAAAAACCAGCTGCTGCTGGAGCTGTGGCGACTGGAGCCGGATTTTGCGCTCTCGCAGGGATTTCACAAGTACGACTCGCTGCTCGTCATCCCGGACGCGGGCCAGCGGGAGCGCGAGGCGGCGTTTGTAGCGGCCAAGCAGCACTCGCTGGCGGGTTTTGGCCTGGACAGCCTCTCGGCGGGCAACCAGACCGACTACCGCATCTTGCAAAACGAGCTGACGGCCCGGCGCTGGCGGGCCGATACGCTGCGCGAGTGGCAGTGGAACCCGGCCGCCTACAACGTGGGCGCCACCGTGGGCGAGCTGCTCAACGGCCGCCACCACCCGCTGGCGCGCCGGTTGCGCAATATCTCCGACCGCCTGGCCCTGGCCCCGGCCTACTACGCCGCCGCCCGCGCCAACCTCGACAACCCCACGCCCGAACACACCCAGCTCGGCATCGAGCAGAACAAGGGCGGTTTTGACGTACTCGGGGCCGGGCTGCGCGACTCAGTTCAGTCATCCAGCCTAACCCGGGCTGAGCAGGCCCGGCTCATGGAGCGCGCGGGCGCGGCGCGGGCGGCCATCGAGGGCTACGTGGAGTTTTTGCGCCGCGGCGTGCTGGCGGCGGGCCGGGCGCGGCGCTCGTTTCGGATTGGGCAGGCTTTGTTCGACCGCAAATTCGCGCTCGAAATTCAGTCCGGCTATTCGGCGGGGCAGGTGTTGGCGTTGGCCCAGCAGCACAAGCGCGACCTGCTGCTGGACATGAGCCAGCGGGCGCGGCGGCTCTGGCCCCGCTACCGCGCCGGGCAGCCGCTACCGGCCGATACGCTGGTGCTCATCCGGCAAGTCATTGATAAGCTTACGCTCAAGCATCCGTTGCGCACGGGGTTTGTGGCGGCCATTAAGGCGCAAATCCCGGTGCTGAGCCGCTTCGTAGATGCCCACCAGCTGCTGACCCAGGACCCCGGCAAGCCGCTGGTAGTGCGCGAAACGCCGCTTTACATGCGCGGCTCCGGGGCCGGAGCCAGCGTGAGCGCGCCCGGCCCCTACGATAAGTCGGCCGACACCTTCTACAACGTGGAGCCGCTGCCCGCCGACTGGCCCGCCGCCCGCGCCGAAAGCTACTTGCGTGAGTACAACGACTACACCTTGCAGATTCTCAACATCCACGAGGCCATTCCGGGTCATTACACCCAGCTCGTGTACGCCAACCGCTCGCCCTCGCTGGTGAAAAGCGTGTTTGGCAACGGGGCAATGGTGGAGGGCTGGGCCGTGTTTTCGGAAAAGGTTATGCTCGATGCCGGCTACGGCAATAATTCCGATGAGCTGTGGCTGCTCTGGGATAAGTGGAACCTGCGCTCGACGCTCAACGCCATCGCCGACCAGCGCATCCAGACCCAGGGCGCGCGCGAGGCCGACATCGTAGCCCTGCTCACCCGCGAGGGCTTTCAGGAGGAGGCCGAGGCCCGCGGCAAGTGGCACCGCGCCACCCTGAGCCAGGTGCAGCTCAGCTCGTATTTCACCGGCTACACCGAAATCACGGCCTTGCGCGACGAAATCCGGCGGCGCGAGGGCGCGAAATTCAGCGTTAAGAAATTCAACGAGCAATTCCTGAGCTACGGCAGCGCGCCCGTGCCCTACATCGCGCGGCTGATGCGGTAGCGTTACAACTGGCCACTGGCCGCCGTTTAACGCGCTAGCGCAGCAGGTTTTAGTTACCTGATGTTACGCAAGGTCAGTTAATTATTTTTACCTTGTTCTTCGTCCTCTCCAAACTCCTCGACCTAGCCCTGCTGCCCGCCCTCTGGCTGGTGGTCCTGCTGGCGTGGGCGCTCTGGAGCGGGCGGCGCGGGCCGTTGCGGGCGGCGCTGCTGCTGACGCTCATCGGCACCAACAACGCCCTCATCAACGAGGCGCTGCTGGCCTGGGAAGTGCCGCCGGTGCCGCTGGCCGCCGTGGCTCCGGCCGACGCGGCGCTGCTGCTGACGGGCGTGACGAACGCGGAAAAGTCGCCCCACGACCGGGTGTACCTGAAGCGTGGGGCCGACCGCTTCACCCATGTGCTGTGGTTGTGGCGGGCGGGCCGGGTGCGGCGCATCATTATCAGCGGCGGCCACGGCAGTTTGGGTGCGCCCGAGCCCGGCGCGGCCACCGAGGCCCGTGAGCTGCGGACGCTGCTCCGTCTGGCGGGCGTACCCGATTCGGCCATTTGGCTGGAAGAAAAGAGCCGCAATACGCGCGAGAACGCGCTTTTTGCGAAAGCCCTGCTGGCGCGCCACCCTGACGTGCGCTCGCTCGTACTCGTCACGTCGGCCTTCCACACGCGGCGGGCGCTGGGTTGTTTCCGGCGGGTGGGGCTGGCCCCGCAGGTATTTCCGGCCGATTTTCGCAGCACCGACCGCCGCGCCAGTCCCGACTACTGGCTCGTGCCCGATGCCGACGCGCTCGGCCGCTGGAGCCTGCTGCTGCACGAAGTGGCGGGCTGGGCGGTGTACAAGATGTTAGGGTATTGTTGATTTGGTTGTTGATTGACGGTTGCTGTGGCTTTTCCAGATGCGCAGCATGCTCGCAACGACTGAAATCAACCACTCACCAACAATTAGCAACAAACAGCCAGCAACAAACTCGTTACCTTCGCCACGCGGTGCCCGGTCCCGGCTGGGTGGCGCTGCTTTCGCCCTTGTGCTATTTGCCCGTGTCCGACCTTTCTCTTATTACCGTGCCGACGGCCGCTGAGGCGGCCCTGGTCGAGCGCTTGCGCGCCCGCGACCAGTCGGCGATGACTGAGTTCTACGACCGCTACTCGGCGGCGCTCTACGGCGTGATTCAGCGCATCGTGCCCGACGAGGACGACGCGGCCGACGTGCTGCAGGAGGCGCTGGTCAAAATCTGGCACTCGATGGCCGGCTACGATGCCAGTCGCGGGCGGCTTTTTACGTGGGTCGTCAATATCAGCCGCAACCTGGCGATTGACAAAATCCGCTCGCGGCAGCACCGCGTAGGTATCCGCACCGACAGCCTCGACGAGAGCTTGAGCGCGCAACGACAAGCCGCGCCCGACTCGTTTCGGCCCGACCACCTGGGCCTGCGCGAAATCACCCAAAAACTCGTGCCCGAGCAGCGTCAGGTAATCGACCTGCTCTACTTCGGCGGCTTCACCCAGAGTGAGGCGGCCGAGGAGCTGGGCCTGCCCCTGGGCACGGTCAAGACCCGCGCCCGCACCGCGCTCAAGGTGCTCGCCAAACTCATCCGCTGACTTTCTGCCGAAATCCTACGCTTGTGGAAAACTATCAATCTTACATCGAATCGGGCCAGCTCGAAGCCTACGCCTTCGGCGAGCTCGACGACGCTGGCCGGGCCGAGGTCGAAGCCTGGGCCGCCCGCTCGCCCGAGGTGCGCCAGGAGCTGGCCGAGCTGCTCGATGGTTTGGGCGTGTACGCCCAGGCCCACGCGCTGACTCCGCCGCCTGCCCTGCGCGAGCGGGTGCTGAGCCGGGTGCTGGCCGAAATCAGCGGCGAAACGGCTGCCACGTCGGGGGCGCAAGCCACTGCCAGCCAGGTACTTCCGTTGAGTGCTGCTGCTCCGGCCGCTCCGGCTCCGGCATTGCGCGTGTCGGCTTCTAACCCGCACAATGCCCCTGTCGGGACGGTTGGCGCCGGGGCCGCGGCCTACGCGGCCCCGGCGCGGCGCAGCAGCTGGGCCATTGCTGCCTCGGTGGCGCTGCTGCTGAGCCTGGCCGCTAACGTGCTCTTCTACAGCCGCTGGCGGCAGGCCAACTCCGAGCTGGTAGCCGTGCAAAACAGCCAGAACCGCCTCGCCCAAGCCACGCAGGTGATGGAGCGCCGCCTCGGCGGCGCGCAGCAGCAATTGCAGGTGTTGCGCTCGCCCGACCAGTACCGGGCCGTGGCCCTGGCCGGCACTCCGGCCCACCCCACGGCCCGCGCACGGGTGTTTTTCGACCGCGCCGCTCACCGCGTCTTCCTCGACGCGCAGCGCCTGCCCGCCCTGCCCGCTGGCCGCCAGTACCAGCTCTGGGCCATCTTCCAGGGAAAGCCGCTGGACGCCGGGATGCTGACGGCCACGACCGCCGCCGGCGACAACCTCCAGCAGATGAAGGAGGTACCCGGGGCCCAAGCCTTTGCCCTGACCGTCGAGCCGGTGGGCGGCAGCGTCAATCCGACCGCGGGCACGATGACGGTTATGGGCAATATCTAGCGTCGGTTACCAACCCGGCCCAGCGCTTACGCCTTGCCTCCTGTCTTCTTATCCTCGTAACCCGTCGGCGGCGCGTAGCGTGGTGGCCGTTGCGCGGGACTGGCAGTCGGGAGCCGCTTCGTAATCGGGCGGGAGTAGGCCTAACTTGCGACCGCATTAACCCGTGCGCCGTCGCAGTAAGCTCCCGTCTATGAAACAGATAGCCCGCGTATTCTTTGTGCCGCTGACAATCATTTTTGTCGGGTGCCGCAGCGAGCGGGCGGTCTTCAATTGCCTGCCAGCGGCCCCGGCCCTGGCCGCCGCGCCCCGGCTGCCACCGGGTAGCCCGTCTGCCCGCCCGCTGGCTTCCCCTGCGCCAATGGTGACGGCCACCAACCAGCGCCGCCCGGACCGCCCCGCTGCCCGTCCCCGGCGGCGGTGGTTGGTGGCCGCGGCCGCGGCGGGGATTCCGCCGCCGACCCCGGCCGCCGACCCGGCGGCGGTAACGCCTGGTCAGCAGCGACGGCGACGTCTGGGCCGTTCCGCGTCTCAGCAAGGCGGCACCCGGTGGAGTCTTCCACCGCTGGCAAAGTCGTGGTTAGCGCTGGCGGGGATATTGTTGGGGCTGGGGCTACTGATAAAGTTACTTTTTAACACCAGTTTCCTGGTCACGCTCGGGGTTGTTACCGGGCTAGTAGTGCTGGGTGTGGCCGTTTTGTATGTGGTGCTGCGCAACAGCAAAGGGTTTGGGTGGCATTAGGCACTCGTGCACAAACACATACCTATGAAAAAGCTCCTCCTTTGGCACTTGCTGCTGCT
>JANXNW010000020.1 GCA_025353905.1 Hymenobacter sp.
CGAAGTGTACCTCGAAGGCACGTTTCGGACCCTCGACGAGAAGTGGCGTAACGAGGCGCACGGGCACCTGCGGCAGCTCTGCGAAGGGCTGGCCGTGAGCATGGGCGCGGTGTGCGAGCTGGAAATCCGCCGCGGCTACCCTTGCCTCGACAACGACCCCGCCCTCACGGCCCAGGTGCGCGCGGCAGCGGCCGAGTACGTGGGGGCCGACAACGTAATCGAGCTGGACCAGTGGCTGGCCGCCGAAGATTTTGCCTACTTTTCGCAGGCCGGGCCAGCCTGTTTTTATCGCCTTGGCACCCGCGCGCTCGACGGCCGCTTCGCGTCGTCGGTCCACACGCCCACTTTCGACGTGGATGAGCAGGCCCTGAGCCTGGGCGCGGGGCTGATGACCTGGCTTACGCTGCGCCAATTGTCGATGGGCAATGAGCAATGAGCAATGCTCGTTTGCCGGGCTGAGCACAGCACAGCCACCACACCGGTTTGGCCCTATCTAATCAAGCCTGCCGAAGCCCCGTACAGGGGCAGCTGCTTCGCTCAAATTTGAATACGACCAAACAAGCAGCCAGCAATTAGCAACTCCCATGCGCCGCCTCTTCCTGCTTCTTTTACTACTCAGCGCGACGGCTGCCACGGCCCAGACGCGGCGCGCGGTCTACCCGACGCAGCTTTGGCCGGAGGCTCAGGCGGAGCTGGCGCTCGCCAACGGCGACTATCTGCTGCTGGCCCTGCGCGGCGAGCGGGTGCTGAGCGAGGGCGGCTTCCGCAACCCACGCCACCTGGGCTTCGACGCGGGCCGGCTCACGCTGGGCTACGAGCACTTCTGGAATGAGCGCTGGAGCTGGGGCGGTACGGCCCGCTTCACGGGCGGCAACGGCCAGTACGAAACGTTCGTGCCGGAAGCGCTGCTGCGGCACCGCGCGCCGACGCCGGGCGGCCTCACCTTCGGGCAGCGCCTGAGCGTGGAACGCTCGTTTCTGAATACGAGCGGCTTGAAGGGTGGCCCCGGCCCCGACGGGCAAACCAACGTGCGGCTGCGGCTGGACCTGGAAAAGCTGCTGCCTCTGGGCAGCGCCGGGCTGGCCCTGCGCCCGCGCCTGAGCTACGAGACCGCCACGCGCCTGCGCCTGCAAAAAGCCGACACCGACCCTAGCGAGCGTACCATTCAGCTCACCAGCCTGCGGGCCGAAGTCGGGGTGCGCGTGTCGCCGCGCTTCGACTTTACGCCCTGGTTTGCGCGGCAAACCGTTTACCTTATCGAGCTGCCGCAGTTCGACGCGAGCGGGGCGGTGAAAATCGCGGGTGGCAACACGAACAACGTGGTGCCTACTTTCGGGCTGGACTTGCGCTACTCGCTGTTCAGCAACCGGCTCAGCGAGGCCGACCGGGCGCGACGGGTGGTGCTGCCAACTCAGCACTAGTGCGGGCACAGCGGTTTCTACGTACGCGTCCGGCGAGAACTGCCAAACTGACGGACACGGCCGGGCCTTACCTGCTCTTACCAAGCTTGCCAGCGCGACCAAACCTCACGGTGCGGTATGCCAGAGTACGCCAGGCCCGGGAGCGACGGCTAACCAGTACCCGGCGACGAATACCTTTTTTTTGGTACGACGCTTGTTTGAACGCCGCGAGTGGGCACAACTTTCGGGCACGAAAGCGTATCTTGCTGGCGTTGAGCCGGGGTCAGACCATAGCTTCGGCAAAACTCTTTTTCGCCCGGCGGGTAGTTTAGGCACCTGCCCACTCAACGGGCTTTCCGACGGCTTCTTTCTTTTTTCAATTTTCTATCAAACCCAACCCCAAATGCAAGCTAAAAATATGATGCTCGGCTTCGTGGCGGCTTCCCTGCTGGGGGGCGGCGTGGCCGTGGGGGGCTACAAGCTGCTGGAAGGCGCGCCGACTCCGGCGGCCTCGGCCGTGGCCACCGACCCGCAAATGCGCTACACCGCGGCCCTACGCAGTACGCCTTATGCCGCGCCCGAGGGGCTGAATTTCGTGGCCGCCGCCGCCGCCGTTACGCCGGCCGTGGTTCACGTGATGACCGAATACAAGGCTGACCCCAACGCGGGGATGGGTAGCCAGAGCCGGATGATGATGGACCCGTTTCTGCGCCAGTTCTTCGGCGACGGCGGCGGGATGGGCGGCGGTGGCGGGCAAATGCCGCAGGGCCACCCGCAAATACCGGGCGGCGGCGGGGGCGAAGGCTCCGGCTCGGGCGTGATTATCGCCGCCAACGGCTACATCGTGACTAATAACCACGTCATCGACAAGGCCAGCAAAATCACGGTCGTGCTTGACGACAAGCGTAAGTTCGAGGCTGAGCTGGTGGGGGCTGACCCCAGCACCGACCTGGCCGTGCTCAAGGTGAAAGCCGACAACCTGCCCTTCATCAAGTACGGCAGCTCCGACGACGTGAAAGTCGGGCAGTGGGTGCTGGCCGTGGGCAACCCGTTCAACCTGAACTCGACCGTGACGGCGGGCATCATTTCGGCTAAGGGCCGGAGCATCGGCATTCTGGCCCGCGACCAGGCCATGGGCATCGAGTCGTTCATTCAGACCGATGCCGTGGTGAACCCCGGCAACTCGGGTGGTGCGCTCGTGAACACGGCCGGTGACCTGATTGGCATCAACTCGGCCATCTCGTCGCACACCGGCTCGTTCGAAGGCTACGCTTTCGCCGTGCCGAGTGCCATCGTGAGTAAGGTAGTGGACGATTTGCTTAAGTATAAGGTGGTGCAGCGGGCGCTGCTGGGCGTACAGATGCGCGAGATTGATGCCTCATTCGCCTCGGAAAAAAAGCTTGCCACTATGAATGGCGTCTATGTCATCAAGCCGGTTGAGAACAGCGCGGCGGCCCTGGCCGGCCTGCGCGAGGGTGACATTATCACGGCCATCAACAACACCAGCGTCACCTCGTCGGCCCAGCTGCAAGAGCAGGTGGCCCGTTTCCGCCCCGGCGACAAGATTACGGTGGCTTACTATCGCGGCGCAGAGAAGCGTACGGCCTCGGCCACGCTTTTCAACGCGGCCAACACGACGGCCGTGGTGCGCGAAACGCCCGCCAACGCCAGCATCGCCTACGAAGGGGCCAAGCTCAGCGCCGTATCGACCAAGCTGCAAAACTCGCTCGGCATTGAGGGCGGCGCCCAAATTTCGGGCATCGCCAAGTCTAACTTCAAGCAGACGGGTATGGCCGACGGCTTCATCATTACACGCATCGACAAAAACCAGATAACTAAGCCCGCCGACGTGGCCGCCTACCTGGAGCAGGCCAAGAATAACTCGGGCGCGCTTATCGAGGGCGTGTACCCGGACGGCCGCAAGTCGTATTACCCGATTGGGCGCGAATAAGCCTGGTTGATTTTTCATTTTCACTAAGAAAGCCCCGCTCAGTTGCTGAGCGGGGCTTTCTTTTGGCGCACGAGCCGGGCGAGAAACGAGGCCGGGCGACCCCGGTGTATCTTTGAAGAGTAGTTCCAACTGTTAGTATATAACGACGCTATGCTCCAAGATTCACCTTTAACATTTACCCTCACCTACGAGCTGACTGCGAAGGTCTTGGTCGCCCGCTGGCTGCCCGGAGTCTTTGCCGAAGACCTGCACCCGGCTTTCGAGGAGATAGTGGCCGTGGCGAAGGAGGCGGCTAACTGCCGCTACTGGCTGCTTGATTTGCGTGAGCGCAGCGAGCCAGCCACATTCCAGACCTGGTTTGGCGGCTTGCTCAGCCGCGAGGTGGTGCGCGAGCTAGGTAAGCCGGTTTTCGTGGCCTGTCTGGCCAACGAAGCCAGCCGCGCCGAAATCGAGAGCATCGCTACCGAAGCCCGGCTGCGCCAGCAGGCCCAGGATGAATTCTATCCGTACTTCTTCAGCAACGAAGCCGCCGCCCGCGACTGGCTCGCCTATTATCAGGAGCACGACAGTCCGCCGCCGCCCCAGCCGCCGGGCCAATAGCGCCCCAACGACCCGCTTGCGCGCTCTTGCCATCGGCTACCTTTGTCCCCATGAAGCAAGCCCTCGAAGAAGCCGCCTCCCCCACCGACACCGCCGTAGCCCACCCCCAGACAGACCCGCACGGCATCCGCGACGTGCTCGCCCGCCTCGGCATCGGGGCCATCAGCCCCGCGTACTGCACTGGCCGCGCGTGGGGCGGTGCCCAAAACGCCACCAAAGCCGTCCATTCGCCCGCCGACGGACAGCTCATCGGCCACGTCGCGCTGGCCACCGTGGCTGACTACGATAAAGTAGTCGAAACGGCGCAGGCGGCTTTTACGACCTGGCGACTGGTGCCGGCCCCGCAGCGGGGCGAAGTGGTGCGCCAGATTGGGCAGGCGCTGCGTCAGCACAAGGAAGACCTCGGCAAGCTGGTGAGCTACGAGATGGGTAAGATTTTGCAGGAAGGGCTAGGCGAGGTGCAGGAGATGATTGACATCGCCGATTTCGCCGTGGGCCTCTCGCGGCAGCTCCACGGGCTGACCATGCACTCGGAACGGCCTGCGCACCGCATGTACGAGCAGTACCACCCGCTGGGCGTGGTGGGCATCATCTCGGCCTTCAACTTTCCGGTGGCCGTCTGGAGCTGGAACGCGCTGCTGGCGGCCGTCTGCGGCGACGTCTGCATCTGGAAGCCTTCCGAGAAAACGCCGCTCACCGGCGTGGCCGTGCAGCACATTCTGCGTGAGGTGCTCGCGGCCAACGACTTGCCGGAGGGTATTTTCAACCTCGTGCTCGGCGGGCCGGACGTGGGCGCGGCCATGGCCCACGACGAGCGCGTTCCGCTCGTCTCGGCCACGGGCAGTACCCGCATGGGCCGGGCGGTGGGCGCGGCCGTGGGCCAGCGCCTGGGCCGGGCGCTACTGGAGCTGGGCGGCAACAACGCCATTATCCTCGCCCCGCAAGCCGACCTCGACATGGCCATGCGCGCCATCGTGTTCGGGGCGGTGGGCACGGCCGGGCAGCGCTGCACCACCACGCGCCGGCTCATCATCCACGCCAGCATTTACGAGGACGTGAAAGCCCGCCTCGTGGCCGCCTACGCCAAGCTGCCCATTGGCCACCCGCTGCAAGCCGGCACGCTCGTCGGCCCGCTCATCGACGCCGACGCGGTGCGCCTGTTTTCGCAAGCGCTGGAGCAAGTACAGGCCGAAGGCGGCCACTTACTGTCGGGCGGGCAGGTCATCAGCTCGGCTGAGCTGCCCGGCGGCCACTACGTGCAACCGGCGCTGGTGGAAGCGCAGAACTACTACCCCACCGTGCAGGCCGAAACCTTCGCCCCGATTCTGTACCTGCTGCGCTACGAGGGCGGGGTGGAGCAGGCCATTGCCCAGCAAAACGGTGTGCGCCAGGGCCTGAGCAGCAGCATTTTTACGCTGAATCTGCGCGAAGCCGAAGCGTTTCTGGCCGCGCCCGGCTCGGATTGCGGCATTGCCAACGTGAACATCGGCACGAGCGGGGCCGAAATCGGCGGCGCGTTCGGCGGCGAGAAGGAAACCGGCGGCGGCCGAGAATCCGGCTCCGACGCCTGGAAAGTATATATGCGCCGCCAGACGAACACCATCAACTACGGCACCGAGCTGCCGCTGGCCCAGGGCATCAAGTTCGATTTGTAGCCGCGTATGGGGTAAGGCTTCAGTTGGCACCGCAGGGCCTTTCGATAAAACGGCCCGACCGCTCGCGCGGTCGGGCCGTTTTAGGTTTTAGCGCAAGCGACTAACTTCCAACGGAATCTGTCCTGGCTGCACCAGCACCACGTTCAGGCGACCGCTGGGCTTGATTTGATAAACGATGCGGTAGTGGCGATAAATACTTCGCG
This sequence comes from Hymenobacter sp., assembly GCA_025353905.1. Lineage (GTDB taxonomy): Bacteria > Bacteroidota > Bacteroidia > Cytophagales > Hymenobacteraceae > Hymenobacter. Next base: position 5,810 of record JANXNW010000020.1, read on the forward strand.
CACCGTGGGTCGGCCCAGTTCGGGAACCACCCGGCCCATTTCCGGGAAAGTCAGCAGCAGCTCAACCTTGGCGAAAAATGCCGTCCACGAAACGCTGCGCGGCATTCGGCGACTGGGGGGCCAGAAAGTCATACAGGCGCTGAATGTCTTCCAGACACTCCGTGGAAAAATCAGGCCGCATTTTGTACGGGCTGCTGAGGCATGAATCGGGCGCGCGCTTCTTCAAACGACACCCCCTCGCGCTCGTCGGCCTGCCGTAGCCGCTGCTCCAGGTGCTCTACGAATAAGAGCCGCTCGATAAGCTCTTCCGGCTCGAACTCGTCGGGCAATTGGTCGAGAATATGTAAAACCTGAGCTTTCGTCATAATTCGAGGGATTGGAAGGGGAAACCTAAAAGTACGAACGGTGAGCCGTCAGCAAAATAGCCCACCAACGAAAAGAGTCCCCGCTGCACCAGGCAGCGGGGACTCTTTAGCTAACAACCAACTCGTGCTCAGGCCGTGCGGACGCTGCC
>JANXNW010000162.1 GCA_025353905.1 Hymenobacter sp.
CCGCTCATCATCTCCGGCCCCGTGCCGAAGGGCGATGTCCACGAGTTTCTGGTGCTCAAGCCGCGCATTCAGCGGCTGGTTGACGAGCAGAAGAAACTGGTGCAGAGCTATTTGGTGCAGGCCCGCAAGGCGATTGCCGAGGGTAAGACCGGGGCCGAGGAAGGCAGCAAGAGCGGCGACGGTGGCCTGGCCCTGTTTCGCGCCTACCGGGGCCTGCCCAAGAGCAAGCCGCTCATCAAGTTCTTGAGTGAGAGCGGGATGCGGGTGATTTTGCAGCAGACCGAAAACTTCTACTTGCAGGACAACTCGCGGCAGATGCCCCAGGCCGACAAGCCGCTGTTCTTCACCATCGACGAGAAAAACAACCAGATTGAGCTGACCGAAAAAGGCATCGACCTCATCACGGCCCAGGGCGAGGACCCGCACCTGTTCATCATGCCCGACATCGGCATGGAAATCGCCGCCATTGAGAAAGATGCCGGCCTCTCGGCCGAAGACAAGCTGGCGCGCAAAGAACAGATGCTGAGCGACTACCAGGAGAAGTCGGAGCGCGTCCACACCGTGAACCAGCTGCTGAAAGCGTACACGTTGTTTGAGCGCGACGACCAATATATTCTGACCGACGACGGCAAGGTGAAAATCGTGGACGAGCAGACCGGCCGCGTCATGGAAGGCCGCCGCTACTCCGACGGGCTGCACCAGGCGATTGAGGCGAAGGAAAACGTGCGCATCGAGGACGCGACCCAGACCTACGCCACGGTCACGCTCCAGAATTTTTTCCGCATGTACCACAAGCTGGCCGGCATGACCGGCACGGCCGAAACCGAAGCCGGCGAGCTGTGGGAAATTTACAAGCTCGACGTGGTGGTGATTCCGACCAACCGGGCCATCTCGCGCCACGACGAGCACGACAAAGTGTACCGCACGGTGCGCGAGAAGTACAACGCCGTGAGCGAGGAAATCCAGGCGCTGGTGCAGGCCGGGCGGCCGGTGCTGGTGGGCACGACAAGCGTGGAAATCAGCGAGTTGGTGTCGCGGATGCTGAAGCTGCGCGGCATTCCGCACCAGGTGCTCAACGCCAAGCAAAACCAGCGCGAGGCGGAGATTGTAGCCGGCGCGGGCTATCCGGGCACGGTGACGATTGCCACCAACATGGCCGGCCGGGGCACCGACATCAAGCTGCGCGAAACGAGCAAAGAGTCCGGCGGGCTGGCCATTATCGGCACCGAGCGCCACGAAAGCCGGCGGGTGGACCGCCAGCTGCGGGGCCGCGCCGGTCGCCAGGGCGACCCCGGCACCAGCCAGTTTTTCGTGTCGCTGGAAGACAATTTAATGCGGTTGTTTGGCTCGGAGCGCATCGCCAAGCTCATGGACCGCATGGGCATGGAGGAGGGCGAAGTCATTCAGCACCCGATGATTACGTCGAGCATCGAGCGCGCCCAGAAGAAGGTCGAGGAGAACAACTTCGGCACCCGCAAGCGCCTGCTCGAATACGACGACGTGATGAACGCCCAGCGCGAGGTCGTGTACCGCCGCCGCCGCAACGCCTTGTTCGGCGAGCGGCTGGAGCTGGACATTCTCAACCTGATTTATGACGTGAGCGAGGAAGTGGCGACCGGCCACAAAACGACCGGCGACTACGAGGATTTCAAGCTGACCGTCATCAAGGATTTCGGCTACGAGACGCACCTCACCGCCCAGCAATTCAGCGCGTTGCAAGCGCCCCAGCTCACGCAGAAGCTGTACGAGGAAGCCGTGGGCTACTACGAGAGCAAGAGCGAACACATTGGCCAGAACGCGTTGCCGCTCGTCACGGATTTGCTGCGCCAGGACTCGCCCTACGAGAACATCGCCGTGCCGTTCACCGACGGGCGCAAGCACGTGCAGGTGGTGGCCAACCTGCGCCGCGTGGAAGCTACGCAAGGGCGCGACATCGTGCGGCAGATGGAAAAAGTGGCCGTGCTCTCGACCGTCGATGAAGCCTGGACCCAGCACCTGCGCCAGATGGACGACCTCAAGCAGGTGGTGCAGAACGCGGTGTACGAGCAGAAGGACCCGCTGCTGATTTACAAGTTCGAGGCGTTTGAGCTGTTCAAGCGGATGCTGGGCAAGGTGAACCGCGAGACGGGCCAGTTCCTGTTTCGCTCCGACGTGCCGGTGGGCCAGCAGGCCGCCGGCTACGACGAGCCGCAATACTACTTCGAGGACGAAATGCCTGCCCCGCCCCCGCTGCCCAAGCTCAAAGCCCAGAAAGCGGTCTCGGACGTCAGCCTCGGGGCCGGCCCCGAAGACCTGGAGCAAGCCGCCGAGTTGGGCATCGCCCCGCCGCCGGTGAAGCAGGCCCCCGCCCGCTCGCAAAAAGTGGCCAACCGCAACGACCGCGTGAGTGTGCAGTACATGGACGGCCGCGTCGTGCGCGACGTGAAGTATAAGACCGTGGAGCAGGACGTGCTCAGCAGCCGGTGCGTGTTGGTGGATTGAGTTTTTCGCACGGAGTGGAAAAAGAGTTCGGGGAGTTTCACGGAGTTATTTACGCTCCGTGAAACTCCCCGAACTCTTTTTCCACTCCGTGCGAAAACCCCGATACCTTTACCTACCTGAACCCCACCGATATGATTAAGTCCGTTCGCCTCGTCAATTTCTTCAGCTTCGGCGACTGCACCATTGACCTGGAGCCGGACCTGAACGTGCTGGTCGGCATCAACGGCAGCGGCAAGAGTAATTTCCTGCGGGCGTTTCAGTTGCTGAAAGCGGGCATGGATGGGCGTTTGCAGGAGCAGATTGCGCAATGGGGTGGTATTAATTCTATTCAACAGAAAAACACCCCACAAACTATAGTACCCCGACGAATCCAGTTAAACTTTACTTTATCTGATGTTATCAATAAACCGTGGTTGAGTGAATACACAAAGGACATTGTTTATCAAATATCCCTTGCGAACGTTGGAAACAACGAGTTTGCAGTTGATGAAACACTAATGCACCCGGATGAAAAAGTTTATTTCGACTCTAAATTTGGAAATGTATTTCATGCGGAAAAAGCAGTAGCCAAGCAAGACGCACAAGAGCGTAAAGTTCTTGGCGACGGGAGAGAATTAACACTACCAGTATTTGCTGCTAGTCAAATTTTTGGCGACCTTGCGACCGTATCTCATATTCTACGCGACCTCGACATCTACCGTCTTTTCAACACGACCGAAGACTCCCCGATGCGCACCACCGTGCGGGCGACGGGCGTAAACAAGCTGCTACCCAATGGCGACAACATGTTTCAGGTGCTGAACACGACGGGCCTGAAATCTACCGCCGCTTACGACGCGATTGAGGCGGGTTTGCACGACGTGAACGAGCATTTTCAGCGGTTTCGGATGAACGTGTACGGGCAGGGGAGCGTGGAATTTTACTTGCAGGAAAAGGGGCTGGAAACCCCCATTCACGCCGCCCAGGTGTCGGACGGGACGCTCTCGTACTTGTGCCTGCTCGTGGCTTTGCACCAGCCGGGCCGGGGCCGGGTTATTATTTTCGATGAGCCGGAGCGCAACCTGCACCCCGATATGCTGCTGGAGCTGGGCAAGCAGTTCGACCAGGCCAGCGCGCAAAGCCAGCTGCTAGTAACGACCCACGCGCCGGGCCTGCTGAACCAGTTTCCGCTGCGGGCCGTGCGGGTGTTCGAGAAAGACGAAAACAATCAGACCCAGGTGCGGCAGTTCACGGAAGCCGATTTCGCGGGCTGGTACGAGGCGTTCGCGCCCGGCCAGATGTGGCGCGACGGAGCGCTGGGCGGCAACCGCTACTAGCTTATGGCGGAGTGCGTAGTTTTCATAGAGGGCGGTCGCAACACCGACAACGGCGACCTGCGCAACGGCTTCGGGCGGCTGGTGGGCCAGGCCAGCTTGCGGCGAATGCCCCGCATTATCATGTGCAACGACACGAACGGGGCCATTCGCCTGTTTCGACTGGAAGCCACCAAGCCAAACAGCGCTTTTCAGCAAATCCTGCTGCTGGTTGACTTGGACGGCCCCGCTGATACCCGCGAGGCGTGGCTGAGCGAGAAAGAGCTGACCGCTTACGCCGAGCAGGTGTTTTTTATGGTGCAGAAAATGGAGGCTTGGTTTCTGGCTCAGCCCGCCGTTGTTCACCAGTTTTACGGGCCGAAGCTCACGCACACGCTGCCGCCCACCGCCGCCGCGCTCGTGCCGCATCCCGACCGGGTGCTGGAACGCTGCACTACTGACACCCGCAAAGGCCGCTACCATAAAACAGGGCACGGTGCCCGGTTGCTGCCCCTGCTGAAGCTGGCCGACTTGCAAAGCACCTTCCCCGACGTGGCGCGGCTAGTGACGACGCTGACCGCCTAGCGGCGCGGCCTGATAACTTACCCCGATACCTTTGCCCCCGCATGAACCTCGCCGCCCACCTCGACCATACCCTGCTGCGGCCCGACTGCTCGGCGGCCGACATCGTGCAGCTCTGCCAGCAGGCACGGCAGTGGGCCGTGGCCAGCGTGTGCGTGCCGCCCTGCTACGTGGTGCTCGCCGCCCGCGAGCTGGCCGGCTCGGGCGTGGCCGTGGGCACGGTCATCGGCTTTCCACTGGGCTATAACAGCCCGCGCGTGAAGTTCCGCGAGGCGGAAATCGCGCTCGCCGACGGCGCGACTGAGCTGGACGTGGTGCTCAACATTTCGGCCCTAAAATCGGGGCAAGTCGCGGCCGCGCAAGCCGAAATCGAGGACCTCGCTGACCTGGCCGACGCGCGCGACGCGCTGCTCAAAGTCATCATCGAAACGGCGTTGCTGAGCGAAACCGAAATCGAAGTGGCGGCCCGGCTGTGCGCCGTGGCGGGGGCGCACTTTGTGAAGAATTCGACGGGCTTCGCCAGCCGGGGCGCGTCGGTGCGCGACGTGGAGCTGCTGCGGAGTGTGCTGCCGCCGACGGTACGCATCAAGGCCAGCGGCGGCATTCGGACGCGCGAGCAGGCGCTGGCACTGCTCGCGGCGGGGGCCGACCGGCTCGGCACCTCCCAAAGCGAGGCTATCTTGCGAGATGATGACGCGAATTCTTCGCCTGCTTGATTTTCGCCCGGCTGGTCCGCTGGCCCTGCTGATGGGCTGGCCGCTGCTGGGCCTATTAGCGGGCTGCGCGGCCAGTGGTCCGGCCGCGCCGCGCGTGGCTGGCGCAACCGGAGCCGGCCGCGGCCCGGCTACCGAAGATTTAAGCCGCTACCGGCCCGTGTTTCCAGCCCTGCCAGCCCCGACCGCCGCCGCGCCCGCGACCAAGGCTGCTACCTCCATCACCAAACCTGCCGCGCCCGCGCCCACCAACCAGGTGAACGCCGCGCTCGAACAACGCCTGCGCGACCAGGCTTATGTGAACCAGAACATTCGTTACGTCAATGGTTTCCGCATTCGAGCGTACCTGGGTATGGAGCGCGAGCAAGTCATGCGCATCCGCCGCGAGCTTATCAGCCGCTACCCCGATGAAACCGACTATATCACCTTCAAACAGCCCACTTATCGACTATACATCGGCGACTTTGCCACACGGCTCGACGCGGTGCGCGCCTTGAACAAGGTGCGAGCTTTCGCGCCCCGCGCCGAGCTGGAAGCCATGTCGGTGCTAATAAACAAAACGCCCTGAACCGCAGATTTGACCGCGGATTTATCGGATTCTTCGGATTGCACAGATTTTAGTGGACGGCAACCAGGGTTTGTTTTTTATTCGCAATAGGCAATCAATTAAGTAGCCGTTCAGAAGTAAACGGGTTGTCAGTTGCTCGTTGTCAGTTGTTAGTTAACTATTTGCAAAGCCCTGACAACTGACAACTAATGCCTGACAACTTAGCAGCTGTAAATTGACCACGAGAAACATCAACTCTTCAGGCAGCTCACCCGCAACGCCACCAAAATCCGTGCAATCCGAAGAATCCGATAAATCCGCGGTTCAGACAATCAAGGCCCGCGCCGCCGCCCTGGCCCCCGACCTAGCCGCGCTCCGCCACCACCTGCACCAGCACCCAGAGCTTTCGTTTCAGGAAACTCAGACGGCGGCCTTCGTGACGGCGGAGCTGGAAAAGCTGGGGCTGCGTCCCCACGCCGTGGCCAATACTGGCGTGGTGGCCCTCATAGAAGGGCGAGCGGGCAACGGCGGCAATGGTCCGGGCCCAACCATCGCCCTGCGGGCCGATATGGACGCGCTGCCCATTCAGGAGCGCAATGAGGTAGCGTATAAATCTACTGTGCCGGGCGTGATGCACGCTTGCGGGCACGACGTGCACACGACCTGCCTGCTCGGCGCGGCGCGGCTGCTGACGGAGCTGCGCGACGAATTCAGCGGCACCGTCAAGCTGATTTTCCAGCCCGGCGAGGAGCGGCTGCCGGGCGGGGCCTCGCTCATGATTGCCGAAGGTGTATTAGAAAACCCGGCCCCGGCGCAGGTGCTGGGCCAGCACGTGTTTCCGAAGCTGCCCGTGGGGCAGATTGGCGTGCGGAGTGGGCGCTACATGGCCAGCACCGACGAGCTGTATTTGACTATTCGGGGCAAGGGCGGGCACGGGGCCATGCCGGAGCTGAACCTCGACCCGGTGCTGGTGGCGGCCCATCTCATCGTGGCGGCCCAGCAAATCGTGAGCCGCCGCGCCAACCCCAAGCTGCCCTCGGTGCTGAGCTTCGGCAAAGTCATCGCCAACGGCGCTACCAACGTTATTCCCGACGAAGTGTACCTCGAAGGCACGTTTCGGACCCTCGACGAGAAGTGGCGTAACGAGGCGCACGGGCACCTGCGGCAGCTCTGCGAAGGGCTGGCCGTGAGCATGGGCGCGGTGTGCGAGCTGGAAATCCGCCGCGGCTACCC
>JANXNW010000085.1 GCA_025353905.1 Hymenobacter sp.
CTGCGTGCCGACAGCTTTCATGCTGTTTTCGAGCACCCGCACCGAGCGGCCGAGCAGGTCGGTGAGCACAATGTTCACGTTCGAAGCGCGGTCAGCTACTTTGTACTGCACGGTCGCGGCACCTTCGCTCGGGTTCGGGAAAACGCTCAGGCCAATGGCGGCCGCATCGGCGGCGCGGGTGCCGAGCACGGTTATGCCCGTGCCGGTGCCGATATTAACCGTTGCGGCTTGAGTGCCCGGAATAGTCCGAAAGTCGGGGTCAAGACCGGGGTTGGTCGTGTTGGTTGGGCTTTGAGGAATAAAGTCGGTCGAGACGAAGCCACCATCCTGGTTGTTCTACAGGGCGAACACCTGCAGCGCACCACCGGCGGCGGGCAAGCCAATGGAAGCCCGGCTGACGGCTACCTCCAGTCCATTAGCTGGCGGCGTTACGCCGTTAGAGGCGAAGCCGGGGTTGGCGTTGAGGTTGGCCGAAGTGCGGTAGGCTACCTGAGCACCGTTGAACACGGTGAAAGCTCCCGTTTGGCCAGTTACTGAGGCTACGGCCCCGGTGGCGGCGACGCCGGTAGCACCACTTAGGACGGCGGCGCTAGCGGAGGGCGTCGCGCCTCCGGTGTAGACGATACCATCTACCTGATACTGTGCGGCCACCCCATTACCTTTAATGGCAAAGCCCATGTCGGCGGGCAGGTCCAGGAAGGGGCCAAAATTTTGAAACGACGTGTTCACGGCTGGTGCCACGGCGGCAGCGGGCTTTGGTACCCGCGTCCCTACCGGCACCCCGGCCACACCCGGCCGGTCAACAATAATCTGAAACGAGTTGGAGAGGGTAGCCGGGGTGCCGTCATTCTGAAGCGTACCAGTCAAGAAGAAGTAAACATTGTTGGCATCGGCAGCGGCGTAGAGCGCCAGCAGCCCGGCCTGGTTGGTAGCCGAGGGCGAGAAGCCCCGCGTACCAGTGTAAGTACCCACCAACGTGTAGCCGGCGGCTACCCGCTCAGTTGCCGTGATTTGACCGTCGATGGTGATGGGAGCCTGCGCCTGGGCGCTGAGCGAGGCTGCCGCCAAAGCTGTTGCGGCGGCAAGGGTAAATAGTCTTTTCATGGGTAGGGCTTCCGCACCAAATTTTAAGCTTTTTGCAGGAGGCTGCGCAAATAGTGATTATCGTAGGCAGCCTGTTTGCGCTTTCGCTTGAAGCTGATGGGGCGCGGGTCCTGGGCGAGTAAATGCAGGGCTGTTTTGCGGAGGATGTTGGCGTTAAGCGCGGCGTGGCCCGTGCGCAGCCGGGAGCGGTCTTCGTGAAAGGTCAGGTCGAGCTGCCAATGCAACTGGTTTTCAATGGCCCAGTGCCCGCGCACGAGCCGGGCATAGGTGGCCGGGTCGGGGTCGGTGAGCGAACTCAAGTACAGGCGCTGGGTGCGGGTGCACCCCCGGGCCGTGTGGCGCTCGGTCTCCACCAAGACCAGGGTGTGCAAACCGGTCCAGGCGGCGCGGGCCTCCACCAGGTCCAGGTCCTGGCTGATGCGCACGGTGCGCACCTCCCCCCGGCCGTGGGCCAACTCGCGGCTCACGTGGGTGGGCAGGTGGGGGGCCCGGCTGAGCAGGTGATGCTGGGCCTGCTCGTAGAGCGTTTTGGCATTCTTTTTCAGGGCGATAACATAATCGGCCCCGGCCTCCACCACCTGGGCAACGAGCGTAGGCTGGCAGGCGATAGCATCGATGGTGACGATGCTGCCGGTGACATCGAGCATGTCGAGCAAGGCGGGGATGGCCGTTTTTTCGTTCGATTTGGCCCCGATGGGCACCTGGCCAAAACTCAGCCCCTGCGCCACGGCCCAGGCACTGAGCGTCTGGAAGGGCGCGTGGCGCTGGCCGGCGGGGGTGGTGGCGCGGTGCTCCTTGCCGTCGAGGCAGAGCTGTTGGCCGACGAGCGAGGTGGCGCACCGGCGCAAGACCCCCTCCAACTGCTGCGGGTTGAGGCGCTGGAGTAAGCGCTCCAACGTGTCTGGCGAGGGAATGCCGTTGGCAAAGGGCAAGTTTAACTCCGTGCGCAAAAAGCTCAGCCGGGCGCGCCCGTAGTCGCAGATTTCGGGAATATCGTCGCAGCCGGCCAACGTAGCACACAGCAAAAGGGCCAGCATATCAAGCAGTTGATGCGAACACCTGCCCACTACCCGCGGGTCCGTTACTTCAGCAAAAGGGGCGAAAAGGTCCATCCCCAAAGCTACCCTAATTTTGATGCGGAAGCCCTAATAAATAGGTAACATTAAGGTAACATTGGGCGGGAGAACAGGGATAAGGGAGCAGGAGGGTGTCATTGCGAGCGCAGCGAAGCAATGACACCTGGTAAGTTTTAGCCGCCTGGCTTAACACCAAGCAGAACGGATGCGATTGCTTCGCTGCGCTCGCAATGACACCCTCCTGCTCCCTTATCCCTGCTCCTAACTTTGCCCGCGTGTCGGCTGCTGAGTTCGTTTCGCTTTTCTCCTACCCTACGCTCGCCGGCTACGAGTGGCAGCATCCGGCCGTGCTGCTGGGGCTGGCTTTGCTGCCGCTGCTGCCGCTGCTGCGCTGGGCGCTGGCCCGGCGACGGCGGCAGGTGCTGGTAACCTTCGGGCCGGGCGGGATGCGGCCCGACTGGCGCGCCGGCCTGCGCTTCGTGCCGACGCTGGTGCTGCTGCTGAGCGGGGCGCTGCTGCTGCTGGCCGCCGCCCGGCCCCAGCGCCCCACCGAGCACCTCACCCAGACCGGCCGCGGCCTCGACCTGGTGCTGGCCCTCGACGTGTCGGGCAGCATGGAAATCGAGGACCTCAAGCCCACGCGCCTCGCGGCGGCCAAGCGCTTAGCTCAGGCGTTCGTGCGGGGCCGGGCCGGCGACCGCCTCGGCGTGGTGGCCTTCGCCGGACAAGCGTATTCGCTCGTGCCGCTCACTACCGACTACGACCTGGTATTGAGTGGCTTAGCCAGCCTGAAGCCCGGCCTCATCGCCGACGAGGGCACGGCCATCGGCACGGCCTTGGGCGTGGCCATCAACCGCTTGCGCGAATCAGGCGGGGCCAAAACACGAGTCTGCGTGCTGCTTTCGGATGGCGAGAGCAACGCCGGCTCGCTCGACCCGCTGCTCGCCGCGCAGCTGGCGCACGCCTATGGCATCCGCCTCTACACCATCGGGCTGGGCCAGGACGGCTTCGTGCCCTACGGCCGCGACTCACTCTCCGGCAAGCCGCGCTTCGTCGAGAGCCGGCTCGACGAAACCACCATGCGCCAGCTCGCCCAGGCCGCCGAAGGCCGCTTCTTCCGCGCCACCGACAACACGGCCCTGCGACAGGTTTTCGCCGAAATCGACCGATTGGAAAAGTCCGACATTCGCGTCCAGCGCTTCCGTGGGGTCGAAGATTTTTACCGCCCTTATCTTGGCATCGGTCTGGTATTGTGGCTGCTCTGGCTGGCGCTGCAAAGCACGTTTATGGGCAATATTCTGGAAGACTAATACAGCAATTAATGGTTAATAGTCAATGATTAATGCCTGATTGACCATGACCATTAACCATTCACCACTTATCATTAACCACTAAAAAATTGTCCATCGCCCAGAATATCGCTGCTTTCGAGCAGCAGCTCGCCGGTACCAGCGCCCGGCTCGTCGTCGTCACCAAAACCCATCCCGTGGAGCGGCTGCGCGAGGCGTACGCGGCGGGCGCGCGACGCTTCGGCGAGAACCGGGTGCAAGAGATGGCCGCCAAGCAGCCCGAGCTGCCGCCCGACGTGGAATGGCACCAAATCGGGCAATTGCAGACCAATAAGGTCAAGTATCTCGCCTCGTTCGTGCACACCGTTGAGAGCGTGGACAGCCTGCGTTTACTACAGGAGCTGGATAAGCAAGCCGCCCGCTACGAGCGCGTTATCAACGGCCTGCTACAGTTTCACATCGCCCAGGAAGAAACCAAATCGGGCCTGAGCTTGCCGGAAGCCGAGCAAATCCTGCAATCAGCCGAGTACGCGGCCCTGCGCCACGTGCGCCTGACGGGCGTGATGGGCATCGCCACCAACTCGCCCGACGAGGCGCTCGTGCGCGGCGAGTTCCGGCAGTTGCGAGCACATTACGAGTTTTTGAAGAAGACTTATTTCGCGACGGCCGACGACTTCCGCGAAATATCAATGGGTATGAGCGCCGACTACCAGTGGGCTATTGACGAAGGCAGTACGCTTATTCGGGTCGGCAGCGCCATTTTTGGGGCGCGAGGGTAGCTCTCTGTTTTGTCATTGCGAGCAAAGCGAAGCAATGACCGGCCAGAAACCAGAAATAACAGTCAATAAAATTTATGGAACACCACTTTCCCATCACTCGCACGGCGCGCTACCAGCAGTTGGGCACCGTGTCGGCCAGTACGCGACGGGTGTGGCTGGTGCTGCACGGCTACGGACAGCTCGCGGCGTATTTCGTGCGCCACTTCGCCGGTTTGCACAGCGCCGACCCGGCGGGCACGGTCATCGTGGCCCCGGAAGGACTATCGCGCTTCTATTTGCAGGGCAACGGTGGACGGGTCGGCGCCTCGTGGATGACGAGCGACGACCGGCTCAGCGAGATAGCCGATTACCTGGCCTACCTTAATCAGCTCACCGACCACGTGCTGGCTGAGCTGCCCACCGGGGCCGATTTGTTCGTGCTGGGCTTCTCGCAGGGCGCGGCCACGGCCAGCCGCTGGCTGGCGCAGACGGCCCGCCGGCCGGCGCGGCTTATTCTTTGGGCCGGCGCGTTTCCGCAGGACCTGGACCTGGCCCAGACCCGCGCCCTGCTCGACGAGGTGCCCGTGACGGTCGTTGTCGGCGACGCGGACGAGTACATCAGCGAGGCGCACGTCGAGCAGCATGTGGCCCGGCTGCAGGAAGTCGGCTACGCGCCGGAGCTGCTGCGCTTTCGCGGCGGGCATACGCTCGATGCGGGGGCGTTGGCGCAGTTGAATGCTTAGAACTTGGAACTTAGAGCCCAGAACTTAGAGCTTAGGCTGAGAGGAAGTATTCTTTCCCGAGCTCTAAGCTCTAAATTCTAAGCTCTGGCGGCTACGTCCTGCGCACGGTCGTCGCGGCGGCCTGGGCGCTGGGCAAAATCAACACTTCCGCAATCTGCACGTGGGGCGGGCGCGTGACCATGAACTGAATCAGCTCGGCCACGTCTTCGGCCCGCAGCGCTTGCAGGCCCTGATACACGCCGGCCGCGCGGGCCTCGTCGCCCTTGAAGCGGACTTGCGAAAATTCAGTTTCGACCAGGCCCGGATTGACTTCGGCCACGCGAATGCCACGCGGCAACAAATCCAGGCGCATCCCGCGGGTGAGCATGGCCACAGCCGCCTTGGAGGCGCAGTACACGTTGCCGTTGGCGTAGGCTTCGTGGCCGGCAATGGAGCCGATATTCACGATAAAGCCGCCCTCGCCCATCAGTGGCAGCACGGCCCGGCTCACGTAGAGCAGGCCCTTCACGTTGCCATCGAGCATGGCGTCCCAGTCGGCCGGGTCGCCACTGTCAATCGGGCCCAGCCCGTGAGCATTACCGGCGTTGTTGATGAGCACATCAATTTGCTGAAAATCAGCCGGCAGGCCCGCCACGGCCGCGTCCACGGCGGCGCGCTCGCGCACGTCGAAAGTGAGCACATGAGTCGGCGTAAGAGCCAACTCTTGCGCCAGCGCATCAAGCCGCTCGCACCGACGGCCAGTAATAACCAACTGATAGCCGGCGGCGGCCAGCGCCACGGCCGTAGCCCGGCCAATGCCGGACGATGCGCCGGTAATAAAAGCAGTCTTTTTCATTTAATAGTTATCAATTAACATTTAACAGGCTTTGGCTTCATCAATCATCAACAATACCGGTAGCCTACCGGCACTTATCCGCCTGTTAAATGATAAATGCTAATTTTTAAATGGACCCTATTCAATATTCAAATACAGCGTCACCGTGTTGGTACGCAGGCTTTGCAGGCTGCCGCTGTAGCGGTTATTGCGCGGGTCGAGGATATTGCGCAGGCCGTGAGAAAAGCGCAGCTCGGGGCCAAACTTGAAATATGGGTAAAATAGGTCGAGGCCGAAGCCGTATTCGAGCAGCAGGTCGTTGCGGATTATCCCGATTTGATTGATAGTGGGCGTGTTCTGGCGCTGGGCCACGGCCAGGCTGGGCTTGATACCGGCAATCATGTAGACGCGGGTATTGCGGCGACGGTCCGACTGATACTTGAGCAGCAGCGGAAATTCGAGCTGCGTGGTGCCCACTTCCTGGGTGCGAATCGTGTCGGGCTGGCCCGCGCCGGCACTCGTAAACTCAACCCGGCGGGTGAGAAACGCGATGCCCGGCACGAAGCGCAGGTGAAACGGCGTACTCGGGTCGCCGAGGCGGATGTCGTTCACGAAGCCCACCCCGAAGCCGGGGCTGATGATGGCGTTGGCCGCCAGGCCCCGCCCCTGCTGCGCCGCCGGCAGATACGCGCCCGACTGCTCCAGAAAAAACCGCGAAAAAGTGGGCGCTATCGTCAGGCCCGGCCGGTAGAAACGCTCGTTGTAGTTCGACAGGTTGGCCACCGTAATGCCCTGGATGTGGCCCTTACGGTTGCGGTCGATGTCGCCCTTACGCCGCTGGCCCAGCGCCGGGCTGGCCAGCAGCAACGGGAACAAGGCCAGCAGCGCGGCCCCGCGCCAACGATGAGTACTTATTTGCGAGCCGTGTAGATGGAGCTGATACCAAACGTGAGGGGTTGCCATGCGGGGGATAGAAAGCCGATGCGGGCCAGGATGGCCACGAACGCGGCACCGTCGGGGAAAGCCTGCACCGAGGCGGGCAGGTAAGTGTAAGCGGATTGGTCTTTGGAAATGACCTTGCCGAAAACCGGCAGCACCCGGCTGAAGTAGAAGTTATACGCCTGCTTGAGCGGAAACGCCGTCGGCTTGCTGAATTCCAGAATCACGAGCTGCCCGCCCGGCCGCAGCACCCGCCGCATTTCGGCCAGGCCAGCTTCGAGGTGGGCGAAGTTGCGCACCCCGAACGAGGCCGTGACGGCATCGAACGTGTCGTCGGGGAAGGGCAGCGCCTCCGAGTCGCCGAGCTCCAGGCGGATGCGGTGGCCCAGGTTTTTGGCGGCCAGCTTCTGCCGGCCCACTTCGAGCATCCCATCCGAAATATCGATGCCCGTAATGTGGGCCTCGGGCGCGGCCACGCGCAGCGTTTCGATGGCGAAGTCGGCCGTGCCGGTGGCAATATCCAGGATGCGGGCCGGGCGCAGCTCGCGCAGCTTGTTCACGGCTTGCCGACGCCAGTAGATGTCGGTGCCCGCGCTCAGAAAGTGGTTCAGGAAATCATACTTGCCGGCAATGTTGTCGAACATGCGCGCGACCTGCGATTTCTTGTCGTCGGCGGCTTCTTGGTAGGGTACTACGGCCATGGTGCGGGAGGGCAAAGAACGGCAGCCGGCCGCGTAAAATTGCGCAGCGTGGCTCCCGCGAAGAATAAGGAGCCGGGGAAAGTGGCCCGGAGTGCTAGGACAAAAAAACGGCCGGACTGTTTGTCCGGCCGTTCTTCCTGAAATCCGCTTGCGCGGCTGCTACGGCTTAGTTCTTGGTTTTCACCTTGGCCTTGGCACCCGAAGCGTCCTTGGCTTTCGAATCCAGCTCGCCGTCTTTGGTGACGGTTTTCGACTTTTCGCCGGCGGGGCCTTTGGTTTTCACCTTCACTTTGTCGCTGTCTTCGTCCACTTTGGTTTTCACCTTGGTGCCGTTGGCCAGCTTCACCTTGCGCTTGCCGGGCTTGGGCTTGGCCGCGCGCTCAACACTCGCCGAAGCTATCGCTGTTGAGTCGGCAGCGGAAGTTGGCAGAATGGCCGGCATTTTCTCGCCTTCCTTCAGCACTATCCGGAAATCATCGCGGCGGTTGAGCTGCATGTTCTCGGGCGTGTCGTTCGGGGCGGCCGGGCGACGCTCACCGTAGCTAACCGTGGTGAGGCGGGCGCTGGCCACGCCTTGCTTGACGAGGTACTTCTTGGCCGCATCAGCGCGGTTCTGGCCCAGCACCATGTTGTACTCGTCCGAGTTGCGCGAGTCGCAATTGCCCTCAATCGAGATGTTCAGCCCGGCGTTAGTTTTCAACACTCCCACCGTCGTATTGAGCGTTGTAATCGACTCCGGCCGCAGCGTGTACTTGTCGGTGTCGAAGTAGATTTTACCGAAGCGCGAGGCGGCCAGGGCCGTCGTGTCCACGTAGTTGATGTAGAAGTTTTTCGTAATCGTGGTCGAGTCGTTGGTCGACATCGGCACGGCGAACTCCTGGGTTTCGATGTTTTTGCCGTCCTTATTGACGGCCACCTGGTAGGTGCGCTTCGAGAGCACCGCCACCTGGTAGTTGCCGCCGGGGTCCTTGGTCACGTCGCGGAAGCTGATAGCCGTGTTATCGGCCTGCTTGCCGCTGAACACGAGCTCCACGCCCGGAATGGCCTGGGTGCTGTCACGCTTCGAGAACACGGTGCCCTTGACGGTGATGTTCTTGATGTAGTTGATAGTGTAGATGTCCTTCTCGCCATAGCCGCCGATGCGGTACGAGCTCAGGTAGGCGTAAGTGCCGTCGGGGGCGAGGCGGTAGTACGAGTCGTCGTCGGGCGTGTTAATCGGGTAGCCCATGTTCTCGGGCCGGCCCCACTTGCGGCCGATGCTGTCGAACTTCGACACGAAGATGTCGTAGCCGCCCATCGTGTTGTGGCCCTTCGACGAGAAATAGAGCGTCTTGCCGTCACGGCTCAGAAACGGCGCGTCGTCGTCGTACTTGGTGTTGATGACGCCGCCCATCGACTTGGCCGAGCCCCAGTCGCCGCCCGCAGTGCGGGTACTGTAGTACAAGTCGAGGTTGTTATCTTCCGAATACTTGCCGGTAGCGAAGAACAGCGTCAGGCCGTCGGGCGTGATATAGGCGTCGCCCTCACGGCCTTTCGAGTTGATATTGCTGTTGAGCTTGACCGGGGTGCCCCAGTCGCCGCCCGTCGCCTGCTTCGAAGCTACGAAAATGTCGCCGTCCTCGTCGTCGCGGTACATAAGCAGCTTCGAGTCGTTGTCGAACAGCTGGTTCGACGCGTCGTGGCCCTTGCTGTTGAGCACGGCCGAAAGCGAGCGCGGCTTTTCCCAGGTGCTGGCGTCGATGCGCTTGGCCTCCACGATGCCCTCGTAGTATTCGCCGTCGGCCGCCGTCTTGGAGCGGTTTTTCTGGTCGAGGCCCGGAATTTCAGCCGGGTTGGCGCGGGTCGTAAAAATCAGGGTTTTGTCATCCGACGAAATAACCGGGCTGTGCTCCGAATACTGCGAGTTGATGACGGGCCCGAGGTTGTTGACGAAAATATCTTTCGGCGAATTAAAAAGCAGCTTGGCATTTTTGCTGTGCTGAATGAGCTGCGACACTTCCTCGCGGCGCGAGTCGTTGCTTTTTTTCAGCGTCGCGTTGTAGGCGTTGAAGTGGGTGATGGCCTCGTCGAAGTTGTAGTTGAGGTGGTCGACCCGCCCGAGCCAATACTCGATGTCCTTCGACACCTTCGGCTTGAGCTTCTGGGCCTTGTAGATGTAGTCGCTGGCCTTTTCCTTGTCGAACGACAAGTAGGCCACACCGGCCTGAAACAGGGCTTTGGCGTTGTTGGGGTCTTTGGACAGCGCCTTCTCGTAATACGGAATCGAGGCCCGGTAATTTTCCTGACTGAACAGCTTATTGCCGGTTTTCAGGTCTTTACGCGCACTTTGGGCGTGAGCTGAGCCCACCGCGGCCAGGCTCAGCGCCAGGGCACAGGTTACGCCCAGTAGCCGGTTGGAAAGATTGTCCATTGAAAAAAAGGGGTGTTTGGAAAGTTAAAAGAAAGAAGAGCAGCGATTGACGAACACAACTGGAATCTGCCGCCGGCTTTCGGCCTTTTGTGGCGGCGTCCTATACTAGAATCGGGCGGCAGGGTTGGCCCGTTTGGCCAAGTTTTTCCTTGAATAAGCCACCCGCGATGGGGGCAAATATACCGGCAAAGCCATTGCTAGCCGGCGTATGCTGGCGGCAAATATAGGTGCAGCTTATGAATAACAAGTCTTTAGCAAAGCAATAGCTCGCATCAGCAGAACTCAAAGCCGGGCCAGGCCGCATCTTTGTACCCGTCCCGATAGCCAGCTGTCGGCCAGATACTGGTCAGTTATCGGCCAGCTATTGGCCAGCTGTCGGCCAAGTATCGGCTTGTTAATCGGCTTGCTAATCGGCCAGAAAACCCGACTCATGCTAATAAAGGAAGCCGTTTTTTTGAGCAGCAATACGCAGCTCGCCGCCTGTCCGCCGCCCACCCGGCCCGAATACGCCTTCATTGGCCGCTCCAACGTGGGCAAGTCGTCGCTGCTCAACATGCTCACCGGGCGGGCGGGGCTGGCCAAAACGTCGAGTACCCCCGGCAAAACGCAGGTTATCAACCACTTTCTCATCAACGACGAGTGGTACCTCGTCGATTTGCCCGGCTACGGCTACGCCAGAGTGAGCAAAAGCGCCCGCGCCGACTTCGGCAAAATGATAAGCGCCTATCTCACCCGGCGCGAAAACCTGACCTGCGTGGCCGTCCTGCTCGATTCGCGCCACTCGCCCCAGGCCGTGGACCTGGCCTTCATGGAGCGCCTCGGCCAGGACGGCGTCCCGTTCGTGATGATATTCACGAAAGCCGACAAGCAAGCCCATGGCCGAACTCACGAGCTGGTAGCTAGTTACTTGCGCACGATGAGCGAAACCTGGGACGAGCTGCCGCGCCACTTCGTCACGTCGGCCGAAACCGGGCTCGGCCGCGAGCCGGTACTCGACTTTATCGCCGAGGTGAACCGGCAGGTAGCTACCGGAACGGCGGGCACCTAGCTACTTTCGAGTTACTTTGGCGCGCCAATTGCCCGGCGGCGCGCCAGGTCCAGTCTAGTCTAGTCAGGTTGCTTGGCGCCCTGGTTTATTGTTCACGTTATCAAATCATGAAAAATTCAACTTGGTTGTTTTTGGGGCTGACCAGCCTGCCGCTCGCCGTGTGTGCGCAGTCGGCCCCGCCCAACACGAGCCGGCCGCCGGCAGCGGCCGCGCCGACCGCCGCGCCGGGCACGGGCCTTTCGCGGGTGGGCAGCGTCATTCCGGTGGCCGCCTACTACGAAGGCGGGCAGGAAGCCCTGTACGCCTTCATCGCCAAGGAGGTAAAATACCCGCTGCTGGCCAAGCGCAACCGCATGCAGGGCCGCTGCATCGTGAGCTTCACGCTCAACCCCGATGCTACCATGACCGGAATGCGCCTCGTCCGGCAAGTGGGCGGCGGCACCGGCGAAGAAGCGCTGCGCGTGGTGGGCCTGCTCAAATTCAAAAAACCCGAGTACCCGATTCTCACCAGCCTGCCCATCGACTTCAAGCTCGGCGTGACGGGCGCGAACACGGTCGAATAGGTCAGTTAAGAGTTAGAAGTTAAGAGTTAAGATTTTAAAATCCAGTCTTAACGCTTTTACTTTTACAAGTAGGACTTACGCACTCGGTAGTATCTTGAGGCAAAACTGTGCACCATGCTCACGCAAGCGACCTACATCGAGTACCTGTTGAGTACGCCCCGCAATTATACGTGTACGCATCTGGCCGAGCACCTGCCCCACATCAGTCA
>JANXNW010000096.1 GCA_025353905.1 Hymenobacter sp.
CCGTACACGCGCCAGCGCACGCCATCGGCGGCCAGCAGGCGGAAATCGTCGCGGCGGCCGGCGTTGTAGTTGGCGGCGAAGTAGTCGCGGAGCTGGTCTTCGGCGTGGCGCAGCTTGGCGGGCGCTTTGATGTCGCGCTCAAACTCGATAATCACGTCGCGGTACTGCGTGTCGGCGCGGCCGGCGGCCCCGGCGGCGCGGTCGGGCCGCGGAATGCGAAGCTGCTTTTCGGCCCCCCGGTTAAACTCGGCAATGAGGCGGCAATTGTCGTCGGTGGTGCCGAAAACCTGGTTGAGGTAGGTTACGAACTGCTCCTTGCGGGCGGCCTCTGACTGAGCCGTTTCGAGGTGGCGGAGGAAGTCGCGGGCGTGGCTTTCGGCGGTAGCGGGCAGGGTAGGAGCTTGCATGGGGCGAAGGTAGCCGCCGCCCTTTACACCACCCGAATGCCGGTACGCTTGATTTCTTCCACGAACGGGTTCCAGTCGGTGAAGTCCTCGGGGCGAAAGGAGTGGGGTTCTATTTCTACGTGCCGAGACAATGCGGGCGACATCAGGCCAGAATCCTCCGGCCGGAAACCGCTGAATTCTTCCGCCACGATGGCCACATCGATATCCGACCACTCGTGTTGCTCGTTGCGGGCGAAGGAGCCAAACAAAATAACTTGTTGTGGCTCAATGCCGAGGGCATGTAAATCGGATACGAAAGCGTGAACTTCACTTAGGGCAAACTGCTGAGTAGCCATAATCGTAAGGTATCGATTTCCTGAATGAATAGCGCCGTGAAAGCGGCCGTGGTACGAGTACGAAGTCGCGTTACGTAATCTGGGTAACGTCCCTCCAACTGATACTCGTTCAAACGATTGCCGAGGTTCTCTTGCGCAGGAGTGGGCGCGAGCCGCGTATCCTGCCACAAGCGCCCGATGTGGTGGATACGCGGCGGCTGATTATTCTCATTATCCTTCACCCAGTGCGCCTTACTGAGCTTTTCTATCACGAGGTGGGCAAAAAACAAGCCGTGCACGTAAGCCCCGGCCCCAATGGTGCGTTGCACGTCGGCCCAGTCGTCGGCCGCCGTTTCAGTCCAGTAGGCGATATGCTCAGCTTTCGTCATCGCTCGCGCAAGGTACTAGCGGCCTGCCGATACCTTTGTCTCATGCAAGCCGACCCGATTACGACTCTCGCTCCCGCCGCCCTCACGTTCGACCGCCGCGACTACGCCCCGGACGTGCTGCTACGCTTGTACCGCGAGCTGCTGCGGCCGCGGATGATTGAGGAGAAAATGCTGATTCTGCTGCGCCAGGGCAAGGTCAGCAAGTGGTTTTCGGGTATCGGGCAGGAAGCCGTAGCCGTGGGCAGCACGTTGGCGCTGCAGCCCGACGAGTATATTCTGCCGCTGCACCGCAACCTGGGCGTGTTCACCGGGCGCGGGGTGCCGCTGGGGCGCTTGTTCGCGCAGTGGCAGGGCAAGGCCACGGGCTACACCAAGGGCCGCGACCGCTCATTCCACTTCGGCACCAACGAGCACCACATTGTGGGCATGATTTCGCACCTCGGGCCGCAGCTGGCCGTGGCCGGCGGCATCGCGTTGGCCGACGTATTAGACGAAAAGCCCCGCGTCACGCTCACGTATTCGGGCGATGGCGGGGCCAGCGAGGGCGACTTTCACGAGGCGCTCAACGTGGCGGCGGTCTGGCAATTACCGGTCATTTTTCTGGTCGAAAACAACGGTTACGGGCTGAGTACGCCCAGCTCGGAGCAGTTCCGGCACCGCGCGTTCGTGGACAAAGGCCCCGCCTACGGCATGGAGGCCGTGCAGGTAGATGGCAACAACGTGCTGGACGTGTTCCACTTAATCAGCACCCTGGCCGAGGACATGCGCCAGCGGCCCCGGCCGGTGCTCGTGGAGGCGCTCACCTTTCGGATGCGCGGCCACGAGGAAGCCTCCGGCACCAAGTACGTGCCCGCCGAGCTGCTCCAGGAATGGGCCGCCAAAGACCCGGTGGAGAACTACGAAAAGTGGCTGCTCGCCGAGGGCCTGCTCAGCGAAACCGCCCGCGCCCAACTCCGCGCCGACATCAAGCGGGAAATTGAAGCCGGCTGGCTCGAAGCCGAAGCCGCGCCGCTGCCCGTAGCCGACGCCGCCCGCGAGCTGGCCGATATGTACGCTTCGTTAGTTGCTGGTGAGCAGTTGTCAGTTGTCAGTCCAGACGACCACCTAACAACTGACAACGAGGAACTGACAACTAAAGAGCTACGCTTCGTCGATGCCATTCAAGACGGGCTGCGCGAGGCCATGCGCCGCCACCCGGACCTCGTGCTCATGGGCCAGGACATTGCCGACTACGGCGGGGTGTTCAAGGTGACGGAAGGGTTCGTGGCCGAGTTTGGCAAGGGGCGGGTGCGCAACACGCCGCTCTGCGAGTCGGCCATCGTGGGGGCGGGGCTGGGACTGAGCATCCGGGGCCGCAAGAGCATGGTCGAGATGCAATTCGCCGATTTTGTAAGCTGTGGCTTCAACCAGATTGTGAACAACTTAGCCAAAACGCATTACCGCTGGGGGCAGCGGGCCGACATGGTGGTGCGCCTGCCCACCGGGGCGGGGTCGGCGGCGGGGCCGTTCCACTCCCAGAGCAACGAGGCGTGGTTCGCGCACGTGCCGGGCCTGAAAGTGGTGTACCCGAGCAACCCGCACGACGCGAAAGGACTGTTGCTGAGCGCCTTCGCCGACCCCAATCCGGTGCTGTATTTCGAGCACAAGCTGCTCTATCGCTCGCTCAGCGGACCTGTGCCGGCGGGCTACTACCTCACGCCGATTGGCGAAGCGGCCCTGACCCGCGAGGGCGACGAGCTGAGCATCATCACCTACGGGGCGGGCGTACAGTGGGCGCTGGCCGCTTGCGAGGAGCTGAATATCAGCGCCGACATTCTGGATTTACGCACCCTGCTGCCCTGGGACACCGAAGCCGTAGCCCGCACCGTGCGTAAAAACGGCCGGGTGCTGGTCTTGCACGAAGACACGCTCAGCGGCGGGCTAGGAGCCGAAATCGCGGCCTGGGTGGGTGAGCACTGCTTCGGGGCGCTCGACGCGCCGGTCGGGCGGGTGGGGTCGTTGGATACGGCCGTGCCCTTCGCCCCGCAGCTCGAAGCAGATTTTTTGCCCCAGCAGCGGCTGCGCGACGCACTGCGGGCGTTGCGGGCCTATTGATTGGCGTTGGGGTCGGGGTCGGGAAAGCTGCCTCCGCCACCTACCATCCGCAGCCTCCACGCCCTACCTTCGCCCGAAGCAAGCCGTTTACCGTGAAAGATTTATTGAAGCTGCTCATTCTGGCGCTGGGGCCGCTGCTGGGACTGCTGAGTGGCGGCTGCACGGTGTATAACCGCGCCATGCACCCCTACCGGCTGCCCACGCCCCGCATGACGCCCGAATTGCAAGCCAAAGCGCGGGCTGCCGAAAAACTTCGTCATCGGGGAGGCACCACGCTCAAAGCCGCCGAGCCCGCCGCCGACGCGGCTGACGGCGGCGAACCAGCCCCCGACGCGGCCGCCGCTAGCCCGGCCCCCGCTCGCGTCGAAGAAAAACCTAAAACTCTCTCTTACAGCGAACTGCCGGCCGGCACCCGTGCCAAGTACGACAAGCACCTGCTGCTAAAAGACCCCAAGCCCCGGCCCCGACCGCTGCACCGCTACAGCACCGGCCGCTTGCCCGCGCGCGAAGCCAGCCGCGAGGTGCGCCGCCTGCGCCACTACGTGAGACTATCGCCCCGCGAGCACCCTACCCCCGCCCCGCGCAGCCGCCCGGCTCCCCTCAACACGCTCAAGGCCAGAACTTTCGCTGCTCCGCGCAAAGCAGCTCCCAAAACCACGCGCCCGGCCCCACCCCCCGTGCGCGCGCCCCAGCCGGCCAAGCCCAAAACCCCACCCAAAGCCGCGCCCGCCGGGCGCGCCCGTTCCGAGGCGCGGGTATCACCCAAAAATGCTCGCCCCGCGCCAGTGACGCGCGGCCTGGCCCCACTCAAAGCCGCGCAGCCGCTGCCCCCCCAGCCGGCATCAGAACGTACACCCCCGGCCCCACCCCGCGCCTTACCCGCTCCAAAAAGCCCTTGAAGCGGTTTCGGGTTGGGCTTGCGACGGACGCTAGCTTGCGTCCGGGTAATTTGCTGCTTGTCGATTTTTACTTGTTTGGTAAATTACTGACCATGACCCCTTGTTTTTGACCATTTACTCAGCCCGCCCTCACCTATGTCGCTGCTCTACACTG
The DNA here is from genome assembly GCA_025353905.1 of Hymenobacter sp. GTDB lineage: Bacteria > Bacteroidota > Bacteroidia > Cytophagales > Hymenobacteraceae > Hymenobacter. The sequence continues at coordinate 4,258 of JANXNW010000096.1, forward strand.
TATTGCTGACGCTGTTGCTACCCGGCAGCGCGACTCCTTGCTCGGGCCAGCGTATGAGCCAGCCACTGGCCCAGACTACGCCCACCAGTCCTGAACAGGCGCGGGCTGGCAACCGCCAGGCCCTTCGCGAAGCTCGCCATGTCGAAGCCCCGTACAAAGACACCCACCTCGACGTGTCGCGCGAGCACCTGCGCCGCGACGCGCGCACGCGAGCCCCCAGCTCCACCGACGAGCCGCGATTCCGCCGCGACGGCACCCCGCGCGTCAAGCCCACCGGCTGGCCCTGGCACCAACCCAAAAACAAGCCCCGGCCCGCGCCACGCAGCTAGTATTACGCAAGCCAAAAACAATCAGCATTTAACCACAAATCCGCGATTTATGCCCACCCCCTGGCTCCCACTCACTGCGCCCGAACAGCTCGCCGACCTCGTGCGCGAGTCGCACCAACACCCGGTGCTTATTTTTAAGCACAGCACCACCTGCTCCATCAGCGCGGCGGCCAAGAGCAAGCTGGAGCGGCAATGGCCCGAAGCCAAGCTACCCGCCGACTCGGCCCTCTACTACCTCGACCTGCTCAACTACCGTCCGCTGTCGGGCCAAGTAGCCCAAGAGTTCGGCATCGCGCACGAGTCGCCGCAGCTGCTGCTCATTGAGGGCGGAGTGTGCCGCTACCACGCCTCACACCTGGGCATCCGCCTCAGCGAAGCCGGCGCGGCGCTGACAGCCCGGTAAGACCTTCGCATCAGGCCGTTGCTGCCGCGACGCCGAGCGGAGGCAGTGTCGGGCTGACTCATAAAGCACGGAATAAGGCTGCTAAAAATAACACCGCAGCGGTTTACCCGCAAAAAAAAGCCGCCCCGGAAAATTCTGGGGCGGCTTCTGCCGTAGGCTGACGGGCACGGGATGGTGCCTACATCTTCATCGTGCCGCCTTTCTGGGCCATCTGCAAGTGGCCTTCGACTACGGGCAGCGTTTTGGCGATGAAGCCCTTCAGGTCGGCATCCTTCGTCATCTGCTCGTGGGCTACCATCGTATTGGCGGTTTTCTGGTGGTCAGCCTGCATCTGGGCGATATACTTGGCCTCGAATGCCTTACCGGTGAGCTTGCTCATGGCCGGCACCAGGGCCTTGTGCTCGGCGTCCATGCCCAGGGGCAATGTAACGCCTTTTTTGGCGGCAATGACTTTCAGGTCGGCGGTGCTCTTGGCGTGGTCGGCTATCATCTTGTTGGCCATGTCTTTGGCCATGCCGGATACGCCTTTGGTCAGAGCCAGCTTGCTTTGCTGAATCTCGTTCTGGTCGGAGTGCGCGGCCGTCATCATGAACTCCTTGTCGTTGGCGTGGGGCGCGGTGGGGCCGTTGGGGTCGCCTTTGCCGGCCGTGGGTTGGGCCGTGCCGGTGGCGGCGGGCTGGTTTTCGGGCTTAGCTCCGTCGGCGGGCATGGTCGTGGTGGGGGCCGCGCCGGTCACGTCGTTTTTGGCGGCAGTGCTGTTGGCGTTGCCCTCGGTCGTGCTGGGGGAGCTACAGGAGTTCAGGGCCAGCAAGCCAGCGCCGAACAGGGGAAGAAGTAAGCGGTTCATAAGAGGAAGTGGAAAAGAAACGTGATGGGTGGACAACAACCCCGCTTAACGACTACCTGAACAACAAGGTTGCTAGTGCTCACAACTTACTGCTGGTCACGCAGAAAGTCAAGTAAATTCTGTTCATTCCGAGCAAAGACGCGCGTTGAATTCTGTCAGAGTTCGCGTAATTCATTGCTTAGGCGCGCAAAAAATCCGGCCTGCGCTTTTCCAGAAACGCCCGCAGCCCCTCCCGGTACTCGGCGCTGCCGCCGGCCTGCTCTTGGGCTTCGGCTTCGAGAACCAACGCTTCGGGCAGGGTAACGGCAGCCGCCTCGTCGAGCAGGTGCTTGAGCAAACCCAGCGCGCGGGCCGGGCCAGTGGCGTAGCGAGCGGCGAGCGCGTCGGTGGCCGCGTCGAGCTGTTCCGGCTCCACGACCGCGTTCACGAGGCCCAGCCGCAAGGCTTCGTCAGCGGAAATCTTGTCGCCTAACGCGCAGATTTCAAACGCCTTGAGCCGCCCCACGAGCCGGGGCAGGAAATACGCCGAGCCGGAATCGGGCACCAGCCCGATGTTGATGAACGCCTGCACGAGCGAGGCCGCGCGGCTGGCCACGAGCGCGTCGCAGGCCAGCGCCAGTGAGCAGCCCGCGCCCGCCGCCACCCCGTTGAGCCGCCCGACAATCGGCTTGGGCAGCGCCCGCATGGCCCGAATAATCGGGTTGTAGCGCGTTTCGAGCACTTCCTTGAACGAGAACGTGCCTGGCTGCTGGGCCTCCTGCAAATCCTGCCCCGCGCAAAACGCCCGCCCCGCGCCGGTGAGCACCACCACCCGCACCGCCTCATCGGCCCCGGCCGCCGCGAGCGCCGCCAGCAGCTCCCGGCTCAGCGTGAGGTCGAACGCGTTGAAGACGGCCGGCCGGTTCAGGGTGATAACGGCCACGCCCGACGGGCGGATTTCGTAGAGCAGAGAAGTGTAAGGCATGGGGGAGTAGGTGATTGGATGAAAGGTCGGTCATTGCGAGCGAAGCAATCGCACCTATTGAGCACGTCTGAAGAGCTGTGCGCCGAGCTTAACAACGAGCCGAACAGGTGTGGCTGCTTCGCTCTGCTCGCAATGACCGACCTTCTCGCCTAATTACCCACTTACCCAAAACCCAGTAACGCTTCGGCCAGCAGCAAGTCTTCCGGAGTCGTGATTTTCAGGTTGCGGTAGTCGCCCTCGACCAAGTGAACGGGGTGCAGGTCGTCCACCACGCTCGCGTCGTCGGTGAAGGTGCTCAATTCGGGCAGGCGATAGGCGCGGCGTAGCAACGCGAGGTCAAATGTCTGGGGCGTTTGCATCAGGCGCAGGCGGCGGCGGTCGAGCGGCGACGACGTGCCGCCCGCGCCCAGCAGCCGCACCGAGTCTCTGGGCGGCACGGCCGCCGCCGCCGCCCCGTGCAGGGCCGCTGCCCGGTACGTAGCCTCAATCACGGCCTCCGGCACGAGCGGCCGCACGCCATCGTGGACGGCCACGAGCGCCCCAGCAGTTTTCTCCGTCTCGGGTGGCAGCGCGGCCAGCCCCGCCCGCACCGAGGCCCAGCGCGTGGCCCCGCCCGCCACCAGCCGGTGCGGAATCGTAACCTCGTGCTTGTCAGCTAACTCTCGCCAGGTTTGCAGCTCATCAAAGGGCAGCACCACCACAAGGTCGGCCACGCCCAGCGCGGGCGCGGCGAAGCGGCGCAGCGTGTGCAGCAGCACCGGCTCGCCAGCCAGCGGCAGAAACTGCTTGGGCCGGTCGGCCCCCATGCGGCTGCCCTGCCCGCCCGCTACGAGGATGGCGTAGCGGGGCGGCGACTGAGTGACTGAGTGACTGAGTGACTGAGTAGAGGAGTCCATACTGGCTATTGCTAAGGCGAAGCCTGCCCAAAGCAACGACACAAAAACGGCCCGGCTGCTCAAGCACCCAGGCTGTTCGACGCAAATTCACTCACTCATTCACCCATTCACTCACAGAATGAGCATCGCGTCGCCGTAGGCGAAGAAGCGGTATTTTTCCTTGATGGCTTCCTGGTAGGCGGCCATGAGCAGCTTGTAGCCGGCGAAGGCCGAGGCCATCATCACCAGGGTGCTTTCGGGCAGGTGCAGGTTGGTAAGCAGCGAGTCGGCGATTTTGAACTCGTAGGGCGGGTAGATGAACTTGTCGTTCCAACCCGAAGTGACCTTGATGCGGCTGTTGGCCGACACCGACGCGTCGAGCGCGCGCATGGTCGTCGTGCCGATGGCGCAGACCTGCTTTTTGGCATCCATCGAGCGGTTCACGATGCGCACCGCCTCCGGCCCCACGAAAAACTGCTCGGAGTCCATCTTGTGCTTGGTCAAATCCTCCACTTCAACGTGGCGGTAGGTGCCCAGGCCGACGTGCAGCGTGACGAACGCCTTCTCGATACCCTTGATTTCCATGCGCTTCATCGTTTCGCGCGAGAAGTGCAGGCCAGCGCTCGGGGCAGCCACGGCCCCGATGTTCTCGGCGAAAATCGTCTGGAAACGCTCTTTGTCAGCCGGCTCGGTTTCGCGCTTGAGCACGTCTTTTGGCACCGGCGTTTCACCCAGCTCGTGCAAGGACTTGCGGAACTCCTCGTCCGTGCCGTCGAACAAAAACTTGATGGTGCGGCCCCGCGAAGTCGTGTTGTCGATGACCTCGGCCACGATGTCGGACTCGCCGAAATAAAGCTTATTGCCGACCCGGATTTTGCGGGCCGGGTCCACGAGCACGTCCCAGAGGCGGCCTTCCTTGTTCAGCTCGCGCAGCAAAAACACCTCGATTTGGGCGCCGGTGCGCTCTTTCTGCCCGTACATGCGGGCCGGAAAAACCTGAGTATCGTTGAACACAAATACGTCGCCCTCGACGAAATAGCTGAGCAGGTCCTTGAACATTTTGTGCTCAAACTGGCCCGTGGCGCGGTTCACAACCAGCAGGCGGGACTCATCGCGGTGCGTCAGCGGGTGGCTGGCAATCAGCTCTTCGGGGAGTTCGAACTTGAACTCGTGCAATTTCATCGCCATGAGGGGCCGGGCAGTAGAAGGGGGAAGTTACCGAAAATTCGGGGGGCAAAGGTACGCTTTTTTCCGTGCGGCAAGCTTCTGCCGGCCGTTGGGTAGCCGAGTGCCCCGGATTTGGTGCGTAATTTTCGGCCCGCTTAGCGTTGCCCTGGCGGCAGGCTGAAGCCTACCGCACATTTCCTCAACGCCCACGCTCATGCTGCTCACTCTCCGGCTCGTGCTCGAAAGCTTTGCCTTTGCCTGGCAGGCGCTCAAGGCCAACCTGTTGCGCACGATACTATCCTTACTCGGCGTCACGGTGGGTATTTTCTCCATCATCGCCGTGTTCATGGTCGTCGATTCGCTGGAGGCGAGCGTGCGCAGCAGCTTCGACTTTTTGGGCGAGAAGGTGATTTACGTCAATAAATGGCCTTGGAATTTCGACCCGAGCAGCCCGTGGTGGAAGTTTTTCAACCGGCCCGTGCCCACGGTGCGCGAGTTTCGGCAGCTGCAAAAAATGCTGCCGGCCACGAGCCAGCGGGGCGTGGCCATCTTCGTGGCCAAAGCCGGCAACACGCTCAAGGCCGATGCTAACTCGGTGAGTGATTGTGTATTACAGGGCGTGAGCTACGATTTTCGGGTTACCTCGAACGTGCCCGTCGAGCAGGGGCGCTACTTCACGGCGCAGGAAATGGACGGCGGCCGGACCGTGGCCATCATCGGGGCGACGATTGCCGAGAACCTGTTTCCGCAAGGCGGGGCCGTGGGGCGGCAGTTCAAGACGAAAGGGCGCTACTTCACCGTCATCGGGGTGATGAAAAAAGAGGGTAACAACCTGTTTGGCGGCTCCAGCAACGACGCCAACTGCCTGATTCCCTACAATGCCTTCGCCGGCATTTTCGCCATGAGCAGCACCGGCATGGGCGGCCCCTCGCCGAGCATCGCCGTGAAGGGCCTCGACGACGACCCCGGCCTGCTCAGCCTCGAAGCTGAGATGCGCGGCACGCTGCGCAACATCCGCGGCCTCAAGCCCCGGCAAGACGACTCGTTCGCCCTGAACCGGCCCGAGATGGTGGCTTCAGCAGTGGGTAAATTATTCAACGTCATTGGTATCGCCGGGGCCATCATTGGCTCGTTTGCGATGCTCGTCGGCGGCTTCGGCATCGCCAACATCATGTTTGTCAGCGTCCGTGAGCGTACCAACATCATCGGCATTCAGAAGTCGCTCGGCGCGAAGAACTACTTTATTCTTTTTCAATTCCTGTTCGAGGCCGTGTTTCTGTGCCTGCTCGGCGGGCTGGTCGGCATCGCGCTGGTCTGGCTTGTGTCGCTGGTGCAGCTCGGCGACCTGACCCTGAAGCTGAGCGCGGGCAACGTCTCACTGGGCCTGCTCGTTTCGGTCGGCATCGGCATACTGGCCGGCATCATCCCCGCCGTGATGGCCGCCAACCTCGACCCGGTTATCGCCATTCGGGCGAAGTAATCAATGAGTGACTGGGTGATTGAGTGATTGAGTGAAAAGCTCTGGTCACCTTACTCAATCACTCATTCACTCATTCACCCACTCACTCATTGCTTTAGATGTCCAAACTTCAGAAAAACGACAAGAACAAACTCACTGACGCGCAGCAGAACGGCGGCTCGGGCCAGACCATCGTGCGGCCCAACGCGAACGATAACAAGCTGACCAGCATCACCGAACTGCGCCAGCAGCACGACCGGACCGGCATCGCCAGCCTCGACCCCGACGAGCACCGCATCCGTAAGGCGTTCGTAGACAAGGACTGGAATGAGATAAAAATCGCCGACTCGTGGCAGATTTTCAAGGTCATGGCCGAGTTCGTGGAAGGCTTCGAGAAGATGTCAAAGATTGGGCCTTGCGTGAGCATTTTCGGCTCGGCCCGCACCAAGCCCGACAATCCGTATTACCAAATGGCCGAGGAAATTGCGGCCAAGCTCGTGCGCCACGGCTACGGCGTGATTACGGGCGGCGGCCCCGGCATCATGGAGGCCGGCAACAAGGGTGCCCGCGCCGAGGGCGGCAAGTCGGTGGGCTTGAACATCGAGCTGCCCTTCGAGCAGACCCACAATATCTACATCGACCAGGACAAGTGCATCGACTTCGATTATTTCTTCGTGCGCAAAGTCATGTTTGTGAAGTACGCCCAGGCGTTTGTGGGCATGCCCGGCGGCTTCGGCACGATTGACGAGCTGTTCGAGGCGCTGACGCTGATTCAAACCAAGAAAATCGGGCGCTTCCCCATCGTGCTCGTCGGCACGGCGTACTGGGGCGGGCTCTTCGAGTGGATTAAAAACGTGATGCTGGCCGAGGAGCACAACATCTCGCCCGAGGACCTGAACCTGGTGCAGCTGGTGGACGACGCGAGCGAAGCCGTGAAAATCATTGACGATTTCTACCACAAGTATTCGCTGTCGCCGAATTTTTAATTATCCGAATTGGTCGGTGCGGACACGTTCGGCGCAGGCGGGCGGCTTTTCGCCGCCCGCCCGCTTGACGTTGTTCAGCGCGGGCGACGGGCCTTCCGAATAGACGGCTCCTCTGCCACTCAGCAGCGCCAAGCGGGCGGGCGGCGAAAAGCCGCCCGCGCCGACCTTAGACCACACTTATTTCTCTAAAAGAGCGGTCAGGCCCATCGGGCGGCCATGAAGTGACGCATCTCTACCGCCTCCTTGAATGGTGCGACTGAGCTGCTTCCCTTCATGGCCGCCCGGTGGGCCTGACTGTTTTTGCTTTACCTGCTTACCAGCCAGTCCTTCTACCCGCCCGCCCGTACTTTGCCGCTATGTCCGACCTCGCCCCCGCCACCCCGAAGAAGCTGTTTCTGCTCGACGCGTTCGCCCTCATCTACCGCTCGCATTTCGCGTTCGCCAAAAATCCGCGCATCAACTCGAAGGGCATGAACACGGGGGCCGTGCTGGGCTTCACCAACACGCTCGTGGAAGTGCTTCAGAAAGAGAAGCCGAGCCATTTGGGCGTGTGCTTCGATGCCCAGAAAAAGACCTTCCGGCACGAGAAAAGCGAGGCGTACAAGGCGCAGCGCCAAGCTATGCCGGAGGACATCGGCATCGCCATTCCCTACATCAAGGACATCTGCAAGGCGTTTAATATCCCGATTCTGTTGCACGAAGGCTTCGAGGCCGACGACGTAATCGGGACGCTGGCGCAACGGGCCGAAGCGCAGGGTTTTGAGGTGTTTATGATGACGCCCGACAAGGATTACTGCCAGCTCGTTACCGAAAACATCAAGATTTACAAGCCCGCCTTCATGGGCAACGCGGCCGAGGTGCTCGATGTGCAGCACGTGCTGGACCGGTTCGAGATTGAGCGCGTTGAGCAAGTGATTGACATTCTGGGCTTGCAGGGCGACGCGAGCGACAACATTCCCGGCATTCCGGGCATTGGCGAGAAGACGGCCAAAGCGCTGATTAAGCAGTACGGCTCGGTCGAGAACCTGATTGCCAACGTGGACCAGCTCAAGGGTAAGCAGCAGGAAAACGTGCGTGATTTCGCCGAGCAGGGACTTTTGAGCAAGGAGTTGGCCACGATTCACGTAAACGTGCCGATTGATTTCGAGCCGGCCGAACTGGCCGTGGGCGGGGCTGACGCGGCGCGCCTGCGCGAGCTGTTCGACGAACTGGAATTCCGGCAGCTGGCCACGCGGGTGCTGGGCGGCGGCCCGGAGTCAGAAACCAAAAGCCAGAAACCCGGCACCACCGGCGCGCGCCGCCCCAAAACCGCCGCGCCGAGCGCGCAAGGCTCGTTGTTCGGCGAGGGCAGCGGGGCGGTTATCAACGCGGCTGAAAATGGCGAGACCGGGCCGGACGCGCGCGGCAGCTACTACGACGGCCCGAAAAAGCGCTTGGAGGACGTGCCCCACCAGTACCACCTCGTGGACACGCCCGCCTTGCGCCAGTCGCTGATGAGCTTCTTGTTGCAACAGGCTGAGGTGAGTTTCGACACAGAGACGACGGGCCTCAATACCCAGACGGCGCGGCTCGTGGGGCTGAGCTTCTGCTGGCTGCCCGGCGAGGCGTACTACGTGCCCGTGCCGCCCGACGACGCGGCGGCTTCTCAAGCTATTGTGGACGAGTTCCGGCCTTTTTTGGAGAACGTGGCCATCGTCAAAGTCGGCCAGAACATCAAGTACGACCTGCTCATGCTGCGCGCCTACGGCGTGACGGTGGCGGGGCCATTTTTCGATACCATGCTCGCCCACTACCTCATTGAACCGGACATGCGCCACGGCATGGACGTGCTGGCCGAAGCGTACCTACACTACGCGCCGGTGCCGATTACCGACCTCATC
>JANXNW010000134.1 GCA_025353905.1 Hymenobacter sp.
CTGCTGGTCGTATTCGACGCGCGCACCCTTCGTGAATTTCGGTTCCAGCTCGTAGCCCTTGGGGTGTGTGATGACCAAATCCACCCAGTCGATTTCCGCGAACCAGTCGCAAAACGAGTTCGGTACGCACTGCGGCAGCGCTCGCACATGCGGCGCCCAGCTCAGCACCACTTTCACGCGCTCCTTCTGCTTGGTTTCGGCCACCGTAATCAGGTCGGCGAAGCTTTGCAACGGGTGCAGCGTGGCGCTTTCCAGGCTGATGACGGGCACTGTGGCGTACTGCTGAATCTTGCGCAACACGACCTCGTCGTAGTCCGCCGCCCGGTCCGTAAGCGTCGGAAAGGTGCGCACCCCGAGCACGTCGCAATACTCACTCATCACGGCGATGGCGTCTTTAATATGCTCCTGCGTCGAGCCGTTCATCACCGCCCCGTCGGCCATCTCCAGCGTCCATGAGTCGGCCCCCGCGTTGAGCACCCACGCCTGCGCCCCCAGATTATACGCCGCCTTCACCGAGCTGAGCCGCGTCCGCAAGCTCGGATTAAAAAAAATTAACCCCACCGTCTTGTTGCGCCCGATGTGGTGATAGCCGTAGGGATTGGCTTTGATTTCCAGCGCTTGTCGCAACAGGGCACGGTAATCGGGCACATCGGCAAAGCAGGTAAAGTTTTTCATAAGTCGTAGCGTGGACGCTGCGAGTCCGCACTTAATCAGGCTACACCCATAACTATCCGCCTTTTACGTCGGTGTAAAGCTTAATCTCGGCTCGCAGAAAATCGATGATTTCCCTCTGCAACGGATGGCTTTGCCAAAACAGCAGGCCGCCCACGATAGCCGGCTCGCCAGCGGTTATCAGTATGGGCAACTGCTGGAACAGACCGGCGCGGTCATTTGCGAGTCGCCAGCGGGTGAAAAGTCGCTGCCGGACAAAGTGCTTCTCATCGTTCGATTCGCAGATGTACAGCAAAATACGCTCCCAGTGCGTTTCGAAGAATCGCCGGATTAAAAGAAATAGGGTGGCCGCCACGCGTGCATCTTCCGGGCCGGCTGGCAGCTCATCCGGGAAGAAAGAGAAGTCAAAAACAAGGCCCGCTAACTGGCTGTCCGCCGGCAAAGGCATCTCCAGAAAGCGGGCCGAATACTGAATGGCGTGGTCGGTAGCGAAGCGGAAGATGCCGTCGGCCACCGTCATTGGGTACGGTTCAGGCATCAAACGTCAGAAATTTGTAGCCTTGCTCTTTCAGACGGGCCACGTCGCCGCGCTTGATGGCCGCGTCGGCTTCCTGCTTCATCCGCAGAGCCGTGCCGATGAAGCCGGGCTTGCGCGCGGCTTTCGGAACCGTTTGAGGTTTAGAGACTACGGTGGGTTTCATGACTTTCACTATTACCAAGTGATTGGCCGGTAAGTTTCAAAGATAAGAAATGAAGCGTAACCGATGAGGCAAAGAAGCGCCCTGTGTCCTCGCTATCCGTTTCCTGCTCATCGGGCTGAGAAGTTAGGTTCTCATCCTGCTTCGGCGAAGCCCTCGGTGCTGCTGCTTCAGACATTAACTTTTTCAGGAACAGCCAGGTGGTGATACGGTAAGGGCGAATATAAAAGGCTGACTCACATTGCCCGATATTCCCCCCAGCTCTTAATTTTCAAATCAGCCATTTCCAGCGTACAAAACGCCCCGATAAACGCCCGAGCCAACCGCGCGTTCGTCAGCAAGCCCACGCCGAAATCGACGGCCGTGCGGCGAATCTGGTAGTCGTTGTCCAGCTCGCCTTTCGACAGGTTTTTGGGGATATTGATTACCAGGTCGATTTTCTTGGCTTTCAAATACGTGAGCGCGTTGGGTTCGCGCGCGTCGCTGGGCCAGAAAAGTAGTTCGCTCGGAATGCTGTTTTCGGCGAAGAAGCGGTGGGTGCCCTGCGTGGCATAAATATGGTAGCCTTTTTTAACCAGTAATTCCACGGCCGGAAGTAGCGCTACTTTCGACTTAATCGGGCCGCCGGAAATCAGCACCGATTTCGCGGGGATTTTATAGCCCACGCTGAGCATGGCTTTGAGCAGGGCTTCTTCGGCCGTGTCGCCGAGGCAGCCGACTTCGCCGGTGCTCACCATGTCCACCCGCAAGACCGGGTCGGCGCCCGGCAGGCGCGTAAACGAGAATTGCGGGGCCTTCACGCCTACGAACGGCAGGTCATAGACCCGCTCGCTTTCGTCGCGCGCCACCGGCCGGCCCAGCAGAATTTTCGTTGCCTTTTCGATTAAATTATTGCCCGATATTTTCGATACGAACGGGTAGGAGCGGGAGGCGCGCAAATTGCACTCGATGACGCGAATAACCCGGTCTTTTTCCAGAAACTGAATGTTGAACGGCCCGCTGATTTCAAAGCGCCGGGCTATTTTCTCGGCAATTATTTTCAGCTTGCGAATCGTGCCCACGTACACCCGCTGCGGCGGGTAATACATGGTCGCGTCGCCCGAATGCACGCCCGCGAACTCGACGTGCTCCGAGATGGCGTAGCTCACAATGTCGCCGCGGTCGGCCACCGCGTCCAGCTCGATTTCCTTGGCTTCCTGAATAAATTCCGACACCACGACCGGGTATTCGGCGCTCACTTCGCGGGCGGTTTGCAGAAACTCTTGTAGCTCGAAGTCGTTGGAAACCACGTTCATGGCCGCGCCCGACAGCACGTAGCTCGGCCGGATGAGCACCGGGAAATTCACTTCCCGCACGAACTCCTGCATGGCGGCCAGCGAGGTCAGCTCGCGCCAGCGCGGCTGCGCGATGCCCAACTCATCGAGTATCGAGCTGAACTTATGACGGTTCTCCGCCTCGTCGATGCGGGCCGCCGCCGTGCCCAGGATGGGCACATTCGCGGCCGCCAGTCGGGTAGCGATGTTATTCGGAATTTGCCCGCCGGTGCTCAGAATCACGCCGCCGGGCTGCTCAAATTCTAAAATATCCATCACCCGCTCAAAACTCAGCTCCTCAAAATAGAGCCGGTCGCTCACGTCATAGTCGGTCGAAACGGTTTCGGGGTTGTAATTAATTATTATGGTTTTATAGCCCTCGGCCGCCGCCGTGCGCACGGCCTGCACCCCGCACCAGTCGAACTCGACCGACGAGCCGATGCGGTACACGCCCGAGCCGAGCACGGCCACCGACTTTTCGGTTTCCGGAGCCAGGTCGTGCTCCGTGCCGTGGTAGGTAAGGTAGAGGTAATTGGTGCGGGCCGGAAACTCGGCCGCCAGCGTGTCAATCTGCTTCACGACGGGCCGTACGCCCAGCCCCAGCCGGCGGGCGCGCACGAGCAGCTCGTCGGCTTTCACGTTGCCCTCGCCCAGTAGCAGCACGACAAGCTGCTGGTCGGAGAAGCCGGCCTTTTTGGTTTCGCGCAACAAACTCTCGGTCAGCGCGTCCAGGCCCGCGCCGCGCCCGGCGGCCACTCGCTGGCCCAGCTCAAAAATAACCGCGAGCCGCTGCAAAAACCAGAAATCGATGCGGGTTAATTCGTGGATTTTCTCCAGCGAATAGTCGGCTTCCAGCGCCTGGTTGATGGCAAAAATCCGCTCCTCGTTTGGCTCGCTCAGCAGTTGGTCGAGGGCGGCGGGGGCGAGCGGCTCCTCCGTGTCGCGGCGGTTGGCCACGAAGCCGCGCCGGCCGGTGTCGAGCATCCGCAAGCCTTTTTGCAGGGCCTCCTCGAACGAGCGGCCGATGGCCATCACCTCGCCCACGCTCTTCATCGCGCTGCCAATCTGCCGGTTAACGCCCGCGAACTTGCCCAAATCCCAGCGCGGCAGCTTCACGACCACGTAGTCGAGCGCCGGCTCGAAAAAGGCCGACGTGGTTTGCGTGACGCTGTTTTTCAGCTCGGCCAGCGAGTAGCCCAGGCTCAGCTTGGCCGCCACGAAGGCCAGCGGGTAGCCCGTCGCTTTCGAGGCCAGCGCCGACGAGCGCGAGAGCCGCGCGTTCACCTCAATCACGCGGTAATCTTCGGAGTGCGGGTCGAGCGCGTACTGAATGTTGCACTCGCCGACGATGCCCAGGTGCCGGATAGTCTGGATGCCGAGCGTGCGCAGTTTGTGGTATTCGCGGTTGCTGAGCGTCTGCGACGGGGCCACCACGATGCTCTCGCCGGTGTGGATGCCGATGGGGTCGAAGTTCTCCATGTTGCAGACCGTGATGCAGTTATCGAACGCGTCGCGCACCACTTCGTACTCCACTTCCTTCCAGCCCTTGAGCGATTCCTCGACCAGAATCTGTTCGGAAGTCGTGAACGCTTTTTCGGCCAGCGTCCGTAATTCGGTCTCGTTATTGGCGAAGCCGCTGCCCAGCCCGCCCAGCGCGAACGCCGCCCGCACGATAATCGGAAATCCAATCGTGGTGCCGGCCGTCAGCGCGTCGGCCAACGTCGTGCAGGCCACGCTGCGCGCCGATAACACCCCAATCTGCGCCAGCTTTTCCTTAAAAATATCCCGGTCTTCGGTGTCGATAATACTTTGCACGGGCGTACCCAGCACCCGCACGCTATATTTTTCAAACACCCCGGCCCGGAATAAAGCCACCGCGCAATTCAGCGCCGTCTGCCCCCCGAACGCCACCAGAATCCCGTCGGGCTGCTCTTTTTTAATGACCTCCTCCACGAAATACGGCGTAACGGGCAGAAAATACACGTCGTCGGCCAGGTGGTCCGACGTCTGCACGGTGGCGATATTGGGGTTGATGAGGATGGTGCGAATCCCCTCCTCTTTCAGCGCCTTGAGCGCCTGCGAGCCGGAATAATCGAACTCCCCGGCTTCACCGATTTTCAGCGCGCCGGAGCCGAGCAGGAGAACTTTGGTTGGTTTTTGCATTGTGGGTGTAAAAGAACGGTCATGCTGAGCGGAGCGAAGCGGAGTCGAAGCATCTTGGCCGCTTCGTTGTTCAGCCCGTCCACGTGTCTAAATCAATTGCCTGCCAGGTCGGATTAAAAGCATTAATTAACGCCTCTTTCTTAGCCCGCGTCCAACCCTTCAATTGTTTCTCCCGCGCAATCGCTTGCTGAGCATCCGGGCAAACTTCAAAATAAATCAGTAAATCCGTCTGATACCGCCCAGTGAATTTGCTTACATCCCCCCGGCCGTTGCTGTGTTCATAAAGTCGGCGCGCCAGGTTATTCGTAACACCGATGTAGAGCACAGTTTGAGTTGGATTGGTCAGGATATAGACGTACATGAGAGTCTGATTTACGTTGTCATACTGAGCGCAGCCGAAGTATCCTGGCAGGGTACGCCAGGGTTACTAACTCAATCATCCAACGAGGCGGCCAAGATGCTTCGACTCCGCTGCGCTGCGCTCAGCATGACCGTTCCTTTACGCTCGTTTTACACTCCGCCACCACCCGCAAAAAATCATCAAACAGAAACTCCGTATCCTGCGGGCCGCCGGCTGCTTCCGGGTGAAACTGGGTCGAGAAAAACGGTTTGGTGCGGTGGCGGATGCCTTCGCAGGTGCCGTCGTTGAGGTTCGTAAAGAACACTTCCCACTCGGCGGGCAGCGTGGCGGTGTCCACCGCGAAACCGTGGTTCTGGCTCGTGATGTAGCAGCGCTCGGTGCCGGCGTGGCGCACGGGCTGGTTGTGGCTGCGGTGGCCGTATTTGAGCTTGAACGTGTCGCCGCCCGCCGCGAGGCCCATGAGTTGCGAGCCGAGGCAGATGCCGAAAATCGGCCGGTCTTGTTGCAGCGCCGTTCGCAAGTGGCCGATGGTGGCCGCGCACAGCTTGGGGTCGCCGGGGCCGTTGCTCAGAAACAGCCCGTCGTAGTCGAGCGTCGTGAAATCGTAGTCCCAGGGCACGCGAATAACTTCCACGTCGCGCTCCAGGAAGCAGCGGATAATATTGGTTTTGGTGCCGCAATCCACGAGCACTATTTTGTGCTGCCCGCTGCCGTAGCGCTGCACGCCGGGCTGGCTCACTTGCGCCACGAGGTTGTCGAGGTTGGGGTCGTGGAAGGGCACGTCGTCGTCGCCGGCCACGATTTTGCCCAGCAGCGCGCCCTGCTCGCGTAGGCGCTTGGTTAGCAGGCGCGTGTCCACGCCCGCGATGCCGGGAATGTTGTGCTCCTTGAGCCAGTCGCCCAGGCTTTTGGTGGCGTTCCAGTGGCTGTGCTCCTCCGAATAATAATTGACTACCAGCCCGGCGATGTGAATTTTATCGGACTCGAAAATGCGCGACACCGACTTGTATAATTCTTCCCCCGGCACGCCGTAGTTGCCCACCAGCGGGTAGGTGAGCACCAGAATCTGGCCGGCGAAGGACGGGTCTGTCAGGTTTTCCGGGTAGCCGGTCATGGCCGTGCTGAACACGACCTCGCCCGCGGCGGACGTGAACGCGCCGAACGACTCGCCCTGGATTTCAAGGCCATCGGCGAGGGTTAGGGTTACTGTCTGGGCCATTTAATTGAATTAGAGGAAGACGGATTTTCGGGTAGATTATCAGCTAATGTGCGGTTTATCAAAAAGTCCGTTGGCGCTGTACCAAACCTCACGCATGAAGGGAGAAATTAGCCAGCAATCTGCTAGATTATCACGCTCAAATGATGCCCAATACCAGACACTCCATTCGTGTAATGAGAAGCTATTTTTTAAAATCGGCTCTATAATGCCCAGATATTTTGAAAAATTAACTGTTTTTTCCTGGTCATCTACTGCCTGGATAATTATTTCCATCAATGTAAATTTCTTGTCCTCATCAGTCAAAGTAAAATAATGTTGAATGTACTTGTCAACATTAAGCGGATTCGCGACCTCCCACTCCCAATCCTGCATATGTGGCTCATTAGGCAAGCCTAGTTCGTTCGCCAACTCATCAATCGCCCGTTTGGTTGGGCATTTATGAAGGGGTTTTTGAATGAGCATGGGCATTTCCAATCGAGAAGTTTTGGTTTAATGCTAGTGATTTATAGTTTTACAGTCAGCTGGTACTGATGCGTACAGCGCTTGTAAAAACAGGTTAATCTCTGCTTTCGTGATACTCAGCGGCGGCAACAGCCGGAGTACCGTGGGGTCGGCCGCGTTGCCCACAAAGATGCGATGCTCCGTCAGTAGCCGGTCGCGTAGCTCCTTAACGGGGAAGTCGTACTTGATGCCCAGCATCAACCCGCACCCCCGAACTTCGACGGCTCCGGCGTGGGCCTCCAGCTCGGCGCGGAGGTGGTCGCCCATCGCGGCAGCGTGAGCCAACAGCTGCTCATTTTCAAGCACTTCAAGCACGGCCAGGCCGGCCGCGCAAGCCAGGTGGTTGCCGCCAAACGTGGTGCCGAGCAGCCCGTAGGAGGCGCGCAGCCGGGGCGAAATCAGCACCCCGCCGACGGGAAAACCGTTGCCCATGCCTTTGGCGACGGTGATAATATCGGGTCGGATGCCGGCGTGCTGATGGGCAAAGAACCGGCCCGTGCGCCCGTAGCCGCACTGCACCTCGTCGGCGACGAGCAGCACCCGGTGCGCCCCGCAGAGCAGCGACAAGCCCCGCAAAAAATCATCCGATGGCCGCACGATGCCCGCCACGCCCTGAATCGGCTCGATGATGACGGCGCACACATCGCCGCCGTGCAGCACGTCGGCCACCGCCCGCAGGTTGTAGTCCATGAACGTGATGGCGTGGCCCGCGTTGAAGGGCGCGACGATTTTCGGGTTGTCCGTGGCCGCCACCGCGCCCGAGGTGCGGCCGTGAAACGCGCCGCGAAACGCCACCACGCGGTGGCGGCCGGTGTGAAACGAGGCCAGCTTCAGCGCGTTCTCGTTGGCCTCGGCCCCGGAGCTGCACAGAAACAGCGCGTAATCGTCGTAGCCCGATGCGCGGCCCAACTGCTCCGCTAACTGCCGCTGAATCGGGATTTGAACCGAGTTGGAGTAAAAGCCGATGTTTTGCAGCTGTTCCGTCAGCCGCCGCACGTAATGCGGGTGCGAGTGGCCGATGGAAATCACGGCGTGCCCGCCGTAGAAATCCAGGTATTCGTGGCCCTGGTCGTCCCAGAGCGTCGCGCCGAGTGCGCGCACGGGCGTTACGTCCACGAGCGGATAGACGTTGAAGAGGTTCATTTATTCTAAAAGATTATTTTTTCTGTTTTCCAATCTGTAAAGTGGCAAAAAACAATAGAAAGAAAATCCCTATCGCCCAATTAACCGAAATGACATTACGCTCCGTCTGAGCTATGTCAGTTAGTATGGTTTGCCGAGATAAATGGTAAATGTCGGCAGTTGTCAGCGCTACGCTCATATCCTTTTGGTAAGCCGCCACACTTATTCGGGATATGATGCTGCAAATAAACAACAAGGCTAGTAGCACGTTCGTAATTTTTGAGCCAATTACATGGCGAATCATCTTCAACATATTTCATATTAGAAATAAGACCCCTTGACCCCCAGCCCGATTGTCTCGCCCAAGCCAAACAGCAGGTTCATGTTTTGCACGGCCTGCCCCGACGCGCCTTTGAGCAGGTTGTCCAGGGCGGCCGTAATCAGTAGCTGGTCGTCGTGCCGGGTCAGGTGCAGCACGCACTTGTTGGTATTGACCACTTGCTTGAGATGGATTTCGCGGTCCGAAACCAGCGTAAACGGCGCGTCCTGGTAGTAGTCGGCGTACAAATTTTGTGCGGTGGGTATTAAAAGCCCGGTCCTGGTATAAACCGAGGCGAAGATGCCGCGCGTGAAATTGCCCCGGTACGGGATGAAATGGATGGGTTGCCCGAAGCTGGGCTGCAAGCGGGTCAGCGTCTCGCCGATTTCAGCTAAGTGTTGGTGGGTGAAGGGCTTGTACACCGACACGTTGCCCGTGCGCCAGGTGAAGCCGGTGGTGTCGCTCAAGGCCCGCCCCGCGCCGGTGCTGCCGGTCAGGGCCGACACATGGACGGCCTCCGTCAGCAGCCCGGCCGCCGCCAGCGGCAGCAGCGCCAGCTGAATGGCCGTGGCAAAGCAGCCGGGGTTGGCGATGCTGTCGGCGGCCTCGATGGCGGCGCGGTTTGCTTCAGGCAGGCCGTACACAAACGTGCGGCCGGCGGCGGCGCGGTCGGCGGCCAGGCGGAAGTCGTTGCTCAGGTCAATGATTTTGGTGCGGGACGGCAGCGGATTGGCTTCGAGCCAGGCGCGGGCCAGGCCGTGGCCGAGGCACAAAAACACCACGTCTTCGTCGCCGGCCAGCGCATCCACAAATCTCAAATCTGTGTCGCCAAGTAGGTCCTCATGCACCGTATGCACCGACTGCCCGGCCTGCGTCGAGCTGACCACGCTACGGACAAGCACCTGCGGATGCCGTAGCAGCAGTCGCAACAGCTCGCCAGCCGTGTAGCCCGCGCCGCCCACGATGCCGATGTTAAGTTTATTGGACATGAAAGTTGGAGGAGGGAAGTTCCCGCTGAGGTGCGCGGAGGTAAAGCGCTGAGGTTCGCAGAGCGCGAACGACCTCCGCGCACCTCAGCGGGAACTTCTCGAAAAGTCTAACGACCCGTGGATTTTTAACTGATTGCCGAAGATTTTAATGAAGCCTTTCGCGTCGCGCGCGTCCCATGCCTCGTTGGTTTCGCCGTAGGTCGCGGCTTTCGATTGCATCATGTCGTACCTGGATTCAATGCCCAGCAGCTCAAACCGATAGGGCCGCAACTCTACGAACACCGTGCCCGACACCCGCGCCTGCGACGAACTGAGGAACGCCTCGAAGTCGCGCATCACCGGGTCGAGGTACTGCGCCTCGTGCAGCAGCGTGCCGTACCAGGTTGCGATTTGCTCTTTGTTGAGCAGCTGCCAGCGCGAGAGCGTGTGCTTCTCCAGTAAATGGTGGGCTTTGATGAGCAGCAGCGCCGCCGGGGCCTCAAAACCCACGCGCCCCTTGATACCCAGAATCGTGTCGCCCACGTGCGTATCGCGGCCGATGGCATAGGCACCGGCCCGCTCGTTGAGGCGCTGAATAAGCGTTACCGGGGCCATGGTTTCGCCGTCGAGTGCCACCGCCTCACCTTGCTCGAAGGTGATGGTGAGCTGAGTTGGCTCGTGCTGAGTGAGCGGGGTTGGGTAGGCGCTCTCCGGCAGTGGCTGCCGCGAAGTCAGCGTTTCGACCCCGCCCACACTCGTGCCCCAGATGCCCCGGTTGATGGAATATTTCGCCTTTTCCCAGCTCATTGGGAAGCCCGCGTTTTGCAGGTATTCAATCTCGGCAGGGCGCGAAAGCTTCAGGTCGCGGATGGGGGTCAGGATTTCCGTGTGGGGCGCGATGACGGCGAACGCCACGTCGAAGCGCACCTGGTCGTTGCCGGCCCCGGTGCTGCCGTGGGCAATGTAGTCGGCCCCGTGAGCGCGCGCGTATTCGGCAATGGCCAGCGCCTGAAACATACGCTCGGCGCTTACGCTCAGCGGGTACGTGTCGTTTTTGAGCACGTTGCCGAAGAGCAGAAACCGCAGGCAGTCGCGGTAAAAGCGCTCGGTGACATCAAGCACCTCGTGCCGGACCGACCCCAGCTCGTAGGCCCGCGTCTCAATCGCGGCCAGCTCGTCGGCCGCGAAACCGCCCGAATCAACCAGCACGGTGTGCACTTCCAGGTCCAACTCGCGCGAGAGGTAAACGGCGCAAAACGAGGTGTCGAGGCCCCCGCTGTAGGCGAGGATGACTTTTTTCTTCATGGTCCGGTAAGGGCAAAAACGGCTTCTTTGGCGGGCTGCCGGGCTGGTTCCCGAATTGGTTCGTAGGCTGACTTTAGGGCGGGGTCGGCGGCGGCGGGTGCGGGTTCGGGCGCGTCGAACAACATGCCCGTACAGAGGCACATGCGGCGGTCGTTGTCCTGCAAAATCTGGTAGTTTTTGCAGCTGCGGCAGCCTTTCCAGAAATCCTCGCTCGTAGTCAGCTCCGAAAACGTAACCGGCTTGTAACCCAGCTCGGAATTGATTTTCATTACCGCCAGGCTGGTCGTGATGCCGAAAATCTTGGCCTGCGGGTATTTCACCCGCGACAAGTTAAAGGCGGCCTGCTTGATGGCCCGGCCCACGCCGTGCTGTCGCAAAGCGGCGTTCACGACGAGGCCCGAATTGACGACAAACGTTTTGTCGTCAAAGGTTTCGATGTAGCAGAATCCGGCCAGCTCGTGCTCCACGAAGGCAATGACGGCATCGCCGCCGGCCATTTTTTGGGCCACGTAGTGCGGCTCGCGCTTGGCGATGCCGGTGCCGCGGGTTTTGGCCGACTCCACGTACCATTCGCACAGTTGGGCCGCGAACTGAGTATCAGCGGCCGTAGCAACTCGAACTAACATAACAAAATAGTGCCGTAAGCGGGCAAGCCGGCCTTCCAGCGAAGCAGCCGACAGGGAAAAACCCGAAATGAAAAGCTAAGAAAGCAACGCGGCGGCAGGTGGCCCAACGCGGCGCTGCTGGCGATTGGCCCCGGCCGGTCAGCCGGCTAGGGTCGTCGCGGCAGGTTGCCACCGGGCCGTCCAGGTCGGCTGAGTTGGCCAGGTCGGCCCAGCACCCCGGCAAGGGGAGCGGCGACAAACGCGGCGAACGAATACGGGGCAGTCATGGCGTGCGGAATACGGCCGAAATAAAGGCAACGTTCAGGGCGCGAGCGAAGAAGCGCGGTCGGAACCACGGGCAAAGATAGCTGCCCGTACTTTTGTTCGCAATCGGTGGGGCCAAATAATAACATTGGCCGACCGGCAGCCCAACTATGACGACTTCGCAAGCGGCCCGGCCGTCGCTGACGGTTTATAAAATCGGCGGCGGCATTCTTGATGCTGCTGCCGAGCTGCCGCGATTTCTGGATTTGCTGGCGCGGCAGCCGGGCCTGAAGTTGCTGGTACACGGCGGCGGCAAGGGTGCGAGCGCCCTGCTGCGGGAGCGCGGCCACGAGCCGCAAATGCTGCACGGCCGCCGAATCACTGACGCGGCCACGCTCGAAGTCGTGACGATGTTTTACGCCGGCAAAACCAACAAGCAGCTCGTGGCGGCTCTGCAAGCGCGGGGCCTCAACGCGCTGGGCCTGAGCGGGGCCGATGCCGACGTGCTGCGCGGCATCCACCGCCCGCCCGCGCCGGTAGACTACGGTTTCGTAGGCGACCTGACGGCGGCCGGCGTGGGCGCGGCGCGCCTGCACGGGTTCCTGGCGGCGGGCCTGCTGCCGGTGCTCTGCCCGCTCATCCACGACGGGCACGGGCAATTATTGAATACCAACGCCGACACCATCGCCGCCGCCGTAGCTATCGCGCTGGCCGGGTTTTACGCGGTAACGTTGCATTATTGCTTCGAGAAAAACGGCGTGCTGCGCGACGTAAATGACGAGCAGTCGGTTATCGCCATCCTCAATCCGCTTATTTACGCTGAATTACGAGCGCAGGAAATAATTAATGCCGGCATGTTGCCCAAGCTCGATAACGCGTTCGCGGCGCTGGCGCAAGGTGTGGAGCGCGTAATTATCGGCCACGCGCTGAATATCGGAACGGAAATGCACACCAAGTTATGTCCGAGCTGATTACGCAACTGAGCGACGACGCGATTACGTTGTTACAGGCGTTAATTCAAACGCCCTCGTTTTC
>JANXNW010000138.1 GCA_025353905.1 Hymenobacter sp.
GCTGCTGCCGTTTCAGCGGCTCGATACGTTGCGCATCGCGGCGGTAACCATCGGCACCGCGCCGGAGGGGCCGTACGCCACCATTTTCAATAAGTACCAGCCCGGCCCGGTGGTGGCCGTGGCCGACCGCTACGCGCCCGATTCCACGTTTTCGCGGGTGCAGGCCGGCTTGGGCCGGGCCAACGTGGTGGTAGTCAGTCTGCACCAAATGAATAATACGCCCGCCCACAGCTATGGTCTGGGCGAGGGCGCGTTGAAATTTCTCAAGAACTTGCAGGCCGATAAGCGCCGCAAAACGGTGGTCGTGGCGATGGGCAACCCCTACGGTCTGAAGTTTCTGGAAAGTGCCCGGACGCTGGTTTGCGGCTACGAGGACCACTACGCCGCCCAAATCGTGGTGCCGCAGGTGCTGTTCGGGGCCTTGCCGGCGCGGGGCAAGCTGCCGGTTACGGTGTCGGAAAACCTGAAAATCGGCACCGGTTTGGCCCTGCCTGATTTGCGCCGCCTGCGCTACGCCACGCCCGAGCGCGAGGGGCTGGACTCGCGGGTGCTGGCCCAGATTGACAACATCGCGCTGGAAAGCATCGTGACGGCCGCCGCGCCCGGCTGCCAGGTGCTCATCGCCAAGAACGGCACGGTCGTCTTCGACCAGAGCTACGGCTACGCCACCTACGACCAGAGCCAGCCCGTGACGAGCAGCACGCTCTACGACCTGGCCTCGGTGACGAAAGTGGCCGGCACCCTGCAAGCCATCATGTACCTCAAAGACCAGGGCCGGCTGAACCTGGAGGAGAAAATTTCGACTTACCTGCCCGAAATGGCCCGCACCAACAAGCGCGACGCCACCGTGCGCGACGTGCTGCTGCACCAGGCCGGCCTCAAGCCCGGCATCCCAACCTGGGAACGCACCCTGCGTGACGGGGTGCTGAAGCCGGGCTACTATTCGAGCCAGCGCTCCGACGAGTTTCCGAACGAGATAGCGCCCGGCGAATACTCGCTGCGGGCCGCCGACGACTCGGTCTGGGCTTGGACGCTGCGCTCGGGGCTGCTGCCCAAAGTGCGGGGCAAGTACCCGGTCGAGTATTCGGATTTGAGCTTCATCATTATGAAGCGCCTGAGCGAGAAGCTCTTGGGTCAGCCGCTGAGCGTATTTCTGCCCCGCCAGTTTTACCGGCCGCTGGGCCTGGGCGCGCTCACCTACAACCCCTTGCAGCGCTTCCCGAAAAGCTGCATCGCGCCCACCGAGAACGACACGTACTACCGTCGTCAGCAGCTGCAAGGCACGGTGCACGACCAGACGGCCGCGCTCGTGGGCGGCGTGGGCGGCCACGCGGGGCTGTTTGCGACGGCCAACGACCTGGCCGTGCTTATGCAAATGAACCTGCAAAACGGTCGCTACGGCGGCACCCAGTTTTTCCAGACGCCGGTCGTGACGGAGTTCGCGCGGCCCCAGGTCAGCGGCAACAAGCGCGGCCTGGGCTGGGACCACGGCGACCCGACCCAGCCCAGCGGCCCGACCACCCGCCTGGCCCCGGCCAGCACCTTCGGCCACACCGGCTTCACGGGCACCTGCGTCTGGCTCGACCCCGACAATCAGATTCTCTACGTCTTCCTCTCCAACCGCGTCTATCCGGACGCGGGCAACGTGAAGCTGCGCACCTACAACATCCGCACCCGCATCCAGGAGGTAATTTACAAGGCCATG
>JANXNW010000147.1 GCA_025353905.1 Hymenobacter sp.
CCCGAGGAAGCGGCCGCGCTCGAAGCCAAGCTGGTGGCCTACAACGACAGCACCAGCTCGCAAATCGCTGTCGTCACGGTGGCCACGCTCGACGGCAACGACATCGCCGATTACGCCCAGAAGCTCTACGAGAGCTGGGGCATCGGGCAAAAGGGCAAGAACAACGGCATCCTACTGCTCGTGGCCAAGCAGGAACGCACGGCCCGCGTGCAGACCGGCTATGGCATGGAAGGGGTCGTGCCCGACGCGCTGGCCAAGCGCATTCTGAGCAACACGCTCACGCCCGCTTTTCGCCAAAACCAATACTACGCCGGCCTTGACCGGGCCACCGACCAGCTCATCGCCCTGGCCAGGGGCGAGTACAAAGCCGACCCCGCCGACCAGCCGCGCGGGCGCGGTGGCCGCGACTCATCCGGCTCGGGCATCGGCTTCTGGCTCATTATCGGCTTCATTATTCTGCTGGTGCTGCTGCGCTCGCGGGGCGGCGGCGGCGGGCGCGGCGGCATTGGCGGCGGCTTCGTGCCGCCCATCATTTTTGGCGACTTTTCCAGTGGCCGGGGCGTGTTCGGCGGCGGGGGTGGCGGCTTTGGGGGCGGCGGTGGTGGCGGCTTCGGGGGCTTTGGCGGGGGCAGCAGCGGCGGCGGCGGGGCCAGCGGCTCGTGGTGAGTTCGGTCACACAGAGCATTCTGCGCCTGGAGCAGAGACGAAGCATTTCGCGTAGCGCAGTAAATCCAACTGCTCACTTCACTGCCAACGCGTGATTTTACTGCACCACGCGAGATGCTTCGTCGCTGCTCCAGGCGCAGAATGCTCTGCATGACAACGACCCCAGTTCACTATTTCACCTGATACACGGGTCGCTCGTAGAACGGACGCAGCAGGCGCACGACTTCAAGCGCGTCGGCCAGGGCTTCGTGGGCGACGTGCGGCTCGGCATCGCCGGCGCGGGCCTGGCAGATGAGCATACTCGGTAAACGGCTGTCCTTGTGCCAGTTCAGGTAAAATGCGGCCGGGTCGAGCACGGCGGGTTCGGACTTGACAAGCGTACCCCAGCCGGGCAATTGCTTCAAAAAAGGCAAGTCGAAGGTGCCCACGTTCTTGCCGGCCATCGTAAAGGCCACCCGGTCTTTTTTATCAAGTTTGAACCCATTCGCCAGCAGAAACTCGCGCAGCTGAGGCAGCACCTCGTCGGGCCGGCAGATGTCGGGCGCGTCGGCCTTGGTTTTATCGGCCAACTCGGCCAGCAGGCGGGCGTTGAGGGCGAGCGCGCCGGCGGTGCCTGTCAGCTCGGCGTGGCGCAGGGCACGGCGGAAATCGGGCAGCTCGGCCAGGGGCGTGATGGCCGCCCGGCGCGTATCCTCGACCACGGCCGCCAGCTCCAGCACTTGGTGGCGCAGAGGGTCCGGGCCGCTGGTTTCGAGGTCGAGCGAAACATAGCGCATGCGGTGTAGGATAAGAAGGTGGAAGGGCAGGAGGGTTTTTAGGACGGGAGAGTAGCAGGGCATGAGTTACTCTCACCCTCATACCCTCCCCTAAATACCCGCCTTCACGTCCAGCAATCGCAGCTGCAATGTCCGGCTGCCGCGAAACTCATTCATTTCCAGCGCGTAGCAGATGCTGAAGTCCGCTTCCGGGTTTTCGAGCAGCCACGGCAGGTAGTGGCCCAGGCCGAAGCCGATGCCGTCGAGCACGAGGCCGGGCGCGGCGGCGGGCTGCACGAGCCGGATTTTGAGGTGGCCCGCCGCGCCCACCGGGCGCACCGAGCCCGGCACGGCCCGCACCGCGTGGCTGACGAATATCGGGGCCGGGTTGCCCGGTCCGAACGGCTCCAAACGGCCGAGCTGCTCCAGGAATTCCTCCGTGAGCTGCGGAAAAGTCAGCTCCGCGTCCACATCCACGGGGCGGACGGGCAGCTGGCCGGCGGGCAGCCGCGCGGCTACTTCGCGCAGAAACTGCGCCCGAAAGGCGGGCACGTTTTCGATGGGCATGGCCAAGCCGGCAGCCGCTTTGTGGCCCCCAAACTGGCGCAGCAGCGGCGCGCAGGCTTCGAGCACCTCGTGCACGTCGAAGCCCGCCACCGACCGGGCTGAACCTGAGGCCAGCCCGTCGCGCTCGGTCAGGATGACGGTGGGGCGGTAGTACTGGTCGAGGCAGCGCGAGGCCACGATGCCGAGCACACCCTGCGGCCAATGCGCCTGGAAGAGCACGGTGGCCGCAGCGGTTTCGGCCTCGGGGTCGTCGGCGAGCAGGGCCAACGCCTCCTGCGTAGTGCGGGTGTCGCAGAGGCGACGCTCCTGGTTCATGTGGTCCACCACTTCGGCCGTATAGCGGGCTTCTTGCTGGGTTTCAGCCAGCAGCATGTTCACCGCCCGGTGGGCGTCGCCCATGCGGCCGGCGGCGTTGATGCGGGGCGCAAAGCCAAACACCAACGAGCTGAGGCTCAGCGGTCCCTGGCGCGGGGCGGCCAGCTCGTGCAGCGCGGCCAGGCCGGGGCGCAGGCCGTCGGTGGATGAGTGAATGAGTGAATGAGTGAGAACGGGCAGCGGGCCGGGACCATCGAGCGTGTCGGCCGAGGCGTGGACGGGTTGGGCCTGGGCGGCGAAGGCGGCCGTCTGGGTTACGTTGAAGCGGCGCAGGCCGTGGGCAGCCAGGATGCGATTTTCGCCCGTCACGGGCACGACATCGGCCGCGATGCTCACCGTTACCAAATCCAACTGCGCGTAGAGGCGCTCCACGGGCAGCTCCATCTGCTCGGTCAGGGCCTGCAAAAGCTTGAAACCTACCCCGCAACCCGACAACTCCTTGTAAGGATAGTAGCAATCGGGCCGCTTGGGGTCGAGCACGGCCACGGCGGCGGGCAGCTCGTCGCCGGGCAAATGGTGGTCGCAGATGATGAAATCCACGCCCAGCGAGTTGGCATAGGCTACTTGCTCGACGGCCTTCACGCCGCAATCCAGGGCCACGACGAGCGTAATGCCGCTTTCCTTGGCGAAGTTCACGGCCTGCATCGAAATGCCGTAGCCCTCGCGGTGCCGGTCGGGGATGTAGGGCTGCAAGCGGCTGACGGCCTCGTCGGTGCCGGGCGCGTCGGCCAGGGGCCGCAGGTAGCTCACGAGCAGCACCACCGACGTAATGCCGTCCACGTCGTAGTCGCCGAGCACCAGGATGCGCTCGCCGTCGGCCAGAGCCTGGCGCAGGCGGGCCACGGCGCGGTCCATGTCGCGCATCAGCCAGGGCGCGGGCAGGCGGGCGAGTTCGGGCTCAAAAAACTCCCGCGCGGCCGCCGGGCTGCCAATACCGCGTTGGGCCAGCAGGCGGGCCAGCACCGGGCTGATAGTCAGCGCTTGCGCCAGCTCGGCCACCGTTCCCGCATGGGGCTCAGGGGCCAGCAGCCAGCGTTTTTCCGAAATAACACGCATTAAAATAATCGACTGGAATAGCGCCAAAAGTACGCCCGAAACGGGGGCCGTACTTTTGGAGCTTGCCACCTTCGCCCATGCGCCGCCTCCGCGACTTCTACCAACAGTACCGCCAATACCTGCTGTCCGACGGGTTGATGTACGTGGTGTTCATCGTGGTGCTGGCCGTGCTGTTCGCGTTTTTTCGCTGAGTGAAAGTGGGACCGTCCGGTTTTCATGCAAGCCCCCGGCGAGGTTCTCAGAAGTTATTTCTTGCCGGGCACCGCCGGCGCTTTCAGCTCCGCGATGGCTTGGTCCGGGGCCAGCAGCCGGCGGCTTTTTTCCACCGTCAGTTCTTTGGGCAGGCTGAAGGCGGCCGTCTGCCGGATGTCGAGCGACGAGGCCCCGGCCCGCGCGGTGTAGGTGCCGGCTTCGGCCACCCATGCTTCGGCGGCGGGGTCGTAGGAGGCCAGCTCAGCGGCGGCGAGCGCGAAACTCAGCGTCTGGCTTTGGCCGGGAGCCAGCAGGCGGGTTTTGGCAAAGCCTTTCAATTCGGCGGCCGGCTTGGGCAGGCGGCCGGTGGGCGCGCTCAGGTAGAGCTGCACCACCTCGCGGCCCGGCACCTGGCCCGCGTTGGTGATGGTGAGCGTGGCCGTGAGCGGCCCGCCGCCAAACGTGGCCGCGCTCAGCGCCAGCGGCCCGTAGCCAAACCGAGTGTAGCTCAGCCCGTAGCCAAACTCGTAGGCCGGCCGCACCCCAAACGTGCCGAAATAGCGGTAGCCCACGTAAATGCCTTCGCGGTAGGTGTTTTCAGAAGGCACGCCCGCGAGCGGGTTGCTCGGTTTCGTACTACCCGGCAGCACCCGGCCCGGGAAGTCCGAGGCGTAGGGCAGGTCGGTGTACTTCACCGGGAAAGTAGTGGCCAGCTTACCCGACGGGTTCACGCGGCCGCTGAGCACGTCGGCCACGGCGTGGCCGCCCTCCTGGCCCGGCTGCCAGGCCAGTAAAATCGCATCGGTGAGGCCGCGCCAGCTGGCTACCTCCACCACGCCGCCCACGTTGAGCACGACGACGACGCGCTTTTTCTGGGCCCGAAACGCGGTGCTCACCTGCCGCAACAGGGCCCGCTCGGCGGCGGTCAGCGTGAAGTCGCCCGCCACTTGGCGGTCGCCGCTCTCGCCCGCGCTACGGCCCAGCGTAACCAGGGCTACGTCGGCGGCCAGCGCCTGCTGGCGCAGCAGGGCCGCTGGCAGCGGCATTTCGGCGATGGCCACGGCCCGGTCCAGAAAGCTGCGGGGCTTGGGTTGGCGGGCTTTCTCGCCGCGCAGATACTCCGCGTAGGCTTGGGCCAGCGGCGCGCTCGGCGGCAGGCCGGCGGCGGCCAGGCCCTGGGCGACGGACACGGTGTAGGCGTGGTTCACGCTGCCGCTGCCCGTGCCCCCGGCGATGGGCTCGTACGAGGTGTTGCCGAAGGCCGCTACCCGCACGCCGGTGGCCAGCGGCAGCACCGTGTTTTCGTTGCGCAGCAGCACCAGGCTTTCGGCGGCGGCGGCGCGGGCCACGGCCGCGTCCTCCTTCAGGGCGGGCGCGTCGGTGGCTTTCTCACCCCGCATAGCGGGCGCGCGCAGCACCAGCCGCAGCACCCGCACCACGTTCGAGTCGAGCTGGGCGGCCGTCAGGGCCCCGCTCTTCAGGGCCGCGCGCAGGGCATCGGTCTGGGCGATGGTGCCGGGCATGAGCAGGTCGTTGCCGGCCCGCAGCTGGGCAGGCGCGTCGCGGCCCCCGTACCAGTCGCTCATCACCAGCCCCCGAAAGCCCCCCTCCTGCCGCAGAATACCGGTCAGCAAGTCGGGGCTTTCGGAGGTGTAGGTGCCGTTGATTTTGTTGTACGACGACATCACCGTCCAGGGCTGGGCGCGCCGCACCGCGATTTGGAAGCCCCTGAGGTAAATCTCGCGCAGGGCCCGCTCGCCGATGTGCGAGTTGAGCTGCATCCGGTTGAATTCCTGGTTGTTGGCCGCGAAGTGCTTGAGGCTGGTGCCCACGCCGTTGGCCTGCACCCCTTGCACGAGCGCGGCCGCCATGCTGCCGGCCACCAGCGGGTCCTCCGAGTAATACTCGAAGTTGCGCCCACCCAGCGGGTTGCGGTGAATGTTGAGGCCGGGGGCGAGCAGCACGTCGATGCCGTACGCCCGCACCTCGCCTCCAAACGCCCGCCCCACCCGGCGCACCAGGGCCGTGTCCCAGCTCGAAGCCAGCAGCGTGGCCACCGGGAACGCCGTGGCGTAGTACGTTTTGGTGCTGTCCGTGCCCCGGATGGGCGCAATGCGGACTCCGGCTGGCCCGTCGGCCAGCGTGAGCGAGGGAATGCCGAGCCGGGCCACGGCGTGGGTGCGGCCGGCCGCGCCGGGCACACGCTCGGGGGTTTGCAGGTCGGCCGGGTCGCTGGGCGGCAGCACTCCCGGCGGCAGGCCCGGCAGTGAGAAGCCCATGCCCACGACGAGCTTGATTTTTTCGTCCGGAGTGAGAGCCGCCAGCACCTCGCGCAGCGGCGCTTTGCCGAGCTGCGGGGCATTACTACCCGACGAGCAGCCGGCCAGCGCGACGATGCCAAGCAGGCCGCCAGCCAGCATTTTTCCGGGGGCGGCAAAGAGTAATTTTCTCATAAGCAGCGGGTGAGCAGGGTGAGCGGTACCCGCCAAGGTACGCTACCGCCCGGGGTTGCCGCACCGCCGAGTACGCCCGCGCCCTACACCCCGTCGCCGCGCAGCCGGCGAAACCGCTTACGTGCCTCGGCCCCGTAGATACTGCCCGGAAACCGGGTCAGCACCTGTTGGTACAGCGCCTGTGCCTGGGCCGGGTCGTGCAGGTTCTGCTCCTGAATCTCGGCCAGCAGAAACAGCGCATCGTCGCTGAGCACGTCGTACTTGGGGTTGCCCGTGATGAGGCCGAGCGTGGCCACGGCCCCGGCGTAGTCGGCGGTGCGGCGCTGCAATTGGGCCTTGAGGTAGAGCGCGTCGTCGGTGAGAGCGTGGCCGGGGTAAGCCCGCAGCAACGCGTCGAGGCCCGCCAGGGCGGGCGCGAGCTTGTTTTGAAAGACGAGCAGCTCGACGGCCGCGTAGGCTTTCAGCCCGACCCCCAGCGTGTCCTGGGCGGTGTTTTCCTGGATGAGCAGCGAGAGCTGCATCGCGTCGTTGGCGATTTCGCGGGTCGTGGCTTGCTTGAGAATGTCGAGGTGGCTCTGGGCGAGCTTGAAGTCGCCGGCGAAGTAGCTCAGCCGGGCGTTGCGCAGCTTGGCCTCGTAGCCGAGCGGCGCTTCGGGGTGGGCCTTCTCGACTTGCGAGTACAGCAGCGTGGCTTCCCAGGGCTCGCCCTTGAGCAGGTACAGGTCGCCGAGGGTGGTTTTGGCCTCGTCGCGCACGTCGGCTTCGGCCCGGGGCATGTCGATAACCTGCTGCAACAGGCTCATGGCCTTTACTTTGTCATCGAGCTGAAACGCGTAGAGGTTGCCCAACCGGCGCAACACCGGCGCGGCGTCGGCGCTGGTGCGGCCCAGCTCCGTGAGCAGCGTTTCGTAGTCGGCGGCCAGGGCGCGGGCCTGGGCGGGGTCGGGCGGGTAGGTGTCGCGCAGCTGCGCTTCGCGGATTTGCAGCGTTTGCTGACGGGCGGGCTGGTAGTTCGGCCCAGTGCGGTAGGTGCGCGTCACGTAGTCGGTGGCGGCCAGGGCGGTGGCGTAGTCACGGTTGCGGGCCGCGATGCCGGCCAGGGCCAGCACCCGACTGCCCTGCCCGTCGGCCCGCCGGTCGAGGGCGCGGGCCTGCACCAGCGCCCCCGTAAAGTCGTGGCGCTGCACTTGCAGCCACAGCAGCAGCTCCGCGAACGCGCTCTGGTCGGGCTGGGCCTGCACCTTGCTGAGCAGTATCTTCTCCAGCGCGTCGAAGTCCTTGTCCTCGCGCAGCGCGTTCTGGAGCATGTTGCGCACGAAGGGCAGCTGCGTCTCGTCGCGCTCCACCAGGTGCAGGGTTTCGGCCAGCAATTTATCCGGCTCCTGGCCCTGGGTGTAGAGCTGAATCAGCTCCGGGGCGTACTCGGTGTTGTTTTTGGCCAGCTCGCGGCCGCGCAGATACGTGCGCTCGGCCCAGGCCGGCAGCTGGCGCTTCGCGAACTCGGCGGCCACCGGGGCCACCTGCGCAGGCGTGAGCTGGCTCAGCACCCGGCCGTACTGCTTCTCGGCAGCGGCCGCGTCGCCGCTCGCGGCCAGTACGCCGCCCAGCGCCACGCCGTAGCCAGCCTCTTCAGGGTGCTGCTTCATGGCTCGCTTGGCTAATTTTTCCGCGTCCTTGTAGCGCTTCAGGCTGAGCAGCGCGGCCAGGTAGTCGGGCAGCACGGCGGGGGCAGTCTGCTCGTCGTTTTTTAGCTTCTCGAACAAAAACACGGCTTTTTCCCACTCGCCGCGGCGGGCGTAGTCGCGGGCCAGGGTGGGCGCGTCAGTCGGGGCTTCGCGGCCGGGGGCCGGGCTCAGCTGGGGCCGACCCGGCGAGGGCCTTACCTGGGCGACCAGCGGGGTCGTCAGCGTGAGCAGCGTCAGAATGAGCAGGATACGGGGCATAATGATTTTTTGGATGGCTCCGGGTGATAGCCGTTCGGGAAGTTCCCGCAGAGGTTCGCAGAGTTTAACCGCTGAGGTTCGCAGAGCCAAATGACGTATTCAGTGCCCGCTCACCCTGAGACACCTTTCGCGGCCAGGTACTTCCCGATGTTGAAGATTTGCCCATCGAGCAGCTCCAGGTCGCGGTGCCAGTCCATGGTAAACCAGGCATCAGCCCCGCGCTCGGCCAGCAGTACCTGTTGCGAGTCGGTGAACACCCAGATAACGCGCTCAGTGCCAAAGTCGAGTAGCTTGCGGATTTTGCGGTTCACGTAGTTGGCGTCCTTGGGGTTTTGCAGGTCGATGCGCACGTCAATCTCGACCACCACTTTGGCTGGCACACTCACGTAGCGGGTGTTTATCTGGTCGGGCGGTAGCATGGCTTTTTCGTAGATGGCCACGTCGTGAATCAGGCTGTTGTGCGGGTCGAGCTCGACCCCTACCTGGTTGGCGGCAAACCAATACTGCTGGTTATCCAGCCGCCGAATCATCGTTTGCAGCACGTAGCTCGCTACTACCCAGCGCAGGGAGCTGCTACCCCGAATGCCCTCCAGCGTCTGCCGACCCGCCAGCACCTCCCGATACCCCGCGTAATACAGCGGCTGCCCGTCGAGCGTCTCGCGCACGAGGCGCGCTTGCAGCAGGGCGCGCCGGGCGGCGGCGACGCGGCGCGGCGGGCGTGGGGCAGGAGCTTCGACTAAGGCCATGGCAAAAGGGTGTCAAATAAGGCTCACCAAGATACGCGACTCGACCTGACTGACGGCCGGACTGAGTCGGCCAAAAGCCAAAACGGGCGACCTCCCGCCAGGGAAGCCGCCCGTTTTAAAGGTGATTAGTACGGCTGACTGGTTGAAAACCATGCCGCTAACGATACCCTCCTAAAAAAACTTGGTGCGGTTGTCCA
Source organism: Hymenobacter sp. (assembly GCA_025353905.1). GTDB lineage: Bacteria > Bacteroidota > Bacteroidia > Cytophagales > Hymenobacteraceae > Hymenobacter. Next base: position 8,951 of record JANXNW010000147.1, read on the forward strand.
CCACGTTGGCGTGGGCCTTGATGGCTTCGAAAATCTGGCCGTCGAGGCGCTGCTGACGCTGCTGGGTGAGCTGCTGGCGCAGGGCTTTCACGTCGGCCAGCGCGGGGGCCGGCGTGAGGCTGCCGCCTTCCACCACCAGCACGCCCTGCTCGCCCTGGATGGGAGCCGACTTCTGGCCCGCTTTCAGGGTGAAGGCGCGGCCCACGGCGTCGGGCTCGAAGCCCACGCCGGGAATGCTGCCCTGGCCCAGGGCCACGGCGGGCGCGGCCTGCACTTGGGCGCCGTTGCCGGCGGCCTTGGCCAGGTCTTCGAGCGAGCCGGTTTTGCCGGTGAGCTTGGCGATGAGGGCTTTGGCCTTGAGCTCGTTGCGCACGGCGGCCGTCAGCTCGGGCCGGATAGCCTCAATCGTGGCCGTGCCCTTGCTGCGGGTGCCGGTGAGGGCCACCAGCACGTGCCGCTCCACGAGGTCGAACTTGCGCACGTCGCCCACTTTGGTCGGCGAGCCGCCGTCGGAATTGACCCCGTAGGCCCAACGCACGATTTCGCGGGCATTGGGCAGCGCGCCTACCGTTTGCGCCTCGCGCGGCACGAAAGCGGCTTCTTCCTTGCGCAGGGTTTTGTCTTGCGCAGGCAGGGCGCGGAACGCGGCCAGGCTGGCGGCGCTGGCTTGCAGCTGCTCAGCTTTACCGTAAGCGGCCTCGCGGGTGGCTTCGCTGGGCTGAATGGTTTTCAGAATCGAGGCCAGCTGGTAGGTCGGCTCGGTTTTCTTGCCGGTCACTTTCACGATGTGGTAGCCGAAGCTGGTTTCGACCAGATTGGGCAACAAGCCCAGCCCAGCGGCCCCAAACACGGCATCGGCGAAGGGCTTGACCATGCTCACCCGGTCGAAGTAGCCGAGGTCGCCGCCCTTGTCCTTGGTGCCGTCCGAGCCGTACTGCTTGGCCATGGCCGCGAAATCAGCCCCGCCCTTGATTTTGGCGAGTATTTCCAGCGCCTGCTTTTTGGCGGCGGCTTTGGCTTCGGCGCTCATCTGGGCATCGGCCTTAAACAAAATGTGGCTGGCGCTGGCCGTCGGCTTGGGCTTCTGGCCGGTTACCTTGAACAAACCCAGCGAGCCGCCCACCGTCAGTGGCCCGTACACCTGGCCCACCGTAAGGCCCTGCTTGGTGAGCACGGCCGGCAGCTGGGCCGCCGTCATGTACGCCCCGCTGTAGGGCTGCTCGGAGTTGGCGCGGGCAAAAAGCGAGTCGTTGGGGCCGGCCCGGAACGGCTCCACGAGCGCCGTCAGGCTCTGGCGCAGCGCGGCCGAGTCTTCCTTGGTGGCGGTTTCGCTCACCACGATGTACTCCAGGCTGCGGCCGTCTTCCACTTTGTAGCGGGCGCGGTGGCGCTCCAGGTAGTCGCGCAACTGCTCGTCGGTGGGCTTGTAGGCCGAGTCGGGCACACTGGCGTAGGGCACGAACAGGAAGCGGAAGCTGGCCTTCGCGTTCTGAGCCTGGTCGAAGGCGCGGGCCTCGGCGGCCGTCACGTAAACCGAGTTTTTGAGCAGCGCGTTGTACTTGGCCACCGGGCGCTCAAAGTCGCGCAGGCCGGCCTCAAACTCGTTGTAGCGCTGCTGCATGTCGGGCGGCAAGTTCTTGTTGGTCAAAAACTGCTGGAGCTGGGCCCGGTCGAACTGCCCGGTTTGCGGGTTGGTAAATGCCTGCTTGATGGCCGGGCTCGGGTTGTCGCCCTGCACGAGGTCCACCAATTCGTCGGGGCCAACCCCGAGGCCAAGCTTCTGCACCTCGGGCAGAAACGCGCGGCGGTAGAGCAGCTGGTTCCAGGTCTGGTCGCGCAGCGAGCCCAGGGTTTGCTCGTCGGGCGGGCGGCCCTGCTGCTGGCTGAAGTTCTGCTTGGCTTGTTCGAGCAGCTTGGTGAATTCGGGCAGCTCGATTTTTTGGCCGGCCACTTCGCCCAGCACGGCCTCGTTGCGGCCGAAGAGCCGGCTGCGGCCGCCAATCAAATCGCCCCCCACAATGAAGAGCAACATTCCGATGGCGACGGCCCCCACGGCTATCCCCGACTTTTCCCGTATCGTGTTAATTAATGCCATTACTTTTTTTGATGTGCTGAGGTGCGGATGCGGGAATGTGCGGATGAATAGCCGATGCGTTTTGAGCGAGTCCGACTTGCGCCTTTGAGCGTTTTCACGCTTTCCCGCTTCCTGTTTTTTTAATTAAGCCAAAGAATGCGCAAAATAACCACCAACGGCCCGAACTTTCCAGCGCCTGGCGGCGTGGCTTGGGCTAAAACTGCCCGCTCAGCGCCGTTTGGGGCGGTTGGTCGGGCGCTTATTTTTCTTGGCGGGCTGATTTAGAGCGGCTACCTGCTTGGCTACTTCGGCTTCTTTGGCTGCCCGCGCCTCGCGCTGCCGCCAGTAGTTGAGCGGCAACCAGCAGGCCATCGATATCATAAAAATCCAGTAGTTGTGCCCCAGGTCGTTCTGCACCACGGTCTGGTACACGCCAATCACGAACGAAACCACGCCCAGCGAAAAGAGCACCGTGCGCAGCAGGGATTTGTCGAATTTCATAGTTGTCTGTTGCTGGTTGCTGGTTGTTGATTGTTGGCTGTCGTTGCGAGTATGTTGCGCATCGAGCAAGGGACGAAGCAATCGCACCTGTTGAGTACGGCCATGTGACGTGCGAATACAGCCCAGCAGGTGCGGTTGCTTCGTCCCTTGCTCGATGCGCAACATGCTCGCAACGACAGCCAACAACCAACAATCAACCAAAAACAGCAAACCAAAAACCTTACTTCCCCAGCCGCTGCGCCTCGGGCAGCGAGAACGTGCCGATGGGTTTCCAGAGGCTGTAGCGCGAAAAGTCCTGGTTGGCGGTCAGCCCGTTTCCGGTGAGCACTTCGGTGGGCGTTTGCACCCGCACGAACATGGCCGAGTCGGTGTAGATTTTCTGCTGGCTGCGGTTGAAAAACAGCTCCTCGGTGGCGAGCTGCTGCTGCTGCGGCTCGTTGGCCACCCGCACCACGCCCCGCAAAATGTAGAGCTGCTTGGCGTTGTCGAGCTTGGCCCAGTTCGCGGTGATGGTGTTGACGACGACCTTGCCCGGCCGGTCGTAGACGAGCAGGCTCACCCCGCGCCGGTAAACGACATCGCCGTTGTCGAAACGTTGTTCCAGCGGGGCACTGAGGCGAAAATGCAGCCGCGCCGAATCGGAGAGCAGCTCGATGACATTCTCCGACTCCACCAGCGGGCCGGTGTACACGACGGGCTTGGCCGCCTCTTCCTTGGCTGTGCAGCCGGTCAGCAGGGCCGCCAGAACTACAACCGGAAACAATACTCTCCATTTCGCCCGGCAAATGCGCCGTTCGAGAAGTTCACGCTGAGGCGCGCTGAGGCAAACCGCTGAGGTTCGCAGAGGCCAAATGGCGCGGGCTGCCTGTTGACTTATCCCGAACATTAACCAGTAATCAGTAAAAAATCAACCACTATTGCAGCCGCCGCTTGATGAACCAGCGGTTGCTGATGGTAGCCCCGAGCTGCATCCGCAGGTACGATTCCTGCACGTTGCTGGCCCCGGACTCGCCTTGCAGGTAACTCGCGTTGCCGCGCATGCCGTACATGAAGCCCACGCTGATGGTCGTCGATTCGAGGGGCGTGGTGGTGGGCAGCGGGAAGGCGAAACCCCAGTGCACGGCCCGGTCGTAGAGGCGCTGCCCGGCCGGGGCGTAGGGCATCTGGGCCAGGCTCAGGCCCAGGCGGTAGGTTACGCGCTGGCGGTAATGCTCAATCGAGGTGGGGTCGGGCGTAAGCTCGCCGCCGGCAGCCACGCGCCAGGTATCGCTCAGGCCGCCCGTCGAAAGCAGGCTGAAGGGCTGGTATTTAGACCATTGCTGGCGCTGCGCGTCGAGGCTGGCCGTCCAGTTGCGGCCGTTGTCGAAGGTGAGGCCCAGCTGGGTCAGCGCGGGCACGAGCGTCGAGCCACGGTCGTCGTTGAGCAAGGTTGGGGTGCCCACCACGGCCCCGTTGGCGTCGAGGCGCTGCTGGTTGCGCTGGCGCGAAGTGCTCACGTCGGCCCGGAAGGTATGCACGGCGGCCAGGTTCACGTTCAGGTCCTTGCCGAGCTTGCGCCGGTACTGGGCCGCCGCCCGAAACAGAAAATCAGAGTAGCGCAGCGACTCTTCGTCCACGACGAGCGCCTGGCTCGACGTGGCCGTGCTTACGGCCGTGCCCGAGCTTTGCTCCACGGTACCAAACAGATACGAGGCGCTCACGCCCAGGTTCAGGTCGCGCAGCACATTGACGCCGTGGGCAAAATACGCCTCCGACACGCCGCCCGTGCCCTTGAGGCGCTTGAAGGCCACCCCGCCGTTGGGGTCGTTGGGCACGGGGTCGGTCGTGGCCGAGCCGTAGTCCACGGTGCTGTAGGGCTTGAGGCCGACGGCCGCGCCCCAGTGCGTGGTGATGGGCACGGCCAGCGCCAGGTACGAGAGCGTACCGGTGCCGGTGCGATGCGAGGCCTCGGCGTTACGCACGGTTTTCACCTGCGCGTCGAAGGCCGCCTCGTAGGTGGTGCGCGGGGCGTACACGAGCAGGGCCGGGTTGAGCTCGTTGATGTTGCCCGTGTTGGGCGCGGCCAGGCCGGTGCCGCCCATGCCCAGCTGCCGCACCCCGCCCAGGTTGCCGGCGTAGTCGCCCAGGCCCAGGCGCGAATAGGGCGAGTTGCCCAGTCCCTGCCCCCAGGCCGCAACCGAAAGCAGCGTGGCGGCCCCACTGAGCAAGGCCACCCGGGCCATTTTTTTAGTCTTCGACATTATAGCGTAAAATCTTATCCAGCCCAATCAGCACCAACTCAGGCACCACAAAGATACGGCTTGCTGCCGGGGGCGTATCTGCGGCGAGCATTGCCAGCAGGTAGCCAGCATCGCCACCAGTCAGCAGCAGCCCCAGGCCAGGGTAGCGCCGCCGGTACTCGGCCACCAGGCCCGCCACCTCAGCGGCTGCGCCGTTCAGCACTCCGCTCCGCAGCGAAGACGCGGTGTCGGTCCCGATTAGTTGCACCGCTTCTTCGGCCATCTCTTCCGCCGTCGGCAGTTCCAGCAGCGGCAGCCGCCCCGTGAACTCATGCAGCGCCCGCAGCCGCATCCGCAAACCCGGCCCAATGCTGCCGCCCAGATACGTGCCGTCGGCCGTCACCAAATCCAGCTTGAGGGCCGTGCCCGCATCCACGACCAGCGTCGACTGCCCCGGCCGCAGCGCCGCCGCCGCCACGGCCCCGGCGAGCCGGTCGGCCCCCAGCGTGTGGGGCGTGGTGTAAGCCACCCGCAGCGGCACCGGCGTGTGGCCCGGCCGTAGCGGCAGTACCCGGCTCAACCCGTCGGCCGCTGCCAGCGCCGCCAGCCAGGGCTGCCCGGCGGCCTCATCAGCCACCGATGCTAGAATGCCGTGCGCCGGCTGCGTTCGTGCCCAGAGCGCCGTCAGCTCGGCCGGGTCAGTGAGGGTGCCGTTTTCGCGCAAGCCCTCCGCGCCGAAGACCCCGTATTTCAGGGCTGTATTGCCGAGGTCGAGCGCGAGCGTCGTTATCAATGGTTAATGGTTAATCAGCCCATAAAATACTTCAGCCGAATAACCTCCTGCTCACTCAAAAACCGCCATTTGCCGCGCGACAGCTCCTTCTTGGTGAGGCCCGCGTACTGCACCCGGTCGAGGGCGACAACATCGTAGCCGAGGTGCTCGAAGATGCGGCGCACGATGCGGTTGCGGCCGATGTGAATCTCAATGCCCACGAAGTGCGGGTTGCCCGCCACCACGGCCACGTCATCGACTTCGGCCTTGCCATCTTCCAGCTCCACGCCGGCCGTGATGTCGGCCAGGTGCTCCGGGGTCAATGGCTTGTCCAGTTCGACCTGGTAGATTTTCTTGTTGCGGTGCGAGGGGTGCGACAGCTTCTGGGCCACTTCGCCGTCATTCGTGAAGAGCAGCAAGCCCGTCGTGTTGCGGTCGAGCCGCCCCACCGGAAAAATCCGCTCCTTCGAGGCTGTTTTCACCAGGTCCATCACCGTCTTGCGGCCTTCCGGGTCGTCGGTGGTGGTGATGAAATCCTTGGGCTTGTTGAGCAGCACGTACACCAGTTTCTCGCGGTTGAGGTTGGTTTTGCCGTACTGCACCGTGTCGGTGGGCTGCACCTTGTAACCCATCTCGGTGATGACCTCGCCATTGACCCGGATTTCCCCGGCGGCGATGAGTGCGTCGGCTTCGCGGCGCGAGCAGATGCCAGCGTTGGCTATGTAGCGGTTCAGGCGCAGCTCCTCAGTGCCGAAGTCCTCGTCATCACGGCGGCTCTTGTTGCCGCGCGTCTTGTCGGCCTCGTAGTGCTTCAGGTTTTTGTAGTCCGGGGCCTGCCCTGGCACGTCGCCCGGCCGGGCCGCGTCGGCGCGACCATAGCCGGTGCCCTTGCGTGGCCCGCTTTCGGCCTTGCGCAACTCCTCGCGGCGCTCCCGAAACGTCGTGCTGCCGCCCGAACTCACCGGCCGCTCGCCGTAGCTGCGCGGCTTGTCGAACGTGCGTGGTTTATCGAACGAGCCGGCGGCCCGTTCAGGGCGGTCGCGGCGCTCCGGGCGGTCATTGCCGCCGCCCTCGTAACGACGGGGCCGCTCGTCGCGCTCGCCGCCCGTCGCCGGGCCGCGCTCCGGCCGGTCACCACCGTAGGGCCGCCGCTCGCCGCCCTCGCGAGGACGGTCGTCGCGGGGGCGGTCGCCGGCCGGGGCGCGGCGCTCCGCCGGACCGCCGTCCCGGCTGTCGCGGCCGCCGCTATCGTGGCGGCGCTCGTAGGGGTCGCGGTTGCCGTAGCTGCGACGCTCGCCGGGACTGTAGCTGGGCCGCTCCGTGGGCGTTTCGCGGCGGGGGCGCTCGTCGCGCGGTTCGCCGGCTTCGCCATCCGGCCGCTCCGTCCGGGGCTGGTAGGGCGGGCGGGTAGCCGACGACATGGCCGGGTCCACGGGTGTGCCGTCGGGGTTGAGTTTGATGAATTTGCGGTTGCGCTCGCCGGCCCCGCCGCGCGGCACCGTCGGGCGGCCTTCGTAGCGCACCGGCTGACCCTGCCAAATCGGCTTGGCCGGGTACGCCGGGCGGTCGGGGCGGTCCGACTGGTCTGAGCGGTCGTTACTCTCGGGGCGGTCGCGGCGCTCCGGGCGGTCGTTGCCGCCTCCCTCGTAGCGCCGGGGCCGTTCGTCACGGTCGCCGCCAAAGCTGCGCTTGGGACCGTCGAAGCTGCGGGGCGGACCATCGAAGCTGCGCTTGGGGCCGTAGCTGGGGCGCTCGCCGCCGCGCTCACTGTCCCGCGCAGGCCGGTCGCCATACGGGCGCTTCTCGCCGAAGCTAGGTTTGCCGTAGCCGGGCTTGCTGAAACCAGGTTTGCCGTAGCCGCCACTCGCGGGCCGGTCGGTGCCGCCGCCGCCGAAGCTGCGCCGCTCGCCGGAGCCGCCGCTCGCGGGACGGTCACCGCCAAACTTGCCGGGGCCGCTCGCGCCCGGTCGGCTGCCGAACTTGCCGCCCTCGGCAGGCCGTCCGCCGAACTTGCTGCCGCCGCCCGCGCCGAAGGCCGGCCGGTTCGACGAGTAGCCTTCACCGCCGCGCCCGGTGGGCCGGCTGCCGCCGTAGCTGCTGCCACTGCCCCCGCTGCCGTAGCTGCGGGGGCCGCCCGCGCCCCGCTCGCCGCCACCGTAGGGTCGGCGCTCGGCCGAGCCGCTCCCGCTGTTACCGCCATTGCCGCCGCCGTATGGCCGGCGCTCGCCGCCGCTGGCTGGGCCGCGGCGGTTGGGCTTGTCGCCCGGATTGTGTTGCTTGCCCATCTGATTGGCTAATTTAATTGTCGTTAAAAAACGAACCCCGCACCGTCCGGCGCTGGTGATGCTACGTAAAAATACCGACCGAGCTACTTTGCAATCAGCAGCGTTTGTCAGGGTCGACAGGAGTCGGTCAGGTCTAAGGTAAGGCCGGCGCGCGCGAAAGCCGCGGCCGGCAGTCAAAAAAGCCCGGACCCAGCAGCGGCCGCCGGGGCGGAAACTGCGGGGTCCGGGCGAAGCCGCTGCGGCCGGCGCTAGTCGCGCCGGGCCAGCTTGGCCTCAATCGAGTGCTGGGTGTGGGGCACGGCCCGCAGGCGCTCCTTCGGGATGAGCTTGCCCGTGCCGATGCACACGCCATACGTACCGTTTTTGATGCGGGTCTGCGCGTTTTCGAGCTGCTGGATGAATTTCATCTGGCGCGAGGCCAGCTGGTTCAGGCTTTCCTTCTCAGCTGTTTCGGCACCGTCTTCCAGCACCTTTAGCGAAGCAGAAGTGGTGTCGGTGCCCGACTCATTGTTACGGGTCAGGGTTTCCTTGATGAAAGAAAGCTCTTTGCGGGCAGCAGTGAGCTTGGCTTGAATAATCTGGTCAAACTCAGCCAGGTCTTCCCGCGAATAGCGGAGATTTTCCTCGGTCATCGAACAGCAGCTAAAAGAAGTTACGGGTAAGGAAGGTGCCAGCCAGTCGGGCAGCAAACGTGGCGCTCCAACGCCCTGGCTCGCTAAATAGTTTAGCGTCAGGCCGGCCAGCGGATGAGCGCGGGCAGGGCCTGTTTTCAGGGCGTTTGGCTTAGGCGGTGCAAAGGTACTTGGTTTCGGCGGCTTACCTGCGCTGTTCGCCCGCCTCGCTCAGAAGCCCAGCATCTGAATGGCGGTTACAGCCGCTTCCACGCCCTTATTGCCGTGCTTGCCGCCCACGCGGTCCTGCGCCTGCTCCAGGGTGTTGGTCGTCACCAGCCCGAAAACGACGGGCTTATTGAACTTCAGGCCCACCGTCGTCAACCCCTGCGCCACGGCGTGGTTGA
>JANXNW010000150.1 GCA_025353905.1 Hymenobacter sp.
AAAAGCCGCCCGCCCGCACCACTTCCGTTCCCACCTTGCGCGCGCCCCGCTCACCCCGTACCTTTGCGGCCCCGCAGCAAATGGCTGCTGCCCGCGGATGTGGCGAAATTGGTAGACGCGCCAGATTTAGGCTCTGGTTCCGCAAGGTGTGTGGGTTCGAGTCCCTCCATCCGCACTGAATTTTTGGCTCCTGGCTCGCGCTGGCTGGGGTTTTACTTGTTTTTTATTCACTGAGCTGAGGCTTGGTGTTACGTATGAATATTACGCTTGACCGCCAGGAAGAGCAGCTGACCGGGCTGCTAACCGTCCATTTTGAGGAAGCTGACTACCGCGAGGCGGTGGACAAGCAGCTTCGCGAAACCGCCCGCAAGGCGCAGTTCAAGGGCTTTCGGCCGGGCAAGGTGCCGGCCTCGCTGGTGCGCAAGATGTATGGCAAGGGCATTCTGGCCGACGAAGTAAACCGCCTGCTGGGCAAGCAGGTGGATGCCTACCTGAAGGAAAACAACGTGCGCATCCTCGGCGACCCGCTGCCGGTGCCCAGCAACGTGGACTTCGACACCGACACGGCCTTCGACTTTCAGTTTGAGCTGGGCCTGCTGCCAGATTTCGAGCTGCCCGCCGAGGGCACCGTCGAAGTGGAGCGCTACGAGGTGAGCCTCGACGAGGCAACGCTGGCCGAAACCAACGCGCAAATCGAGCGGCAGTACGGCGAGACGACCAACCCCGAAGCCTCGGAAGCGGGCGACTACCTCTACGGCAAGCTCAAAAAGCAGGGTGAGGACGGCGACGGCCAAACCGTGCTGCTGCCCACCAACAAGGTGGTGAACGACGCCGAGAAATTCGTGGGCGTGAAGGGCGGCGACGAGGTAGTGTTCGACCTCGCTCACGCTTTCGGGGGCGACGCGGCGGCCATCGCCAACTTCTCCGGCCTGAGCCGGGTCGAGGCCGCCCAAGCGAGCGGCGAGTACGTGCTGGCGGTCGAGAAAATCAACCGCACGGCGCAGCCGGAGTATAATCAGGAGCTGTTCGACAAGGTGTTCGGGCCGGAGGAAGTGAAGAGCCGCGAGGAGTTCGATGCCAAAGTGCGCGAAATCGTGGGCGAAAACTACCAGCGGGAGGCCGAGGGCCTGATGACCCGGCAACTCATCGACAAGTTCGTGGCTCAGACCCCGATTGCGCTGCCGAAGGATTTCTTCCAGAAATTTCTGCTCCGCATCAACGAAGGCAAGCTCACGGCCGAGCAAATCGAAACCCACTACGACGACTACGCCCGCGAGCTGAAGTGGAGTCTGATTCGCAACAAAGTGGTGGAGCAGCAGAACTTCCGCGTGTCGCAAACCGAGATT
>JANXNW010000173.1 GCA_025353905.1 Hymenobacter sp.
CCGCTCGGCAAGCTCACCGCCGTTACGGGCGTGAGCGGCTCGGGCAAGTCGAGCTTGATTCACGACACGCTGTACCCGATTTTGAACCAGCACTTTTTCAACGCGCACCGCGAGCCGTTACCCTACGGCAGCCTCGACGGGTTGGAGCTGATTGACAAGGTGATTGAGGTAGACCAGTCGCCCATCGGCCGCACCCCGCGCTCAAACCCCGCGACGTACACCGGCGTGATGACCGAAATCCGGGCGCTGTACGCCGAGATGGCGGAGTCGAAAATCCGGGGCTACGGGCCGGGCCGGTTCTCGTTCAACGTGCGCGGCGGCCGCTGCGAAACGTGCGAGGGCGCGGGCATCCGCACCATCGAGATGAATTTTCTGCCCGACGTGCACGTCCCTTGCGAAACGTGCAAGGGCCGCCGCTATAACCGCGAGACGCTCGAAGTGCGCTTCAAGGGCAAAAGCATTACCGACATCCTGGACATGACGGTCGAGAAAGCCGTCGAGTTCTTCGAGTTTCAGCCGCGCATCCTGCGCAAAATCAAGACGTTGGCTGACGTGGGTTTGGGGTATTTGACGCTCGGCCAACAGGCCACGACGCTCAGCGGCGGCGAGGCCCAGCGCGTGAAACTGGCCACCGAACTCAGCAAAAAAGACACCGGCAAGACCTTCTACATCCTGGATGAGCCGACCACCGGCCTGCACTTCGAGGACATCCGCCACCTGGCCGACGTGCTGCACAAGCTCGCCGACAAGGGCAACACGGTGCTCATCATCGAGCACAACCTGGATTTGATAAAAGTGGCCGACTACGTCATCGACATCGGCCCCGAGGGCGGAGCGGGCGGCGGTAGCATCGTGGCCCAGGGCACGCCCGAGCAGGTGGCCAAGAGCGGCAAGGGCCACACCGGGCGGTTTCTGGCGGAGGAGCTGCGGGTGAGTAAGTACGTGTGAGGTTGGCCCCAGGCAGAACTACCGTAAATTCGTGTTTCTAACAACTTCTAGATATGACCACGGCCCAGGTTTTGTTCGAGCAGTACAAGGTGCTGCCGCCGCATGTGAAACAGCAATACAAGCGCCTCATTATGAAAGAGGAGGCCGCACCTGCTTCGGCCGTTGCTGAGGTAGAGGCAAGCGGCGACATCATCCGCATTTCACAGAAGGCGCTGAGCGAGAGTATTGAGCAGGTGAAGCTGCTGCGAGCCGGAAAAATCACTGGCCGTCCGGCCCGCGAAGTGTTAGCGGAAATGCGGGCTGAGTTGGCGGCGGACGACCAGCACAAGGCCCGCAAGCGGCAGGCCGCATGAGCGCCCACGTATCCGTTGCTGCCGGAATTCGAGCGGCGGCTCAAACAGCTCGGGCGCAAGTACCGGACGCTGCCCGACGACATTGACCGCTTACTCGACAAGTTGGAAGTAACGCCCCGTCTGGGCGAAAGCCTCGGCGCGGGCCTCTACAAAATCCGGCTCGGCAGCGTCAGCAAGGGCGGCGGTAAAAGCGGCGGTTTCCGCATCATTACGTACTGCGTGACTCAGACAGCAGAGGGCGAAACGGTCTATTTAGTAACAATTTACGATAAGTCGGAGGAAGAGGGTAAGACCAAGCAGGAACTGCTGGCTCAGCTGCGCCGCGAGCTGCCCAACAGCGCTGGCGCGGTCTGAGAAGCAGCCTGAACCGGCCACCTGGCTCAGCGGCCGCCAGCCAGGGTGTTAAAAAGCGGTGAACGTAATGTTCTGCGTAATCACTACGCCTGGGCTGATGGTCGTTGTCGTGTGCAGGCGTAAGGTGGTGGCCGTAAGCTCCAGGATGTCACTTGGGGAGTCGGCCTTGGTCTTGCCCGTCGGCGTCAGGAGCAGCTGCGTCTGGTCGCCGTTAAAATCCCAGGTGTATTTCTTGGTCTGGGGAGAAGTGGCATCGCACTTGGTAGCGCCTTCGTCACGCAATGTGGTCTTATCGGGGTTGAACTTGAAGAAGTCATCCCGGAGGCAGGTCGGCATGGCGGCGTATTCGTTGGTGGTCTTGGCAATGCCGGTGCCGCTCGTAGTCGAGCTGGTCAGGGCCGTTACCCGCCACGGCTTGGCCGTGAGCAGGCTGAGCTGCGAGGGCGGGAGAGTGGTTTCGGGACCTTTCTCGGAGGCATTTACCAAGGCGAGGCAACCAGCGAGCAGGAAAATACTTTTCATACTGGGTAAAGGAAAAGAGGTTGGAAGTGAGCTAGTGCGCCGAGCGGCCGCCCGCCCAAGCTCGTTAGCGGAGTGGTGGGCCGACGGGGATTAGCTGGTTGGCTGAACGAAAGCGAATGCTGTTAATCATCAGTGCAATAATAGCCAGTGAATTAATTCAGCACGGAGGTCTGCCGCATTACGGCTGCTTCGTGCTGCAAGGGCCAACCCAAACAGCGACCTGATGCGGCTGAAAAATATCTTCGGCCTCCCGACCAACCTTTAGCAACTGGCCCAACACTTTGGGGCAATTACAGCCTGACGGTCCGTGCCCGACAACCCGCCCCCGCCCCTGCCCGACGAAGCGCGCCTGCTGGCGGGGTGCCTGGCCCAGGACCGCCAGGCGCAGTACCAGCTTTACCAGCGCTACAAAACGGCCATGTTTTCGGCCGCGCTGCGCATTCTGGGCAGCCGCGACCTGGCCCAGGATGCTTTGCAGGATGCGTTCGTGGAAGTGTTTCAGGGCCTGGCTGATTTTCGGCAGCAGTCCACGCTCGGGGCCTGGATTAAAATCGTGGTGGTGCGCCGCGCCCTGCGCACCCTGCGCCAGGAGCAGCGCATGGAAGTATATGACGCCGAGCGCCACCCGGAGCCGCTGGTGGCCTGGCACGACGGCCTCACGGGCGAGGCGCTGGAGCGGGCCATCGGCGAGCTGCCGGCTGGCTACCGGGCCGTGTTCTGCCTGGTTGAGGTCGAGGGCTATGCCCACCGCGAAGTCGCGGAGCTGCTCAGCATCAGCGAGGGCACCAGCAAGTCGCAGCTCTTCCACGCCAAGCGCCTGCTGCAACGCAAGCTTCACTACCTCTACGAATGAGCCAGCCCCCAGACAATTCGGCTATTCCCGAGGCCGGCGCGGCTAATCTGCGACGCGCCATTGGGCAGCTGCCGGCCCACGCGCCGGACGAGCAGCTGTGGAACAGCGTGGCCGCCCAGCTGGCCACCGACGAAGCCCTGGCGCGCGTCGTCCCCGCGCTGCCCGCTCACGAACCGGACGAGTTGCTTTGGAACCGCATCGCCGCCCGGCTCGACGCGGCCGAACCGCTCGCTGCCGCCGAGCCAATTAAAGTAGCCCGGCCGGCCCCGGCCGTGGGGCGTACCCTGCAACCCGGCTGGCGCCTGCGCCCGGCGCGGCGCGCGTGGGCGCTGGCGGCCAGCGTGTTGCTGGTGCTGGGTATGAGCCTGTGGTGGGGGCAGCGCCCAGGGCAGTCAGCCGCCTCAGGGCCGCGCGAAACGGTGGCCTACAGCGAGGAAGCTGCCGCCGAGCCGGGCAGCTTCGCCGAGCCGCTGCCGGCCCCGGCCTTCGACCCGCTGGCGCAGCAGGGCCTGGCGTTTATCGACGCGCACTGCGGCTCGCGGCCGGTGCTGTGCGGCTCGGGCGAGTTTCGCTCGCTGCGCGCTCAGCTAACCGAAATCGAAGCTCAGCAAGCCCAGCTGCGGCGCGATGCCCGCCGCTTCGGCGAGTCGCCGGAGCTGCGGCGCGAGCAGGCCCGCCTCATCACCCTGCAGGCCCGCCTCACTCGCGAGCTGGTTCACCTTCTCATTACCTGAAAAAATATGCTTACTAAAGTGCTGATATGGCGGCCCTTGCTGTCCCTGCTGCTGGCCTGGCTGCTGGCGCTGCCCCCGGCCTGGGCGCAGCAAAAGGTGCAGGTCGTGACCCGCAGCCTGGCCCAGAGCTGGCCCTGCACGCCGGGCATGACGGTGCGCATTCGGGCCGAAAAAGCCACTGTGCTGGTACGCGGCTGGGACCGGCCCACGGTGCAGGTAACGCTGCGCCTGAGTGCCCGCCACCCCGAGCGCGCCGTAGCCGAGCAGGACCTGCCCGTGGCCCAGTACCGCCTTCAGCAAAACGGCAACGCCCTGGATTTGCTTAACTTCTACACCTTACCGGCTGGCGCGCCCGCCGTGCGCGCCGACCTGCGGGCCGAGTACACCGTCTGGATGCCGGCCGCCAACCCCGTGCAGGTCGTGAACACTTATGGCCAAACGGAGCTGGCCGACCTCAGCGGCAAACAAACGCTGGAGCAGAATTTCGGGCAGATTACCCTGCGCGGTCTGCGCGGTACGCTCCTGGTGACGGCCCGCTACGCCGACCTGACGGCCCGCGACGTGCAAGCCGACTTCACCTGCGAGGCCAATAAATCGGCAGTGGCGCTGCTGGGCCTGGGTGGCAGCTGCATGGTGCGCAACTTCTACGGCAGCATCCGGGTGCAGCCCACGGCCGGTCTGCGCCGGCTCATCGTGCAAGCCGACCGCACGGAGGTAACGCTCAGCGTGGCCCATCCGGAGCAGTTTGCTTACCAGCTCAGCGTACGGGAAGGGACGCTCACGGTGCCGCCGCCGCTGGCCGCCGTCAACAAAGGCTCGGCCAGCCACGCCACGCTCAACAGCGCGCCGGGTGGCGCGGCGCGGCCTCTGGTGCGGGCCAGCACCTCCTACGCCCCGCTCACGCTGCAAACCCAGCCGCTCGCGGCCCAGCTCTGATTCTGCCACTCTGTTTTTTCATTGCCTTATGTCTGACCTGTTTATCCCGCGCGAGATGCTTCGCAGGACCTGGCTGCTGGCCGCCCTGCTCCTCGGCCTGGCCGGGCGCGCCGCCGCCCAGACCACGCCCGCCGACACCACCCGGCTGCACTACCGGGAGGAAACCGCGCCCGCTCCGCCCGCCGATGCTGCCCTGCTGGTGCAGCGGCCCGACCGCGACCAGTGGAAGCTGGGGCTGAATAATTTCATCGTGAACGGTTACCCGTTCAGCCAAACCAAAGACGTGCCCGGCTACTACACCCGCTACGGCCTGCACCTGGCCTACGAGCGGCGGCTCGGCCGCGCGTGGTCGGGCCAGGTCGAAATCAGCCCGGCCATCACCCACTACCGGCCCCAAGGCGCTAGCGGCCCCGTGAGGCCGGGCGCGCAGCTGCGGGGCCAGCTGGCGGGCCGCTACTACCATAACCTGGAGCGCCGCCTGCGCCAGGGCTACCGCACGGCTGGCTTTTCGGCCAACTACGTTTCGCTGGCCCTGGGTGTGGGCGTGGGCGAGGCCCTGCCCGAAACCCCGTTCTATTTGCTGGGCAGCGGCCGCGGTCCGGCCGCCGACGTGGCGCTGCTCTACGGCCTGCAGCGCCGGCTGGGGCGCTATGGCTTCGTCGATATCAACCTGGGCGTGAGCGGCTTGCTCTGGGAAGGGCAGCTGCAAAAAATCAGCCCGGCGGCCAGCCTGCGCCTGGGCCTGGCCCTGCCCGCCCTCGGGTCGGAGGCACCGCTGGTGGCCGCGCCCGACGAGGTGAATACGCTGCTGCCGCGCTTTTTCGTGGGCCTGCAGTTCGGCGACAGCCGCTACTACATCCACAACTCGCGCGCCAACCCCTACCCGGCTTCTTACCGGGAAACGACGAACGGGTACGAGAAATCCGTGAATTATGGCTCGTTCGCGCCGGAGTACACCGACCCGGTCATCGGCCGGCACGAGCACGACAACGACGGCACGTCGTACCTCTACGGCGGCTACTACTTCACGCCCCGTTTGGCCGTGCAGCTGGGGGCGCAGTATGGCGTTTCCACGCGCGGATGGCCGCTGGGGACGACCGCTGGGGTGCGGCGGGCCGGCGAAGACTGGCGCCCCCTCCAGAACCGGGAGCTGAAGCAATACTTGCTGGCCACGCCCGTGCAAGTGCGCTACGCCCTCACGCGCGCCTTCCGGCGGCGCTTACAGGTGGAGGTGGTCGGCGGCCTCACGCCGGTATGGTCGAGAGTGCGTTTTCGGGAATACGAAACGGCCGGCTACGCCGTAACCGACCAGGTAAAAACCGGATTCGAGCGCACCGCGCTGGGCCTGACGGCCAACCTGGGCGGCAGCCTCGGCTACAGTCTGGACCGCCGTCGCCGGCTGCAAGCCACCCTGGACTATGGCCTGCTCCAGGACCTGCACAGCCTGCTCAGTGCGCCCTCCCCGTTCAGCACCTACGCCAAAATAGGGGTGCGCTACCGCTTTGGGTATCGGTAGAGCTGCCGCTTCCACTCCTGAACTTCCGCCGCCAGCAGCCGGGCCAAATCGGCGGGCGTGAAGCACGGCGTGGCCCCGACGCGAGTGGCGACCAGCGCGCCGGCCGCGTCGGCCAGGGCCAGGCACTCGGCGGGCGGGCGGCCGCCGAGCCAGCCCGTGAGCAAGGCAGCCAAAAACGCGTCGCCGCTGCCGATGGTGTCGCGCACCGCCACCCGCGAGCCCGCGCTACGGTGAAGCTGCCCGCCGACCCAATACCAGTCCCCAGCTGCCCCGCGCGTCACGCAGACAGCCGCCAGGCCGTAGCGGGCGGCCAGCGCGGGCAGGGCCGTTTCGTCGGGTGGAGCCTGATACTGGGTGGGCGCGTGCCAGGCCAGAATTTCGGCCAGCTCCGCCTCGTTCATCTTTACTAAGTCGCTCTGGCTCAACAGCAGCCCCACGGTTTCGCGGGTGTAGTGGGGCGGGCGCAGGTTCACGTCGAACACCCGCCAGCGGGCTTCCGGCAGCAGCCCGAGCAGCGTGGCGCGGCTGGCTGGGTCGCGGGCAGCCAGGCTGCCAAACACGAGCGCGTCGGCCAGCCGCACGAGCAGCCGCAACACGGGCACGGGCGCGATAAAGTCCCAAGCGGCGGGCCGCACCAAGTCGTAGCTCACCGCCTGAGGGTCGCGCACGTCGGCCCGCGCCAAGCCGGTGGGCTGGGCCGTATCCGTTTGCACGAAAGCCCCGCTCAGACCGCGTCCGACCAGAAAATTGAGTAGCCCGGCCCCCGCCGCGTCGGCCCCGACGCGGCTTATCAGCTCGGCCGGCTGGCCCAGCTGGTGCAGGTGCGCGGCCACGTTGAGCGGCGCGCCGCCCGGCTGCCGTCCGCCGGGCAGCTCGTCCCAGAGCATCTCGCCAAAGCAGACAACGGCCATCGCGGGGGTTGATTAGACGTACTCAAACCGAACCTCTTGCTGAATCTCCGGGTTCAGGCTCAGTGCCACCGGGCAGGTGCGGGCAGTGCGTTCGAGCAGAGCGCGGTGCTCGGGGCTGAGCTGGGCGGGGAGGCGCACGGCCACGTGGAGCTGCGCGATGCGACGCGGCGGCTCCTGGCTCATGATTTTTTGCATCTCGAACGTGCTGCCTACCACATCCAGCCCGTGGCGCTCGGCCACGAGGGCCATCGTGGTGAGGATGCAGGTGCCCAGGGCGGTGCCTACGAGGTCGGTCGGCGAAAACGCTTCGCCCCGCCCGTGGTTATCCACTGGGGCATCGGTTTGAATGACGGTGCCCGAGGCCACGTGCGTAGCTTCGGTGCGCAGGTGGCCCTCGTAGCGGGCGGCGGCAGTAACTTGGCTGGTGCTCATGGCGCAAAGCTAACTTGCCGGGGCGGGCAGCCGCGCAGCTGAGCAGTCGATGGGTATTTTTGAGCGGCTTAACGGTTTTCTCTTTTATGAAACAGCTTCCCTTTTTCGCGTCAGCCGTCGTGGCAGGCAGTTTTGTCTGGGCGGAAACCGCCCAGGCGCAGGTCCTCGACCAGCCGGCCCAGGTGGCGGCGCCCGCCGCGTCGGCGTCGGCACCCCGTCCCGGCCCAGCCCGTCCTCGCGCAGCCGACTCCCCGCAGGCCATGCCTTCCGACGAGCAGTCGTATCGCCGCGAGATGGTGTTTGGGGTCAATTTCAACACCCAGGGCGGACTCATCGGCGGGGTGAACGTGCGCGTGGCGCGGGTGCTCGACGAGCGCTGGCTGCGTTTCTGGAGCTTGGAAGGGGTTTCGTTCAAGAATCAGAAAGAAGAAAACCGGGTAACCGACTACGGCGGCACCTACAAGCGCTTCAAGGCCAACTACGCGTTCGCGCTGCGGCCGTCGGTAGGGTTGCAGCGCATCTTGTTTCGCAAGGCCGCCGACGCGGGAGTGCAGGTAAACGGGCTGTTGAGCGCGGGGCCGTCGCTGGGCTTGCTCATGCCCTACTACATCAGCTACAACGCCACGGCGGCCAACAACCCGAACCGGCCGCCCAACCAAAACGACCTCATCGTGGACCAGCCCTACGACCCCACCACGACGCTGGTCGAGTCGGCCATCGTGGACCGGGGCCCGTTGTTTGCGGGCATTGGCAAAACGCAAATCGTGCCCGGCGCGCACCTGCGCGGCGCCCTCAGCTTCGAGTACGGGCGCTACCGCGATGCCGTGGCCGGGGCCGAAGTCGGCTTTCTGCTCGAAGCCTACACCAAGCGCCTGCTCATCCTCAACCCGCCCCTGGCCGACCCCAACACGCTCAATAAGCAGTTTTTTCCCTCCGTCTACCTCACGCTTTACCTCGGCCACCGCAGCTGATTTGGTCAATGAGCAATGAGCAATGCTCATCGTTAGTAATTGCTCATTGATAATTGAATATGATACACCTGCCCATTATTCAGCCCCAGCCCGAAGCGACGTTGGTGCCCACCGCGCCGGCCCGCCCGCGCAAGCCCGACTGGCTGCGCGTGAAGCTGCCCATCGGCCCCGACTACGCCGCCGTGCGCCGCCTCGTGGACGAGCATAAGCTGCACACGATTTGCGAGAGCGGCAACTGCCCCAACATGGGCGAGTGCTGGGGTGCGGGCACGGCCACGTTCATGATTTTGGGCAACATCTGCACCCGCTCTTGCTCGTTTTGCGCCGTGGCCACCGGCCGCCCCACCGAGCTGGACCTCGACGAGCCACGCCGCGTCGCCGAAGCCATCGCCCTGATGAAAGTGAAGCACGCCGTGCTCACGAGCGTGAACCGCGATGAGTTGAAGGACCGCGGTGCGGCCGTGTGGCGCGAAACGGTGGTGCTCACCAAGCAGCTCTCGCCCGCGACGACCATCGAGACGCTCATCCCCGACGTGAAAGCCAACTGGGAGGCGCTCGACGTGATGATTTCGGGCGGCCAGGAGGTGATTTCGCACAACATGGAAACCGTCGGCTCGCTCTACCGCCTCGTGCGCCCGCAGGGTCGCTACGACCGCAGCCTGGAGCAAATCCGGCGCACCAAGCTCGCCGGCCACCGCACCAAGTCGGGCATCATGCTGGGCCTGGGCGAAACGGCCGACGAGGTGCACCAAGCGATGGATGACCTCGTAGCCAATGGCTTGGACATCCTAACGCTGGGCCAATACTTACAGCCTACCAAGCGTCACCTTGAAGTAGCCGAGTTCATTCACCCCGACACCTTCGCCCGCTACCGCGAAGAAGGGCTGGCGCGCGGGCTGAAGTACGTGGAGAGCGGCCCGCTCGTGCGCTCCTCCTACCACGCCGAGCGCCACGTGAACGTGCCGATTTAACCTCCTTTTAAGACGTTTTTATGGAAACCGCCTTCAAGCAGCATGTACACACGCTGGTGGATAATCTACCCGCCGAGGCCACCGTCGAGGACCTGATGCGCGAACTGCACGAGCTACGCTCCCTTGAGCGAGCATTTGCTGATATTCAGGCGGGGCGGCTCACGCCGCACGACGAAGCAAAGCGCATCATTATGCAGGGCTTTCGGGATAAATGAGAGTTGTTCACTGGACCGACGAAGCCCTTGACCAGGCGCTGGCTATTCGCGAATACCTGAACGTTACTTCTCCTTCGTATGCTGCTCAGATGGTTGATAAGCTCTTTGAGCGTGTCAATCAGCTTGTAGCATTCCCGTACATGGGTCCGGTCTATAAGTTGGCAAAACTGCCTCAGGTCCGGGAGTTGCTAATGCGGCCTTATCGGGTAATCTATGAAGTAACGGACCGCCAGATTCGCGTGATGGCTGTGCTACATCAGCATCAGGGTTAATTGCGAGTATGGTAATAGGTTAAACTAAAAACCCTCGTCAGCATTGACGAGGGTTTTTTGTTAACCGAAAGCGGGAATCTACCGGCGCTGGTCGGTGGGCGGATACGCGCCGAGGATGCTGTTCACGATGCGGAAGGTTTCCGGCTCGCTGAGGTTGTTTTTGTCGAGCTGGGCTTGGCCAGTGCCGCGCCAGGCGAGCTCTTTGCGGCGGGCGTCCACTACGTCGATGACCACGGTGCCGGCTTTGTAATTGTACACGCCGCCCCCGCCGTAGGGGTACATGCCGCGGCCGTAGTAGCCGCCGTAAGGGTAGCCGTAGCCGAAGGGCGAGCCGCCGGACATCTGCTGCTTATTCTCCACGCGAACGCTGTACGCTACATACACGTCGGGTGCGGTGCCGGCCGGGGCTTCGGTCAGGCTTTTCTTGGCTAGCTCGGTGGCCACGGCGGCGCGGATGCGCTGGTCGGTGAACGACTCGTAGCCGCGAGCGGGGCCGCCTTCGGTGTCGTTGGCCTGCTTGGGGTACCAAGACCAAGTGCGGTAGTTGCGGAAGTTAACGGAGTGGTCGAAATCGGTAGCCACGCCGACGTTGGAAGCGGTGCAGGCCGCCAGCCCGAGGGCCAGGCCCAGGCTGGTCGCGCCCAGGGCCAGAAAATGCGTGATGCGGTTCATAAAACGGAGAAGCTAAAGCGTAAACTCGCTGATTAGAAAGATGTCGGCTTAACGCGGGCCTGTCGGCCAACGTTCCGATTTAGTCGGCTTGCCGAGTGGTTCGCGCGCTTCAAAAATAGCGCCAGTTCGGCGGATGGCAAGCCCGCTGGAAACGGCGCGGACGGACGGCTGAAAGAGCCGTCCGCCCGCTTTGATTTGAACGACTTTTTAGCGTATGCAAGCTGCTACAACTGCTCAACGCCAACCGGGCGGGCGGCAGAAAAAGCCGCCCGCCCGGCAAATAACTCAGTACGACGGCCCCTTATCCGTGCTCACGAGCTGCTCGGGCGCGTCGGCGTACTCTTCCATCGGCGTGCAGGAGCAAATCAGGTTGCGGTCGCCGTAGGCCGAGTCGATGCGCGAGACGGTGGGCCAGAACTTGGCCTGGCGCACGTAGGGCAGCGGATACACGGCCTGCTCGCGGGTGTAGGGCCGCGTCCACTCGTCGGCAAGCACCGTGGCGGCCGTGTGCGGGGCGTGCTTGAGCAGGTTGTCGCGTTGGTCGGCGCGGCCGGCTTCGACTTCGGCGATTTCGGCGCGGATGGCGAGCATGGCCTCGCAGAAGCGGTCCAGCTCGGGCTTACTTTCGCTCTCGGTCGGCTCAATCATGAGTGTGCCGGCCACGGGGAAGCTCACCGTGGGCGCGTGGAAACCGTAGTCCATCAGGCGCTTGGCGATGTCCTCGACCTCGATGCCGGCCCGCTTGAAGTGGCGGCAGTCAAGAATCAGCTCGTGGGCGGCGCGGCCGTGGCTCCCGGTGTAGAGCACCGGGTAGTCGGCTTCGAGCCTAGCCTTGATGTAGTTGGCGTTGAGGATGGCCAGCTCGGTGGCGCGGGTGATGCCCTCGCCGCCCATCATGGAGATGTAGGCGTAGGAGATGGGCAAAATGCTGGCCGACCCCCAGGGCGCGCCCGACACGGCCCCCTCGGTGCGGCCCTCGACCGGCACGAGCACGTGGCCCGGCAGATAAGGCGCGAGGTCTTCCACGACCCCAATCGGCCCCACGCCCGGCCCGCCGCCGCCGTGCGGGATGCAGAAGGTTTTATGCAGGTTCAGGTGGCAGACATCGGCCCCGATGGCGGCCGGCGAGGTCAGCCCAACCTGGGCGTTCATGTTGGCCCCGTCCATGTACACCCGGCCGCCGTGCGTGTGAATCAGGTCGCAGATTTCGCGGATATTCTCCTCGAACACGCCGTGGGTGCTCGGATAGGTGACCATGAGCGCCGAGAGCCGGTCGGCGTATTTGGCGACTTTCTCCTGCAAGTCGGCGAAGTCGATGTTGCCGTCCTCGGCGCTTTTCACGACGACGACTTCCATGCCGGCCATCACGGCCGAGGCGGGGTTGGTGCCGTGGGCCGAGGCCGGGATGAGGGCCACCGTGCGGTGGGCATCGCCGCGGGCGAGGTGGTAGCCGCGGATGGCGAGCAGGCCCGCGTACTCGCCCTGCGCACCTGAGTTGGGTTGCAGGCTCACGGCCGCGAAGCCGGTCACTTCGCACAGCCAACCTTGCAAGTCTTTGATAATCTGCTGGTAGCCGCGCGTCTGGCTGGCCGGGGCGAAGGGGTGCAGCCCGCCGATTTCGGGCCAGGTGACGGGCAGCATCTCGGCCGTCGAATTGAGCTTCATCGTGCACGAGCCGAGCGGTATCATGCTGTGGGCCAGGCTCAGGTCCTTGTTTTCGAGCTGCTTCATGTAGCGCAGCAGCTCGTGCTCGGCGCGGTGCGCGTGGAAAACCGGGGCCGTGAGGTAGGCGCTCGTGCGGCGCAGCGCTTCGGGCCAGCTCAGGCCCGACTCGGCCTCCGGCGCGGGCGCGGCGGGCGTGGCCACTTCCTTGCCCAGCACTTTGGCGAACACGTCCACGATGTCGCGCACGTCCTCGGCCTCCACGTTCTGGTGCAGGCTGATGCCGACCCGGTTCGTGTCGTAGTAGCGGAAGTTCATGCCCGCCGCTTCAGCCTCGCGCCGCAACGCCTGTTGCAGCTCGTGGCTTTCGAGGCGCAGGCTCAGGGTGTCGAAATAGAACTCGTTGAGCTGCTCCACGCCCAGTGCCCGCAGCTCGCTTTCCAGCTGCTGCGTGAACAGGTGCGTGTTTACGGCGAACTGCCTGATGCCTTCCGGCCCGTGGTAAACGGCGTACATGCCGGCCAGCACCGAGAGCAGCACTTGCGCCGTGCAGATATTCGAGGTGGCTTTTTCGCGGCGGATGTGCTGCTCGCGGGTTTGCAGGGCCATCCGATACGCCTTGTTGCCGGCCGCGTCCACGCTCTGCCCGATGATGCGCCCCGGAATGACGCGCTTGAACTGGTCCTTACACGAGAAAAAGCCCGCGTGCGGCCCGCCAAAGCCCATCGGAATGCCGAAGCGTTGCGACGAGCCAACGCACACATCGGCCCCTAATTCGCCCGGCGAAGTGAGCAGCGTCAGGGCCAGCACGTCGGCGGCCAGCACCACGAACAGGTTGTTGTCGTGCGCTTTAACGATGAAATCCTGGTAGTCGAAAATACCCCCGTCGGCCCCCGGATACTGCACCATCGCCCCGAACAGGGCCTCGTCCTGGAGGTCGGCCGTGCGGTGGTCGCCCACGACCAGCTCGATGCCGACCGGCGTGGCGCGGGTGCGCAGCACGGCCAGCGTCTGGGGCAATACCTGGTCGGAAACGAAGAATTTGTGCGCGCCCTTTTTCTTGGTTTGGGCGTGGAGCATGTGCAGGGCTTCGGCGGCGGCGGTGGCCTCGTCGAGCAGGCTCGCGTTGGCGATGGGCAGGCCGGTAAGGTCGATTATCAGGGTCTGATAATTG
>JANXNW010000199.1 GCA_025353905.1 Hymenobacter sp.
GTCCGTCATTGCGAGCATGTTGTCCATCAAGCAAGGGACAAAGCAAGCCGGCATGTGGCTAAATTGCCTTCAAATGGCCGACTGTTCCTCGCACTTACCACGAAAAATCAATCATTGACCACTCACCATTAACCACTAAGAAAGGTGCCTGAATTACCCGAAGTCGAAACCTATCGCCGCTTTATCGCTGAAGTTGCTGTAGGCCAAACCATTGCGGCCGTGCAAATCAACGATGCCCATGTGCTGGCCGTAGCCGAGGACGAGTTGCGCGCCGGGCTGCTGGGCCGCACGGTAACCGGCACCAGCCGACTGGGCAAAAACTGCTTTCTGGAGCTAGACAACGGCCGGCTGCTGGTGCTGCACTTCGGCATGACGGGCGGCGTAGATGCCTACCGGGATACGGCGGACGCCCCGCGCTTCACCCGCGTAGCCTGGCAGCTGGAGCCATCGGGCCTGCACCTGGCCTTCGTGGACCCGCGCAAGTTTGGCCGCATTCGGTTGGCCGACAGCGCCGAGGCTTACCAAAAAGCCAAGAAGTTGGGGCCGGACGCACTAATTATCACGGCCGCCGAGCTGCACCAGAAGCTGAGCCGCCGCCAGGTAGCCGTCAAGCCGCTGCTACTCGACCAGGGCCTGACCGCCGGCCTCGGCAACTGGATTGTGGACGAGGTGCTGTTCCAGGCCCGCCTGCACCCCGAGCGGCCCGGCAGCTCGCTGACCGAGGCGGAAACAACGGTTTTGCACGCCGCCATTCAGCTCGTGCTCACGACGGCCATTCGCCACGAGGCCAACTACCGGCACTTTCCGGCGAGCTTTCTCATCCACGCCCGCGAGTGGGACGAAGCCGCCCACGGCAGCGCCAGCTCCGATGCCCACAAGTTTTGCCCCCGCCACCCGAAAACGGTGATTGACAAATACTACGTCGGGGGCCGGGCCACGTACGTGTGCGGCGTGTGTCAGCCAGGGCCGCTGCTTAAATAGACGTGACGCAAGCTCCGAACCCAATCAGCGCAATCAGCAGTATCGACAGCAGCAGGCCCAACGCGGTTTTGAATTTGCCCATGATGCCGACGACTATCATGGCACCGACATTCAGCAGCAGCAGACCTACTGTTACGCCAAATAAGGCACTGGCGCTCTGCCTGGTACTTTCATCACGGGTAATTAAACTTACGAGCAAGGCAGCCACTAGCAATAGTCCGGCATTAGCCAGCAGCGGCGTACGAATGTTGCCTCTTGCTTTGGGTGTCTTAGTGAAGTTATCAGGCTGCATAAAACACAAACACGTCGTGAGAGATAAAAAATACGAGAGCCGCAGTATTTTAAATAATGGTTTTTTACTGCGGTATTTTAAACTGCAAAACGTCAGCGTTTACAGATTAATAATTGGTTTCTTGGTAGCAATAACTATGGTTGCGCAAACGCCTAAACCAATAAGCAGCAGCAGTAAACCCGCCAATAAGAACGCCGGTACGTAGGACAACTTCTTTTTGAAAACGGCCATGAGCGCGGCAGCCATTCCGTTTATTATTGCCAGTATAAAAATGGCGAATACCACACCTGATATTTCCCAACCGGCGAGAAAACGCAGGTAACACAAGACTCCAAGATTAATAATCGCCGGCCACACGAACCATTGTGTGGGAGGCGTGGACTTGCTTTCCACTGATGGCGCGCTTTTTTATAGCAACTGCGTATGCGAGGAGAATTTCCATCGAGTATACTACTGATTACGACAGGCGCAGCAACTACCTTAGCCCATATGACTGAGTATGAGCGCGCACACGCCTATGCCAATCAGCAGCACCACCAGAAGAGCCAGAAGCAGCGGTATTATCCAGCTTCGGTGCCGCCGCGAAAACGCCGCGTAGAGCGCCAGCAGACCACTGAGCGCGGCCAGGCCCGCCACGGTGCTAACGACGAGCCGCGTATTGCCGCCACTCACCCCCGACACGGAGAGCAGCAGGCCCATGTTGATGAGCGCGGGCCAGAAAGTCAATCCCTTCTTTTGCGGCGGACGAGGCGGCGTAGGTATTGGCTCCATCAAATAGATGTTCTTTCGGCCCGTAATTCCTCCAGCCGCGCCAGCTTTTCCGGGTCACGGTAAAAAATATTCATTGTCTCGAACGGGATGATTTTCAGGTCCTTGCTCACGATATGGACGCAGGACTTTTTCACGGCGCGCACGTCGAAATTATACGCGTCCATGAATTGCAAAATAATTATCCGAAATAAGTTTTCGTAGCCGAAATTCGGGGCCGACACTTGGGGCAGGCAGCAGAGCAGCTGGTTCAGGTCGGGCACGACGGTATCGACCGTGTTGGCCGTGCTGAAGAGGCGCAGCAAGTGCTGCCGCAGGCGCGGGTCGCGCTCGTAGACGATGGTGTTGCCGGCGTTGGTGAGCAGGTCGCTGGGGTCGAGGTAGCGGGTGAGCGGGAACACCTCGCCCTCGATTTTGAGGGCGTAGGCCATGGCCAGCGCGTCGGGGTTGCAGGGAACGGGCAGGATGTCGGCGGCCGTAAATACCGGACTCTGGTCGATGATTCCCTGGCGCACTTCGGTCAAATTAAACGAGTCGGTGGCGGGGTCGAAATTGGTGAGCCGGCCGGCCGCTTGCGTGGGCTGAAACGTGACGCCCCGAATGCAGCGCTGCTTCAGGGCGTAGTCGATTATCTCGCCCATCTCGTCGTCGTTCAGCCCTTTTTGCAGCGTTACGACGAGCGTCGTGCTCAGATTATATTTATTTAAATTGGCGATGGCTTGTTTACGCACCTCGCGCAAATCGCGCCCGCGCATGGCGAGCAGCACGTTTTCGCGGAACGAGTCGAACTGCAAATACACCTCGAACGCGCCGGAGTAGGTGGCGAGCCGGGCCACGAACGCCTCGTCTTTGGCCAGGCGCACGCCGTTGGTATTCACCATCAAGTGCTTGATGGGCTTGCGCTTGCACATGTCCAGGATTTCCCAGAACTCGGGGTGCAACGTCGGCTCGCCGCCCGAAATCTGCACCACGTCCGGCTCGCCTTCGCTGGCCACGATTAAATCGACCATCGCCTCGACTTCGGCCAGCGTGCGGTGGCGGCCGTGGGTGGGGCTGCTTTCGGCGTAGCAGGTGGGGCAGGTCAGGTTGCAGCGGTCGGTTATCTCAATCACCGTCAGGCACGAGTGCTGCTCGTGGTCGGTACAGAGGCCGCAATCGTAGGGGCAGCCATAGTGGGTGGCCATGCCGAAGCGGCGGGGCGTTTCGCTGGGCTTCACGTAGTTGCGAATGCTCTTGTAATACTCGATGTCGGTGGCAATCAGTACCCGTTGCCGCCCGTGCTCGGGGCAGCGTTTGAGCATGTACACGCCGCCGTCCTCGAAGACGATTTTGGCCTCGATGCGCCGCAGGCAGTGCGGACACAGGCTCAGGGTGAAGTCGTAGTAGGTGTAAGGACGTTCGGGCATGGAACAGGTTGGGCAGAATGAGTCGGTAAATTAAGCCGTTAATTCGGCATCCAACCGTTGGCGCTCGGTGGCCGTGAGCTGGTCGGCCAGCAGATACACCGTGCCGGTGGTCCCTATTTCGAGCAGGTAGCAGTCGGGCCGTCGCCGGATGCTGCGGCAAGCCGCGAATTCTACCCCGGATTGCTGACCATTCTTTTGCCAGCGCAGACCGGTATCGCTCAGCGTAATCTCGAATGTCGAAGCCTGAAAAGCAGCTGGTTGCCGCGCAATGAGAAGCAAGGGCCGGAATAGAAAATAAAGCCCAAACAGAATCAAAAACCAGCCATACGCGCCGACGGCGGATGTAGCGGAATTACCTATCAGCTGACACGCGCCAAATAAGACAAGCAGCGGTCCGCCCAGCAGCCGGGATGTATTACGCAGTGGCCCGTGGCCCAAATAATATTCCCGCAGAAATAACCGAACGCGCCGGGGGCGGGAAATTATCTGCAACGACATGAGTTGACGATATAATCGAGTGTCAATAAAAATTTCTCGCTCTCCATACAATCCGCGCTAATCGAGTGGCAGTAATTGCCGAAATTCTACCGTATTCATGACCACCACTTTCGGAAATTCCACCTCGCGCAACACCTGAAAGTCGCGGTCGTGGCTGACGATGCAGCGGGCATTGGCAACGATGGCGCAGTCCACGAATTTGTTGTCGTCGGGGTCGCGCAGCAGGTTGAAGCGGTAGGCCGGCTCTACTTCAACCAGATTTCGACGAATAACGATGGAATCGACAATATCCTGGCTGATGACCGGCCCCATGTGCCGCTCCAGCACTTCGGCGTATTCGGCTAAAATTTCAGTCGTTACGCACAATTCGTACGCGCCCACTCGAAAGCTGTTGTAAAGCCAGTGCAGCGGCGATTTATCTGACACGCAGACGAGCAGCACGTTGGTATCAATGACGCAGCGCAGCATTGTCTTCCATTTTGCCGGCCCGCATTTTCGTAGTCAGCATTCGGTCCACGTCGGCTTCGGTCCAGTTGTTAGCCTCCCACCAAGCATTGGCCCCGGCAATGGCGCGCTCAGCAAAAAAATCGGCCAGCAAATCTTTTACTTTGAGCAGTTCCTCATCAGGTACATCACGGGCATACAGCCGCAGCAGTTCCAGCTGCACGTTACTAAAGCGGGGCGAGGTTTCAGGAATCGGCTGCATGACGGACTAGAATACAGGTTAGACGCGCCTAAGATACTTCCGCCGCAGCAAGCGGCAAACGGCGGCCACGCCGTGCCCACAGCCAGCCATAATAGCCCAAACCCGCCCCGCAGGCCAATTGAATAGCCGTCAGCCCCAACCCCGGCAAACCGGCCGTGGGCTTAACGAACTCGACCAGCAGTCGAAACAGCAGGTAGGCGCTCAGAAACAACTCGAAGCGGCGGCCATCGGGCAGCGGCCGGCGGCGAGCAGCCAGCCAGAGCGCGCCGCCCAACAAAGCCAGGAAGCCAATTTCGTAGAGGTTGGTGGGGTGGCGGCGGATGCCGTCGCCGAAGTCTATTGCCCAGGGCAGGGCGGTGGCGCGGCCGAAAGTGCCGTCCTGAAGGCCGCTCAGGTGGCAGCCGACGCGGCCGATAATCAAGCCCAGCAGCAGCGGAAACACGAGCAGGTCGCCGCTGCTCACGCGGATGCGCAGGTATTTTTTGGTCAGCTCGACGGCTACCAAACCGCCCAGAAAGCCGCCCACGATGGTTTTGTTGGTGAAATAATACAACCAGCCGCCGGGCGGGTGCAACAGCAAATCCGGGTGTTCGAGCAAGCCCAGCGCCCGCGAGCCGAGCAGCGCCCCGGTCGCCGCCGCCACGAACAGCCACTGCCGGTAGCCCTCACTGATGGCATCCGGGGTGCGGGCGCGCAAATACGTGTAGAGCCGGAAGCCGAGCGCGTAAGCCAGCACCTCGCACAGCAAATGCACGGGCAGGTGCGCCGGGCCGATGGGAATCTGAACGGGATAAGTCAAGGCTGCTGAGCGAAAAACCGGCCGTAAGTTAGGGCCATGTTTACGCCGCCAAAATTTCGCCGGCCCGCACCGGCCGTGCTGCTGGGCCTGGGGCTGCTGGGGTTGCTGCTGTGGGGGCAATGCGGGTTGCTAAAGGAAGACCAAAAGATTGAGCCAGGAGTGTACGCGTACGTATTTCAGGTGGATAGTCTGTTCGCGCCCAATGCCAACCAACCAGCCACGTTGCACATGACGCTCAACCTGGACAATGAGTTAGGTCAGCCCGTCAGGCTGAAGTGGGTGCGAGGGGAAGTTAGCTTTGAAGGCCGACACTGGCCGTTTTCGGCTACCGCCCAACTCCCTGATTCGGTCTTGGTCAATCACAAGCGCTTCTTGGTACCCATCACTTTCCCGATAAAAACACCCCCGGATTCTTTAGAGCCCGTGAGAGCGATTTTACGTGAAGGGAGTAAAGGAAACAACTCATTACGGCTTGTCTTGAAGGTGGGCTATTCCACCCTAAGTGAGCCAATCAGAATGGATACGGTGTTGGGCACGGAATATTTACCGCGTTCTTATTAGACTAAGCACCAGCGTAACTACCTACCCGTTCACCGACTTCATCATCGCCTCCGGGTAGCGTGCGCCGGCGGCCGCGCCGGGCGGTAGCAGCTCCTCCAGGTGGCGCAGCTCGTCGGCGGAGAGCG
>JANXNW010000217.1 GCA_025353905.1 Hymenobacter sp.
TGGCGGCCTGGGTGCTGATGGCCACGCACTTCTCGTATTCCGGCCGCCCAGTGCCTTCCATGATGCCGGGGATTTCGCGGAACTGCCGCCGCACTTCCTGTACCATGGCCATGGCGGCCCGGCCCACGGCGGCAATCGCCAAGGCCGAGAAAATGAACGGAATCATGGCCCCGACGAACAAGCCAGCGAGGACGCGCGCGTTGGAAATATCGATGGCCGTGATGTGGGCCGTGCCCATGAAGGCGGCGAACAGGGCCAGCGAAGTGAGCGCGGCCGAGGCGATGGCAAAGCCCTTACCGGTGGCGGCCGTGGTGTTGCCCACGGCATCGAGAATGTCGGTGCGCTCGCGCACTTCTTTGGGCAGCTCGCTCATTTCGGCAATACCACCGGCGTTATCGGCAATCGGGCCGAAGGCGTCGATGGCGAGCTGCATGGCGGTAGTGGCCATCATGCCGGCCGCCGCGATGGCCACGCCGTAGAGGCCGGCCGCCTGGTAGCTGAGCACGATGCCGGCCGCGAGCACGAGCGTAGGCAGCACGGTGCTTTCCATGCCCACGGCCAGCCCGCCGATGACGGTGGTGGCGTGGCCGGTGCTGCTTTGCTGCACGATGCTGTTCACCGGGCGCTTGCCCATCGCGGTGTAGTATTCGGTGATGATGCTCATGAGCGTACCCACGGCCAGGCCCACCGCGACGGCGTAAAATACGTGCAGCGCATCGAAGGTGTAGCCGCGAATAGTGATGTCGCCGGCCGGCAACACGTACTTAATCAGGAAGTAAGAAAACACACCCGACACGGCTACCGACACGTAATTGCCGAAGTTGAGCGCGCCCTGCACGTTGCCGCCTTCCTTGACGCGCACCAGCAGAATGCCCGCCAGCGAGGCGATGATACCCGCCCCCGCGATGAGCATGGGCAGCAGAATCGGCGACAGGCCACCGAACGCGTCGGCATTGCCCAGACTTACTTCGCGGCCCAGCACCATGGTGGCCAGTATAGTCGCCACATAGGAGCCGAACAGGTCGGCGCCCATGCCGGCGACGTCGCCTACGTTGTCGCCCACGTTGTCGGCGATGGTGGCCGGGTTGCGCGGGTCGTCCTCCGGGATGCCGGCCTCGACCTTACCCACGAGGTCGGCCCCGACGTCGGCCGCTTTGGTGTAGATGCCGCCGCCCACGCGGGCAAACAGGGCGATGCTTTCGGCACCCAGCGAAAAGCCCGTCAGCACTTCCAGGGCCTGCTCCATCTCGATGCCGCTGGCCGTGCCGCCCTTGCTGACGACAAAGTATTGATAGAACACAATGAACAACGACCCCAACCCGAGCACAGCCAGGCCCGCCACGCCCATGCCCATGACCGAGCCGCCGGAAAAGCTCACGTTCAACGCGTTGCTCAGGCTGGTTTTGGCGGCTTGGGCGGTGCGCACGTTGGCTTTGGTGGCGATTTTCATCCCAATGTAGCCGGCTACCGCCGAAAACACGGCCCCAATCAGAAAGGCGATAACGATGATGGGGCTGGAGCGCTCGCCCCTAAAGCCCAGGTAACCCAGAAAGACCGAGGCGAGGAGCGCAAACAGGGCCAGCACCCGGTACTCGGCCCGCAAAAAGGCGATGGCCCCGTCGGCGATGTAGCCGGCGATGGTTTGCATCTTGGCATCGCCGGCATCCTGACGGGCCACCCAGCCCGAGCGCACCCAGGTGAAGAGCAGGGCCAGAACACCCAAAGCGGGTACCAGGTAGAGAATAACAGGCATAAAAAACAGCAGGTAAAAGCAGAAAAAAAAGGCCGGACCCACTGGCCCGGCCCGGCAAATATAGGTTCCTGCTGCCTAGAGTTCGCGCAGCAACACCCCATATAACGCCACCATGCTGGCAATATCGGCCTTGTCCACGATTTCGTCGGGCGTGTGCACGTTATCCTCCGCCGCGCCCACGAAGCACCAGTCCCAGGCGATATCGGAGCGCTGCAAGTCCTTCGCGTCGGAGCCGCCGATGCCTTCCACTTCGAGCTGATGCGGAATGCCCGACGCGGCGGCGATGGCGCGGACGCGCTCGACGTAGCCCCGGCGCGGGATGAGCGAGTCGCGCAGCGAAATCACGCAGCCCCGGCCCGGCCGCACGCCCTGGGTTATCCAGGTAATGTCGCAAATCAGCGCCTGCCGCACGCCGTACGTGTCGTGAATAAACCTCGCCAGGTACGGCACCGAGCCGCCGCCGTGCTCTTCCCAGCACGAAAAAGCAATGATGCCGTGCTCCAGCGTTTCGGCCAGGCGCAGGGCCGCGTACAGGCCCAGGCGGTTGTCGAGGTAGCAGCTCTGCACGGTCGTTTCAGTCTCCCGAAAGTCGCAGGCGTAGGTCAGGCTCGTGCCGGGAGCCAGCTCGCGCCCACCCTCGTAGCCGTAGCGCGCGTGGCGGTCCCCGTCCTCATCCTCGAAATAGCTGACAGCGAGCGTACAGGCTACGTCACCGCCCGCGTCGCGGCCCACGAGCCGGGTACCGACTGGGGCCGCCGGCCCGCCGATGGGCACCAGCTCGCGCCCGTAGCGCACGGTGTAGCCAATGCTATCGAGGTGGCAGAAAACCGCCGTGCGCGGCTGCCCGAACACAAGCAGCAGGCAGTCCTGAAAGCGGCTTTCGTCGTGAACGACCGTGGGCGAGGTGCGCCAGCTCGGGCCGTGCTCTTGCACGTAATCGAGCACGAAACGACTCAGGGCGGCCTCCTCGCCCGAGGGGGCGGGAAACTCACAGAGGGTTTTTAAGAGTTGCATGAGGATTGGTAGTTGTAGCGTGGATTCTGCGAGTCCGCGTGTGAGTGGACTTCGATGAGCCGTTGGACGAACCTACGCGCGGACTCGCAGAGTCCGCGCTACACCGCGCCGCCGTACTTTCGTGTAGCTGATTTTACCTATGCCGATTCCTTTTCGTTTTTCCCTTTGGGCGCTGCCCATCGCGCTGTGGAGCTTATCGCTGACGGCCCAAGCCCAGCAAACGCCCCAGCAAACGCCCACCTCCGACACCACGCGCCTGCGCATGGGGCAGGTACCCGAGATGCGCACCGTAGCCGTCGATACGGTGAACGTGCTGCCCGCTGCGGCGGCCATCAACGGCTGGCTGCTGCTAGATAAGGACATTCAGCTGGAGCTGGACGGAGCCGTGCAAAACCTCTACAATGCCAAGTACGACCGGGCCGAGAAGCAGTTTCGGTCCTTGCGGCGGCGCTACCCGCACCACCCGATGCCGTATTTTTTGCTGGGCCTGAGCAACTGGTGGAAGATTTTGCCCACCAACTTCACCAGCAAAGCCTACGACAAGATATTCTTTGCCTACATGGACAC
This sequence comes from Hymenobacter sp., assembly GCA_025353905.1. GTDB lineage: Bacteria > Bacteroidota > Bacteroidia > Cytophagales > Hymenobacteraceae > Hymenobacter. The sequence goes on from JANXNW010000217.1 coordinate 3,335, forward strand.
GGCCACCACCTACAGTGAGCAATTGCTCAAGGCCGACCCGCACAACTACGAGGCGTACTTTTTTCTGTCGGCCGCCAACGGCTTCGATGCCCGCCTCAACGCCGAGCGCCGCAACTGGCGCCGGGCTACGCTCAGCAGCAAGCGGGCGCTGAATTATCTGCAGAAGAGCAGCGAAGCCAACGGCCTCAGCCCGGAGTTTTTGTTCGGCGAGGCGCTCTTCAACTACTACGCCGTCTGGATTCCGAACAACTACCCGCTGCTCAAGCCGGTGCTGCTGTTTTTCCCGAAGGGCGACAAAGACAAGGGCCTGACGCAATTGCGCACCGTAGCCGACCACGGCTTTTACACCGCCGTCGAGTCTAAAGTCTTCCTGATGAAGATTTTACACAACGATGAGCACCAGACCGCCCAAGCCTTGACCATCGCCCGCGACTTGGTGCAGAAATATCCCGACAACGGCTACTTCGCCCGCTTCTACGCCCTGCTCTGTTTTCACCAGAGCGACTTTGGCGAGTGCGAGCGCATGAGCCGCGACATCACGGCCAAGCTGGCGGCCGGCATGGCGGGCTACGAGGCCAGCAGCGGCCGCTACGCCAGCTATTTTCTGGGGTATCTGGCCCAGTTCAAATACCGCGACCTGGCCCAGGCCAAAGACTACTACCAGCGCTGCATCGTATTCGCCGAGAGCAACGGCGAAACCGACGGCGGCTACTACCTCTTCGCCAACGCCGCACTGGGCCACCTGGCCGACCAGGCCAAGGACGCCGAAGCCGCCCGCCGCTACTACCAGGTGGTGGCCGACAAAGCCGACCGCAAGTCCGACCAGTACAAGGAAGCCAGGGCGTGGTTGAAAAAGAACAACACCTAATCCGCTTCGCTCATGGCGCTCGGCCTCAACGACCTGTTTCTTACTCCAATTTATCTGGGCTTATTTTATGCGCTGGCCTACGCCGTGCGCGACCGGGTAACTAATATTTATACCAGGCCCTATTTCATCCCAGCCCTGACGCTTAAGTTTATCGGAGCTGTCGCGCTGGGGCTTATCTACACGTTTTACTACAAGGGCGGCGATACCATCAACTATTACAACCACGCCCAAATCGTCTACCACGCTTTTGGTGATTCGTTCGGGGCGGGCTGGAAGCTGCTTACTACCAACGGCACCCCTGACCCCTCCATTGCCAAGTACACCAGCCGGATGGAGTGGTTCGGCAGGGGTTCCAACGAGTATTTTATCGTACGCGTGGCGGCCCTGTGCGCGCTTCTGGGCTTCAATACCTACACAGTTACGGCGCTCTTTTTTGCCGCCATAAGCTTTAGTGGCATGTGGGCAATGTTCATGACATTCGCCAAGATTAGGCCAGCCATTTACAAGCAATTAGCCGTCGCTGTTTTTTTTATTCCATCCGTTTTTTTCTGGGGCTCGGGCTTGATGAAGGATTCGCTTTGCCTAGGTGCTTTAGGGTGGGTTTTCTACGCCTTCTATCGCGGTGCCATTGAGAAGCGCAACCTATTACGGGCTGTTTTTATTGGTGGGGTAGCGACAGTGCCATTGGTAAGCACCAAAATTTATATCCTGCTGGCTTTTTTACCGCCGGCGCTGCTTTGGGTTTTCAACGAAAACAACGCTCGTATTCGTAATCAGGTAGTGCGCTGGGCAGCCAGACCATTGTTTTTGGCTGTTGGGGTAGCGTTAGCTTTTTTCGCTACCACGCGCCTGACGGCCGGCGACGAGCGCTTTGACGTGAATAAAATTGGCGAACGCAGCAAGATTACTGCCGACTATCTTTATGGAGTAAGCATCCAGCAAGATGGGTCAGCTTACTCCTTAGGCAAGCTCGACGGCACCATAGGCAGCATGGTTAGACTAAGCCCCCAGGCCATTGTAGTCACTCTGTTTCGGCCATTTCTCTGGGAAGCGCGCAACCCGGTTATGCTGCTTTCTGCGTTGGAAGCGACCTACTTTTTGTTTTTCACCCTGCGTGTGTTTTTTCGCACTGGTTTTTTCCGTACCATACGGTTGGTAGTGGGCAGCCCGGTGCTCACCCTGTGTTTCGTGTTTACACTTGTTTTCGCCGTTGCAATTGGTACTTCAACCTCTAATTTTGGCACACTGGTGCGCTATAAAATTCCGCTCATACCTTTCTACGTCTGCGGGTTACTTATTGCTCAAAGCATGAGCCAACCTCGACCACATAGCCGACCAGCCTCGGCCCGGGGCCTGGCTCTGCGCCCAGCTTAAGCCCTAACAAATAAACTCAACGGGTACCATTGCGGCGACGGTTGGCCAGGTATTGACCTAATGTGGGATGGGACCACAGCCGTGACTCCCCTGCCGGGGCAGGTCGGCGGCGTAGCGCGCCAGCCAGTGCCTCGCGCACGGCCTGCGCCAGCAAAGGCAGGCCCGCCGCCATTTGAAGCAACGGGTAAGTTGTAAAGTTATCCGCCTCTGTGGGAATAATGAGCGCTTGATAAAGAATTTCTCCAGTGTCGATGCCCGCGTCCACCAAATGCACGCTTACGCCACAGTGCGAGGGGTCCTCGTTGGCCAGAGCCCAGTAGCCGCCGTGTACGCCCCGGTAGAGCGGTGTGATGCCGGCGTGGGTATTCAAAACCGGGCAGCTCAAGCTGATGAGCACTTTTTTACTGATGATGCGGGTGCCATTCACCACTACCACATCCGGCTGTAGCTCTTGCAGCAGCGCCAGACATTCGGCTGAGTTAACCGACGATACGAAACTAGAACGCTCGGCCGGCAGCGGTGCTGCCCGCAACCCATACGCTGTTCGAATAGCCAGCTGCCGGGCCTTTGAACGCCAACCTAAAGGCCCCGCAATGAATAACTTAAACAGTATCTGACCAACTACTACCTTCCAGCCGAGCTTTTCGGCGCGGCGGCGCAGCAACTGGCGCTGGCTCACAGATTCTTCCACGATGATGCGGTGTACACCAAACTCACGGTCCAGATAATCGAAGAGGATGTCGGTCGACTCGCCAGGGCCAGCCAGAACAACGATTTTTGGGGAACGGGAATTTTGAACAGTGTCCGACATAGCATACATATTTCCCAACGTTTCACTCGGCGCGCTGAGTGGCGGTTGATTTTTCCAGTTCAGCGGCCAGCTCGCCCATGCTGCGCGAGCGGAAGCCGTATTGCATCCGCAGCTTCTGGAAATGCTCGGCCAAACGTCGCAACACAGCTAAATTCTGGGATAAATTAGCGCCAAAATTGTGCGGATGCCACCACAGGTGAAATACTTCACCTTGACGAGCCGCGTGAGTCATGGCGGACATAATGCGCTGCTCACGGAGCGCTTCGAGCGGGGCCAGCAGGGCCGACCAAGGCCGTAAGAATCGACTGGCCGGAATGTTAAACGGGCGTGACCGGGCCAGCTCTGCCGGTTGATAAGTATTCGGCCCCGATATACTTACGTACGAATCGAGCAGGCGGGCGGCGCGCTGCCAGATGGTCTGGGCGGCCTCGCTTTGCTTTTGATACATCCAGGCGGCCTCGTTGCCGCGGTAGCACATGATACCTAACTCATGGGCCACGGTCAAATACGCCTCTTCGTACTGATTGCGGGGAAACACCAGGCTACGCAACTCGTCGCCCCGCTCATGGGCCACGGACAAAGCGGCGAGCAGGTCGGCCCGAAAATCATCGGGCGTCTGTCCGGGCTCGCGGCAGTAGTAGTGTGAAAACGTGTGGGTGGCTACCTCCTGCCCCGGTGCCCGACGCACCTGCGCCAGCAGCGACGCGCCATAATAGTAAGGGTCAGCGGCCTCATCCGGACCCAATTCGGGCAAAGCGCCATAGTTTGAGAGATTAGTGTCGGTGTAAGCCGGGCGGCGGGCGGGCAGGCCGGCTAACAGCTCCGCTCGCTCACCAAAAAAAAGCAAGCCCACCGTCGCCCAGGTCACGTGCAGCCCAAACTCAGCGAATAGTGCCAGCATGGCCGGTACTGCCTGCCGAACACCCAGAATATTAGACCCGTAGCTAGCCTTGGTTTGCAGGTCGCGCACACCCCACATTAGCTCAAAATCGAGCGAGATGACAAGCGTGCCGGGCACGGGCGCAGGAGAGGTAGTCGAGCTCATTGGGAAGAATTAGCAGGAGAGCGCCTCTTAAAAAGCCCCAGAAAATTAGCGGTATTGGCCCGCACTGAATAATGCTCCACGATGGTGCGGCGGGCGGCGGCACCCAGTTCGGCGCGTAGCGCCGGATTAGCTAACAGTTGGCGCAGGGCAGTTTCCCACTGCGCGGGCCCGTCGCAGACGAAGCCATTGTAGCCGTCGGCCACCACTTCGCTATTCATACCGACCGGCGAAACCAGCGCCGGAATTCCCAACGCCATGTATTGCAACGCTTTAAACGCGCACTTGCCCCGCGCCCAGGGGTCGTCCACGAGCGGCATCAGCCCTACGTGAAACATAAGTAGGTCAGCAATTTCGGTATCCTTGCGCCAGGGCCGAAATCGAAACCCGCGCAGGCCAGGGTCGGGCGGGGGCTGGTTGCTAATCACGCAAAACTCAAACTCATGGCCCTCGGCTTCGAGCTGGCGCAACACCGGCCAGAGCAGGTCGAGGTGGCGCAGAGTGGTGTGGGTGCCCGTCCAGCCCACTACCAGCGGGCCGGGGGTGAGCTGGTCGCGCACTTGGTTGTGCAGCCGGTCAGTGTCAAGAGTAGTGGGATTAACAACGGCAGCCTGATTAAACTGCCGGGCATAATCGCGCAAATAAGCGTTGCCGCAGCTGTTAAGCCCAGCCCAACAACAGAGGCTACTCACTTTAGATTGCCACTTCAGCCACCCTAGCAAACCGTCCTTCCCAGCCGGGTCCTTGAGCCAAATGGCATCGTCAAAGTCGTAGATAACGTGCTTGCGCAATACTTTGGCAATAAACCACTCCAACACCGGTGGCCCAATCGGCGCTGCTTCGCGATGAATAAAAACGTGGTCGTAGCCCGGCACTGTTATCAGCAAAGCCAGCCGCCGCCCGAAGCCGGCTAGAATGCCCGCTATTTTGAGTGCGGTCTGGCCCGGCTGGTAAAGGATGCGCCAACTATTTTCGCTCAGGAAGGGTGCCAACTTATACTGATGTCCGTGTTGCGTAAGCACTTCCAGGTATTGCTCGAAACGGAACCGTTGCGAAGGGGCCTGGCCGGGTGGATAAGGAATAATAAAGAGTATGCGCACGCGCCAGAACTATGAAAGAGTGAAGCCAATACTCACTAATCAAGACGAGCAGTGAGTAGCCTACCCCATTCTTCATTAAGCAAGCTAATTAATGATTGGTGAAATAAACGCCTTGAGCCGTGATTACCAGGCCGTACACTTGATACCGCACTGCTTTCGGCAGCAGATAAGTCAGGCGTTCACTATCGATTAATGGTACCCAAGCAGAATGAGTAAATAATTTGAAAATTTGTTTTTTTAGTCCTGTCGGTGACAGAAACAAGCTTTGGGCATATTTGACGAGCATAGCCGGCCGCAGCGCGACCAGGGTTTTGTTTTCGCGGCCGTGCTCGCGCAGGCGCCGGATGTAGGTGGCGCAGCTCACGAGGTCGTCGTGCCAGGCTTCGGCTTGGTTCAGAAAATAGATGGCCCGGCCGGCTTCGCTGGCCCGCATGGCGAGGTCGAAATCCTCGGCATCGGTCAGGGTAGGCTCGAAGCCGCCAAGCTGCTCGAACACTGACCGGGGCAGCGAAAAATTGGCGGCCGTAATGAAGGGTTGGTCGGGTGCCATTTTAACCGTTCGGGCAGTGGCGTATTTGTGCATCCACTTCCGACTCAGCTCGCCCTTGTAGCGCAGAAAATCGGTATTGGTTTTGGCAAAGTCCTCCACCTGAGTACCCACGGCTATGGTGCCTTCGGGGTGTTGCTGGTGGTGGTGCAGGTGCTCGGCCAGGCAATGCGGCAGGGGGCGCATGTCGTCGTCGAAAAAAACCAGTAGCTCCCCGCGAGCCGCGCCCGCACCCGCATTGCGCGTACGGGCGCGGCCCTGGTTGGCGTGCTCAATTAGCTGCAAAGAGTCGAAGTCGAAGCGCTCGGCCCTGATTAGCGCGGCAGTCTGGTCGGTCGAGCCATCGATTACTACGATTACCTCGTCAGGGCGAGCCGTTTGCTGCTCCACCGCCCGCAGCGCGTGCAGGATTTTATGGGCCCCGTTGTAGGTAGGGATTATAACCGAAACTCTCATACCTGAAACGTTAGCTTGCATGGGCCGCCGCCACCGGCGCGACTGCCACCGGGCCGGCGGTGCCGAGCAGCGTCTCGTATTGGCGGGCGTAGGCGGCAACGGCGTGGCGCAGGTCGTAGTACTGGCGGGCGCGGTCCCGACGCAGCGCGGGGTCCTGGGCCAGCAGCTCGGGCAGGGCTTGCGCGGCGCGAGTGAACTCCGGCTCCGTCAGCTCATCCAAGGCAATGCCGCCCGCCGTCTGCCGGATAATAGCCGCCACGTCGCCCACGCCCGCGTTGCAAATAACGGGCAAGCCCATGGCCAGCACTTCCCCCAGCTTGGTGGGCGAGCTGGCTTTTTTAGAATATGAGGGCCTGATAAAAAACAGGTTTACGTCGGAGGCACCCGCCAGCTCGGCTACTTCCAGGCGCTGGGCGGGCCGGACGAGCACGTCCTCGGCTTCCAGTCCCGCGTCGGCGGCGGCTTGCTGAATGGCGGCAGCGGGGTCCTGAGTGATAAAGAGCATCCGCGCGCCGGCGTAGTGCTGCTTGATAACGGCGAACTGGCGCAGCATGTCGGGCAGCAGGTACCAGGTTCCCAGCGAACCCAGGTAGCTGACCACCAGCGCTTCCGTCCCTAAGCCAAGTCGCTCGCGCACCTGGCGGCGGCGGTCCGGCGGGCTGGGCCGAAAAGTGTCGAAGTCGGCGCTGCATGGAATAACCACGATGGGAGCCTGCCGGTACGCGGGCCAGGTACGGATTTCGGCCGCGCCGGCTTCCGTCAGGCTCACGATGCCGTCGGCCTGGGCAATGAATTCGGCCTCCTTGCGCTTGTAGTGGCGGTAGAGGGTGCGGTAGAAAGGCTGGCGCACGTCCCAGATACCACCCTCCACGCGCTCATCCACCCAAAAGCCCCGCATATCGAACAAAAATTTCACCCCGAAGCGCTGCCGCAGCACCTGGCCGATGCCCGCCGCCACGTAGCTGCGGCAGTGTACCAGGTCGAACTGGTGCGCCGCGTGCAGCCGCAAAGCCGCCTGGCGCAACCGATACTGGTCGTAAACCTTGGCCACGATGGGCGGGCGGCTGGTAAACGAGATATACTCCCAGCGAATGCCGGCCGCCGCCACTATCGCCTCGATAGTAGCCCGGTGCGCTGCCAGGCGCGCGGGCTTCTCGGTCGAGAGCAGCGTCACTTCGTAACCGCGGCGGGCCAGCCCTTCCAGGTAAGGCAGCACCTGCGACTGCCCCAGCGGGTCGG
>JANXNW010000245.1 GCA_025353905.1 Hymenobacter sp.
TTGCTCCGTGCGTTCAGGGTCGGAGTGCCAAGTGCCGACTCTGAACGCACGGAGCAAAGGCTCCGCGCTACGTCACATAGTATGCAAGCCTAACAAAAACGGTCGTAAGTTTACCGCGCCTAACTTGCGCTATGAAACCCGAAGAAACCGTCGATTACAACATTAAAGTGGCCTGGCACGCGATTTCGCGGATGTACAACACCCAGGCCGCCCACTACGACATCACCACGAGCATCGGCTTCGTGCTGCTCAATATCGACCAGGAAGCCGGCACGCCGGCCACGAAAATCGCCCCGCTGCTGGGCCTCGAAACCCGCTCGCTCACCCGCATCCTGCGAAGTATGGAGGAAAAGGGCCTGATTTACAAGCAGGCCGACGCGCTCGACAAACGCTCGGTGCGCATTTTCCTGACCGAGCTGGGGCTGGAGAAAAAGGAGGTCTCGCGCCAAACCGTGCGCCACTTCAACGGCAAGGTGCGCGAGCGCGTCAGCCAAGCGCAGCTGGATAACTTCTTCCGGGTCGCGGCCCAGATTACAGGTTTGGTGGAGGGCAAAATCATGTTCGAGGACTTTGAGCTGAAGCCACTGCTGAAAGAAGTTGTGGCGTAGCGCGGAGCCTTTGCTCCGCGCGCGAATGGTTTGCCTGCGCAACGCGGAGCGAAGGCTCCGCGCTACGTCATTCATTGTTCCACCCAATGCTTAACAACGCGGAGCGAAAGCTCCGCGCCACGTATGAAAAGAACCATCAAGAAAGTCGCCGTGCTCGGCTCCGGGGTTATGGGCTCGCGCATCGCGTGTCATTTCGCCAACATTGGCGTACCGGTGCTACTGCTCGACATCGCCCCGAAGGAATTGACCCCCGACGAGGAGAAAAAGGGCCTGAAGCTCGACGCGCCCGCCGTGCGCAACCGCATCGTAAACAGTGCTTTGCAGGCGGCGGTGACGGCCAATCCGTCGCCGCTGTACCGCAAGAGCGAAGCCGCCCGCATCACGACCGGCAACTTCGACGACAACTTGAAGGACATCGCGTCGTGCGACTGGACGATTGAAGTCGTGGTGGAGCGGCTCGACATCAAAAAAAGCCTTTACGAGCGCGTGGAGCAGTTTCGTAAGAAGGGCACGCTCATCACGAGCAACACCAGCGGCATCCCGATTCACCTGCTGGCCGAGGGCCGCTCGGAGGATTTCAAGCAGCACTTCGCCGGGACGCACTTCTTCAATCCGCCGCGCTACCTGAAGCTGCTGGAAATCATCCCGACCCCGGAAACCAAGCCCGATATCGTTGATTTTCTGCTGCATTACGGCGACCTGTATTTGGGCAAGACGGTGGTGCTGGCCAAGGACACGCCGGGCTTCATCGCCAACCGGGTGGGCGTATTTGCCTTGCTTGATGCGATGCACGTCATGCAAAAGCTGGGGCTGACGGTGGAAGAAACCGACCGGCTTACCGGCCCGGTCATCGGCCACGCCAAATCGGCGACGTTCCGCACGTCGGACGTGGTGGGGCTGGACACGACCATCAACGTGGCCAACGGGCTGGCGCAAGGGCTGCCCGACGACGAGGCGAAGGACGTGTTCGCGCTGCCCGATTTCGTGAAGAAAATGGGCGAGAGCAAGTGGCTGGGCGACAAAACCGGGCAGGGCTTCTACAAGAAAGTGAAGGGCGAGGGCGGCAAGTCCGACATTCAGGCCCTCGACCTCAACACGCTGGAATACAAGCCTTCGGCAAAGGCGAAATTTGCTACGCTCGAAGCGACCAAGACCATTGACAAGGTTTCGGACCGCTTCAAGGTGCTGGTGGCGGGCAAGGACAAGGCGGGCGAATTTTACCGGCTCAGCTTTGGCGGGCTGTTCGCCTACGTGAGCAACCGGGTGCCCGAAATCGCCGACGAGCTGTACAAGGTCGATGACGCGCTGCGGGCCGGCTTCGGCTGGGAGCTGGGGCCGTTCGAGACCTGGGACGCGCTCGGCGTGGCGGCCGGCGTGGAGCTGGCGACGGCCGCCGGGCGCACTGTCGCGGGCTGGGTGACGGAGATGCTCGCGGCTGGTCATCAGACCTTTTACCGCATCAGCCCGGCCGGGGTGCGCGAGTTTTACGACCTGGCTACCAAGCAGTATCAGCCGGTGGCAGGCGTGGAGAATTTTATCATTCTCGACAACCTGCGGGCTAGCGGCAAGGTGCTCTGGAAGAACGCGGGCGCGTCGGTCATCGACCTCGGCGACGGCATTCTCAACGTCGAGTTCACCTCTAAGATGAATTCGCTCGGCACCGATGTCATTCAAGGGCTGCTTAAGGGCGTGGAGATGGCCGAGAACGGCTACCGGGGCCTCGTGGTGGGCAACGACTCGCCGAATTTCTCGGTCGGGGCCAACCTGGCGCTGGTCTATATGAACGCCGCCGAGCAGGAATTCGACGAGCTGAGCCTGATGGTGCAGCAGTTTCAGCAGGCCATGATGCGGATGAGGTATTCGAGCATTCCGGTCGTCGGCACCCCGCACGGCCTCACGCTGGGCGGCGGCTGCGAGCTGAACCTACACTGCGACCGCGTGGTGGCCGCCGCCGAAACGTACATGGGCCTGGTCGAATTCGGGGTCGGCCTCATCCCCGGCGGTGGCGGCACCAAGGAAATGACGCTGCGCACCGCCGCCAAGTACGAGGAAGGCGAGCCGGAGCTGAACCTGCTCCGCAATACGTATATGACCCTGAGCACGGCCAAAGTGAGCACCTCAGCCGCCGAGGCGTTCGACCTGGGCTTTATGCGCCGCGGCGACGAGGTAATCGTAAGCTCGAACCGCGTCATCGCCGCCGCCAAAGCCGCCGCCCTGGAGTTGGCCGAAGCCGGCTACTCGCAACCCGTGCAGAAGACCAATATCAAAGTCCACGGCAAGGGCGCGCTGGCGATGTTCAAGACGGGCGTGTTCGCCATGAAGGAAGGCAAGTACATCTCGGCCCACGACCAGCTCATCGCCGACAAGCTCGCCTTCGTCATGTGCGGCGGGGACTTGTCATCGCCCACGGAAGTAAGCGAGCAGTATTTGCTGGACTTGGAGCGCGAGGCGTTCCTGAGCCTGTGTGGGGAACGGAAGACGCTGGAACGGATTCAGGCCATGCTTACTACCGGAAAGGCACTGCGTAATTAATGTTGGGACATGGGACTGTGAGACATGAGAAGTGAGACTCACGCCACCGAGTACGCTACTTCTAATGTCTCATAGTCTCATATCTCACAGTCCCACATCTCATGGCATAGTCTCATGTCCCACAGTCTCATATCCCATGAAACACCGTTTTAAAGAACTGAGGATTTGGCAGGTGGCGATGGATATTGCTGGAATGACCTACGAATTGTGCGCGAGCTTTCCGGCTGATGAGCGGTTCGGCTTGATTTCGCAAATGCGGCGGGCGGCAGTTTCAATTCCTTCAAACATTGCCGAGGGAGCGGGCCGTGAGAGCGAACTTGATTTTGCCCGATTTCTTAAAATCTCGGTGGGTTCTTCTTACGAACTCGAAACTCAGTGTTTGTTGGCCGCACGATTTAATTACTTAACTGACGAACAGGCAGGACTGATTAGCGACAAACTCGACCAATGGCAACGCATGGTCTACATGTTCCGCAAAACCTTAAACACGACGACCTAGCCTAACCCATCTCAGGTCTCACTTCTCAAAGTCTCATGTCCCAAAACAACACCGCCTATATCGTCGCCGGCTACCGCACGGCCGTCGGCAAAGCGCCCCGCGGCGTTTTCCGCTTCACCCGCCCCGACGACCTCGCCGCCGAGGTCATCAAGCATTTGGTAAAATCCGTGCCTGCCCTCGACCCCGCACGGGTCGATGACGTGATTGTGGGTAACGCCGTGCCCGAAGCTGAGCAGGGCCTGCAAATGGGCCGGCTGATTTCCTTGCTCGCCCTGCCCATCAACGTGCCCGGCCTCATCGTGAACCGTTACTGCGGCTCCGGGGTCGAGACGATTGCGATGGCAGTGGGCAAAATCACGGCCGGCATGGCCGAGTGCATCATCGCCGGCGGCACCGAAAGCATGAGCATGGTGCCCACCGTGGGCTGGAAAACCGTGCCCAACTACAAGCTCGCCACCGAGCACCCTGACTATTACATGGGCATGGGCCTGACGGCCGAAGCCGTGGCCCAGGACTACAAAATCAGCCGCGAAGACCAGGACGGGTTTTCCTACAACTCGCACCAAAAGGCCATCAAAGCCATCGCCGGGGGCAAATTCAAAAACAGCATCGTGCCGATTACAGTAGAGGAAACCTATCTCGACCAGGCCAGCGGTAAGCGCAAGAAGCGCACCTACGTGGTGGACACCGACGAAGGCCCCCGCGCCGACACGTCCGTGGAGGCGCTGGCCCGCCTTAAGCCCGTGTTCGCGGCGGGCGGCTCCGTGACGGCCGGCAACTCGTCGCAAACTTCCGACGGCGCGGCCTTCGTGCTGGTGATGTCGGAGCGCATGGTGAAGGAGCTGAACCTCGAACCCATCGCCCGCATGGTGACCTACGCCACCGAGGGCGTGGACCCGCGCATCATGGGCATGGGTCCCATCGCGGCCGTACCGAAAGCGTTGCGCCAGGCCGGCATGAAGCTCGAAGAAATCGACCTCATCGAGCTGAACGAAGCCTTCGCCTCGCAAAGTCTGGCCGTGGTGCGCGAGTTGGGCATTGATACGAGCAAGCTCAACGTGAACGGCGGGGCCATCGCCCTGGGCCACCCGCTGGGCTGCTCGGGGGCGAAATTGTCCATCCAGCTATTCGACGAGTTACGCGAGCGCGGCCAGAAATTCGGCCTGGTAACGGCCTGCGTCGGCGGCGGCCAGGGCGTAGCCGGGATTTATGAGCTGTTGAAGTAAGTGTTGGGTGGCCGGTTGAATCAGCTTGACGGTTGATTCGGCCGGCTACTTGCTCAGAACAATCAGGGATATGGCTACTGCCCCACGTCGTCAGTTTATACCAGTGCTCGTCCTGTTATTTAGCGTTGGCTGCCTGGGCTGTGGGCAAGCTGACATGACTGTGAAGCATGAGCAGCGACAGTCTCCTGTGCTGACCTCTGCCACTTCTGAGCAGACAGTTGCCCCCGCTGACTCAATGGCTGCCGCCCAAGCCGAAGCACAGACTTTGCAGCGTGGGATTGCTCAACGCCAGCCCAACGAACCAGACAGCAGTTTCTTGAAGCGCATCCTTCCGGTGTCTTTTCCAAAAGCACACAGTGGTTCGGTAGTCGCTTATGCATGGCGACCAACGTCGTTTGGTAAGCAGTTGTTTTTTTCAATTGAGAACAGCGACGACTACACTTTAGCTCTTTTCATACTCGACCCTTTCGAACTAAACACGTACGCCGTGCGGACGTTCGATTGCAGTATGGCTGATTATGCAACGGCAAAAGCTATTTTTTTCATTGACATAGACCAGGATGGGCGGAAGGAATTACTGGTATTAACCGAATGTGATTTGAGAGAACCAGTTAAAGGGGATGATGGCGAGGTAATGTATGGACGCTTTGCTCATTACCAAACGCATATTTTTGGATACACTGCTTCTGGCAAAGACAAGCGCCCTCAATACCGAGAGGACCTCACGCCTCGCCCTTGTCTAGATGAGTTGCCCACCGCCGCCGCTGTTCGCCAGGCGATAATCAAGCATCAGCGAAAGACAGATAAACGCCATTCGCTGTCCAGACTTAGTAAAATTCGCTGATGCCATGAAAAAGCGACTTCGCAAGAAACTCCGGCTTCAGGAGTTTCGAGAGATGGGTTTTTATGTCGAGTTTAGCCTACAGGTGTCCGAACATTGGCAGGTCCAAGCTGAGTTTTGGGACAAGCTTATCACTTTTATTGAGGCGAACAGGCTACAGATTGGCGGCAACCTCGACAGCTTTTATATAACTCGATTCGGGCGGGGCAGCACCAATGATAGTGACCGCGAGCTTGTGAAAACCTGGCTTGAACAGCAATCGGGTGTTCAGGATATTGTCATCTGGCCCCTTGATGACTCTCGGCGTGGTCCGTTCCTCTGGTACCAGCCTGCTACCGATAGTTCGACACGTTCTCCAATGTGGGACGTGTGTTATCGGCGCTCGGATATTATTCGGCACGCCTAACAAATTTTGCTTAACTTGCAACACAAAACCGCCCGAATCTTGTTGCCGTAATACTCGGCACGCCTAACAGTTTTCCCCTTATCCCTCACCCGCCAGGCGGCGCTTGGCTTTCTACCCCTACCCTTATGGAAGTTACCCACAATGCGGCCCTTAAGGGCGGCGAGTTCATTATCAAGCCCACCGACGCCCAGGAGGTATTCACCCCGGCCGACTTTACGGAGGAGCAGAATTACATGCACCAGACCTGCCTCGACTTCGTAACCAACGAGGTGAGTCCGCTGGTGGAGCGCCTCGACAACCACGAGGAAGGACTCATGCGCGGCCTGATGGAGAAAGCCGGGCAGCTCGGCCTGTTCGGGGTGAGCGTGCCGGAAGAGTTTGGCGGGCTGGACATGGACTTCCCGACCGCGCTGCGCGTGACGGAAGGCGTGGGCGGCGGGCACTCGTTTCCGGTGGCTTTCGCGGCCCACACGGGCATCGCGCTGCTGCCCATCGTGTATTTCGGCAACGACGAGCAGAAGCACAAGTACGTGCCCGGCCTGACCGACGGCACCCTGATGGGCGCGTATTGCCTGACCGAACCCGGCTCCGGCTCCGACGCGCTGGGGGCCAAAACCAAAGCCGTGCTCAACGCCGAAGGGACGCACTACCTGCTCAACGGCCAGAAAATGTGGATTACGAACGGCGGTTTCGCCGACGTGTATATCGTGTTTGCCAAGATTGACGGGGAGCAGTTCACGGGCTTCATCGTGGAGCGCAACACCCCCGGCTTGAGCCTCGGCAACGAGGAGCACAAGATGGGCATCAAGGGCAGCAGCACCCGGCAGGTGTTCCTGACCGACGCGCTCGTGCCGAAAGAAAACATTCTGGGCGAGATTGGCAAAGGCCACCTCATCGCGTTCAACGTGCTCAACATCGGGCGCATCAAGCTCGCCGCCGCCTGCCTGGGCGCGTGCAAGCAGGCCGCCACGCTGAGCGTGAAATATGCCAACGAGCGGGTGCAGTTCAAGATGCCGATTGCTAAGTTCGGGGCCATCCGCTACAAGCTGGCCCAGCAGGCCATTCGGATTTATGCCGTCGAGTCGGCCATCTACCGCGCCGGCATGGACATCTACCGCACCGAACAGCAGCTCAAGGCCGAGGGCCTGGGCTACAACGAGGCGCTGCTGGGCGCGGCCCGCGAGTTTGCCGTGGAGTGCGCCATCCTGAAAGTGGAAGGCTCGGAAGTGCTTGACTACGTGGTCGATGAAGGCGTGCAGGTGTACGGTGGCTACGGCTACTCGGCCGACTACCCGATGGACCGCTCCTACCGCGACGCGCGCATCAACCGCATCTTCGAGGGCACCAACGAAATCAACCGCCTGCTGGCCGTGGACATGATTTTGAAGAAGGGCCTGAAGGGCGAAATCGACCTGATGGGTCCGGCGCAGGCCGTGCAGCAGGAGCTGATGAGCGTACCGAGCCTGGCCGAAAGCGACGACTCGGCCTACGCCGCCGAGAAGAAAGCCATCGCCAACATGAAGAAAGCCATCCTGATGGTAGCCGGCACGGCCGTGCAGAAGTACACCGACAAGCTGGCCAAGGAGCAGGAAATCCTGATGAACATCGCCGACATGGCCATCAAGACCTACACCGCCGAAAGCGCCCTGCTCCGTGTGGAGAAGGAAATCAGCCTGCGCGGTGAAGAAACCCTGAGCCGCGAGCTGGACATGGCCCGCGTGTACCTCTCCGATGCCATCGACCAGGTAGAGAAAGCCGGCCGCGAAGCCATCGCCAGCATGGCTGAGGGCGACGAGCAGCGTTTGTTGAGCATGGGCCTGAAGCGGTTTACCAAGCCCGACCTGTTCAACGTGAAGGATGCCCGTCGGCGCGTAGCGGCGGGGTTGATTGAAGCCAACGAATACTGCTACTAGAGACCGCAGATTCCAACGGATTTAACAGATTAAACGGATGACGCGGCCTTTGGCCGCTGACTCCTATTCAGATTTAGGGCCGCTCCCGGTGGGGGCGGCCCTTTTCATTGCCCTCTGCGCTCCTCTGCGGCTAAAACTCTGCGCCCTCTGCGTGAACTTCCATTGCGCGTTACTTCAATACGACTTGGTTCAGTTGCAACGCCGCCGATTTTTTATTGGGCCGGCTCACGCCGATAATTGTTTTCGCTCCGAGCCAGGCGGTGAAATCCTTCACGTAAGCGAGTTGGGCCTGGTCGGTGGCCACGTTGAGCTTGAGGCGCTGGGGCGAGCTGAGTACGCCGGTCGCGGCCTGGATGCGGCGCTGGTAAAGGTCGGACTTGCCTTGCAGGGTTTCGAGGGTCAGCAGCTGGATTTCTTCGCCGAAGGCGGCGGCCCGGTAACCGATGCCGGTGTAGGAATCCACGGCCGGGGCCACCTGGTCTTTCGGGATAATAAGGTGCCAGCTGGGGGCCAGGAAGGGGTTGTAGCCGAACGCGTACAGTTCGCGGGCGTGAACGGGTGATTCGGGGCCACCTTCCTCGAAGTGGCGCTCGGCGAGCACCACCAAGTTCTGGTCGGGCGTAAGCAGTAGCTCAGTCAGGTACACGTCGGTCAGGCGCTTGACATCAGCGCCGGTGGCCTTCGTCACTTCGGCCAGAAACGGGGCGCTGAACGGCATCTCGGGCGCGTATTTGAGTTGATTGGCGGCGAAGTCGAAGCGCACGACTTTGAGGCTGGTCAGCTCGCCAGTGTCGTAGTTGGCGCACAGCGCGGCGGCGTAGAGCTGCCCGTCGGCTTGCAGGGCAAAGCGCGCGTCGCGGATGGTAATCGGCTGGCCGCCGAAAGTGCCGCCCACCGGCACGCCCAGCACGGGCACCGGCGTAGCCACGCCCACGCGGTCAGCGGTGGGCGGGTAGCGGCGGGCGCTGAGCTTCTTCATGCCGTCGCCGAGTAGCGTCACGTATTGGGTGCCGTCGTTGGCCAGCAGCAGGTTGGGGGTGAAAAAGTCGCCCTGGTCGCGGAAGTCATAGGTGCGCTCCAGCGTTTTGGTCAGCCTCTGGTCGTAGAGCGTCCCGACGAGGCTGCGCACCTGCTCGTCGCGGCCGGTGACGTAGCGGAAAGCCAGCAGACGGCTACCATCGGGCGAGAGGCGCACGCCCGGCCGCCGCTCGCGTGCCCCGGCCGTGAGCAGCACCACGGGCGCGCCTTTTTGGCCGCCGCTCAGAGCCACGGGCTGGGCTACGAGGCGTTGGCCGGCGGCGTCGGTCTGGTGCGTGATGACGAGTACCTGCTCGGCGTTGCGGCCGAACGCTTCCACCGTTTCTCCGGGTTGCACGGGCAGCGCCGTGCTCCACTGCTTTTTCAGGGTAGCGTCGTAGCGCTCCACGGCGTAGGCGGAGCCGCTCTGGTGGGCCAGGATGATGAAGCCGCTGCCGTCGGGCGGGGCCAGCGTTTTTTGGGGCACCCGCTGGTTGTAGCGGTCCTCGCCCTGCTCGGGCAGGTAGCTGAAGGGCGCGTTTTTGGTTTTTTGGGCGTGGGCCGGGGCCGTCGTCAGACTGAGGCCCCCGGCCAGGATGAGAAGTAGCGAAGAAGTACGCATAGCGGCAAAAAAACCGGCCCCGCTGAATGCGGCAGCTGGCCGTCAAAAATACCGGCCAAAGCGCGCGTTCGCTGTCGGCTACGGCAGCGACATACAAAATTCAGGTGTTTCGCGTTGTGGGTGAGTGAAATAAGCAGCAAGTTTCCGGCACGTAATGTAATTTTAACGCCCGCTTAACAACTCTGCCCGACCTTTGTCGTTGAAACGGCGCTGGTGTCAGCGTCGGCTCCCATCCTTTCCAACTGGTTTCGCTTCGCTATAGAACCCCTAGACTTAGCCCCCGCTCCTCTGCCGCTTACCAACGCATCTTTTATGAAATCCTTGTTAAAGCTTGGGCTACTTTTCGCCCTCATCATCTCAGCCCGTTACTTACAACTCATCGCCCCAGCTGCTGTTGCCGGTCTTGCTCCTGTTATTCCGGTTGCCGCCACTTCTGCCCCGTTTCCCATTACGCTGACCCGCTACTCGCCTCCCTCGCCCAAGGTCCAGCCTGGACTGACAACCCGCAACAAGCGTCAGCGAGATTATTCTTACTGAAAAGCCTTTACAAACAGCTTCTTCGGAAGCTATTTTTTTGACCCAAAGCCGCCGCCACTATCTTCAGCCGCACTCAGCTGATGCGGCTCCAGTTCACGGCCGTGGCGGGCAGGCTGTCTATGTGGTGGCGGATGTTGCCGTTGGCGGGCTGAGCTAAGTCGGGGTCGTCGCTCAATAATTGCTGGGCGGCGGCGCGGCTCTCGCTCAGAATCTGCCCATCTTTGGCCAGGTCGGCGATGAGTAAGTCGAGCACGCCGCTCTGCTGGGTGCCCATCAGGTCGCCGGGGCCGCGCAACTTCAGGTCGATATCGGCAATCTCGAAGCCGTTGTTGGTCCGCACCATCGTTTCGAGGCGGGTGCGCGAGTCCTTGCTGAGCTTGTAGCCCGTCATCAGGATGCAGTAGCTCTGGTCGGCCCCGCGCCCCACCCGGCCCCGCAGCTGGTGCAGCTGGCTCAGCCCGAAGCGCTCGGCACTCTCAATCACCATCACCGACGCGTTGGGCACGTTCACGCCCACCTCGATGACGGTCGTGGCCACCATTATCTGGGTTTCGCGCTTCACGAAGCGAGCCATCTCGACATCCTTCTGCTCGGCGGCCATACGTCCGTGCAGGATGCTGATTTGAAACTCCGGAAAGGCCCGCGACACGCTCTCGTAGCCGTCGGTCAGGTCCTTGTAGTCGAGCGTTTCGCTCTCCTCAATCAGCGGATACACGATGTACACCTGCCGGCCGAGCGCCACCTGGTCGCGGATGAACTGAAACACTTTCAGCCGATTGCTATCGTAGCGATGCACCGTCACGATGGGTTTGCGGCCCGCCGGCAGCTCGTCAATCACGCTCACGTCGAGGTCGCCGTAGAGCGTCATGGCCAGCGTCCGCGGAATTGGCGTGGCCGTCATCACGAGCACGTGCGGGATGACGTAGGGATTTTTCTGCCACAGCTTCGAGCGCTGGGCCACGCCGAAGCGGTGCTGCTCGTCCATGATGGTCAGGCCCAGGTTGCGAAACTGCACCACGTCCTCAAGCAGGGCGTGGGTGCCCACCAGCATTTGCATTGTGCCCTCGCGCAGCTGCTCGTGCAGCACCCGCCGGGCGCTGGTGCGGGTCGAGCCGGTAAGCTTGCCCAGGTTCAGGCCGAGCTGGTCGGCGTACACTTTCAGGCCCTGGTAGTGCTGGTCGGCCAGAATTTCGGTCGGGGCCATCAGGCAGCTTTGCGCCCCGTTGTCGGCGGCCATGAGCATGGCGATGAAGGCCACGATGGTTTTGCCGCTGCCCACGTCGCCCTGCAACAGCCGGTTCATCTGCCGGCCGACGCAGAAGTCTTTGTAAATCTCGTGGATAACCCGCTTTTGCGCGCCCGTCAAGTCGAAGGGCATGATGTTCTTGTAGAAATGCACCAGCGTGGGCACCTCCGTAAACAGCTGCCCGGCGAGCGTCACCTTGCGCTGGTCCTTCTGGCGCAGTAGCTTGAGCTGAATGTAAAACAGCTCCTCAAACTTGAGCCGAAACCGCGCTCGCTCCAGCAGCTCCGGGGTTTGCGGAAAGTGAATCTGCTGCATAGCCGACGCTTTATCCAGCAGCGCGTAACGCGCAATCAAATCGGGCGAGAGTGTCTCGGTGATGTGCGGCAGCGCGATTTTGAGCAGGTCCGAGACCATGCGCATAATCGCCTTCGAATCCACGCGGTGGTAGTTTTTGAGTTTTTCACTGGTGTTGTACACCGGCTGCAAAAAGCTCTGCCCCGCCTTAGCCTCGGTCACCTCTTCCAGCTCCGGATGCGCCATCTGGGGCCGCCCGTTGAAGATGGTCGGCTTGCCGAAAACAATGTATTCCTGGTGGTTCTTGACGATTTTCTCCAGGTAGTTCACGCCCTTGAACCAGACCACCTCCAGCTCGCCGCTCGCGTCGCCCACCTTCGCCACGAGCCGCTTTTTCGGCCCCTCCCCCAACACTTCGCGCCCGCGCAAAACACCCTTCACCTGCACGTAGGGCAGGTCTTCGTGCAAGTCCACAATGTTATAGAACTGGGTCCGGTCGAGGTAGCGAAACGGGTAGCGCTGAATCAGGTCGCCGTAGGTGAACAGGCCCAGCTCCTTGCCCAGTAGCAGCCCGCGCTGCAAGCCCACGCCGCGCAGATTCTCAAGCCTGGTTTGGAAAAAACTCATTCTTTAGTCAATGAACAATGAGCAATGAACAATTAGCAACGGGCAGTTCCGACTTATCAGGACGAGAATTGCTCATTGCTCATTGTTAATTGCTCATTGATAACGAAGCGTATTCAGCATCCGCATCACATCGTACTTGACGTACTCAATCACCGGAGCGAGCGAGTCGTTGGCCGTCGCGGTGCGGAAGTAGAGCGCGGCGCGAAAAAAGTGTTGGGTCGAGTCGGTGGTATAAAACTGAAACTGGCTCGGCACCTCGCCTTCCAACTCAAATACCGAAGCCCGCAGGCCGTTAGGCGTTTTCAGAATCCTCTCTTCAATTGAGGTCGCTTTTATTTGGTGCTTGGCCGTGAGCTTGCGCGCGTCCTCCATCATCTTGTTGTACAACTGCTTGTTGCGCACGATGTTGGTGTACGTAATCTGCACGTTGGCGTGCAACTGTGGGTAATACACGTTGAGCCAGCCGGGCTGGGCCAGGTACGACGAGTCGCGCAAAATCTTGGCCGCGCGCGAATATTCGAACGTGTAAGGACGGCCCGCTGGCAGCGCCCGAAACTCGTGCGGCGGCAGGTCGATGCGGTTGTAGCCCTTGGGCTTGGGCGTGTAGTCCGGCTCGGACGAGCAGGCCGTCAGGCCCCAGCAGCCGGCCAGCAATAAGAGTAAGAGAGACGAAAAACGCATGGAACGCAAAACTAATCGCAGATTATGCAGATTAGCGCAGAACCTCGTCTGATGTTGGAGCTCGTCTGACGTGGGAACTGAGTGATGTGAGAACCGAATGAGGTGGAAATTATTCGACACTAAAAAGCCGCCCAATGCAGGCGGCCTTTCATTGACATTCATCAGTTCCCACGTCATTCAGAATCCAAAGTCAGACGAGGCTCTGCGCTAATCTGCATAATCTGCGATTAAAAGGGCAGCTGGTCTAGCTCCGGCTCTTGGCGCAGGCTCACGCTGGCCTCGGCAGCAGCGGCTCCGGGCGCCCCGGCGTTTTGCGGGCGGCTTCCAAGCAGCGAGATTTCCTCGGCGATAATCTCGGTGATGTAGCGCGTTTGGTTGTCTTTGTCCTGATACTGGCGGGTGCGCAATTTGCCTTCTACGTAAATCTGGCTGCCTTTTTTGAGATATTTCTCGGCCAGCTCGGCCAGGCCGCGCCAGGCGGAAATGTTGTGCCATTCGGTGCGCTCGATGCGCGAGCCTTGCTTGTCCTTATAAAACTCGTTCGTGGCAAGCGTAAAGTTAGCCACTACGCTGCCGCCTTCGAGGTGACGCACTTCGGGGTCCTTGCCGAGGTTGCCCACCAGGATTACTTTGTTTACTCCGGCCATGATGTTGGGGTTTTTGGGATGAGACTGCCTGAGAGCTACTTGCTTTAGGCTGGCCGAAGGTACGGATAAATTTTCTTGTTTGCAAATTTAGTTGGCAATATTATGCCAGCTATACTAGTAAAATTAGGTGTGTTTTATCCCGCAGAGGGCGCGGAGGTTTTCGCAGAAGTCGCAGAGGCTCGTCAGGCGTTGGCGGACAGGTAGTTGCTGATGAGTACGGGCTTGGGCAGCTGCTCTATTTCGGCGGCGGAATACGCGCGCAGGCCCAGGTCGCGCAGGGTGGTTTCGGGCAGGGCGGCGGCTAGCTCGACGGCGTGGAAGCGGGCCTCGATTTTTTGGTGGCTCAGCACGTGGCGCAGCGCGACGGGCGGGCGCGGCTCGGCAGCTTGTGTAGCGTCGAGCTGCCCGCCCAGGGCCTCGACGTGGCGTAGCAGCTCGGCGGCGGGCAGCTCGGCTGTCTCGGTTTCGGCCAGGGCGAAGTCGTAGAGGCCCTGCCAGATGTCGCCCGCCGGGCGCGCTTTCAAATACAATTGCTCGCCGTGGCGCAGCACGAAGTAGTGGAAATAGCGCTGCCGGGCCGCTTTGGCCTTACTCTTCACCGGCAATAGCCCTACCTGCCTGTGCTGAAACGCCCAGCACTGGCTTTGCAGCGGGCAAAACAAGCAGTCGGGCCGCGCGGGCGTACACTGCAAAGCCCCGAACTCCATGATGGCCTGGTTGAAGTCGGCGGCGTGAGCTGGCGGCAAATGGCGGTCAGCCAGCGCCTGAAACTCGCGCCGCGAGCTGGGCGCGGCAATGTTCGAGTGCAGCCCAAACACCCGCGCCAGCACCCGAAACACGTTGCCGTCGAGCACGGCCACGGCTTCGTCGAAAGCGAATGAGGCGATGGCCGCCGCCGTGTACGGCCCCACGCCGCGCAAAAGCCGCAGGCCGGCGTAGGTATTCGGAAATACACCGTCGAACTCGCCGACCACCTGCTGGGCGGTGTGGTGCATGTTACGGGCGCGGGAATAATAGCCCAAGCCCTGCCAGTGGCGTAGCACTTCCTGCTCGGGCGCGGCGGCCAGGTCGTGGACGGTGGGGTAAGCGCTCAGAAAGTCGAGGTAATACGGCAGGCCCTGGGCCACGCGGGTTTGCTGTAAGATAACCTCTGACAGCCAGATAGCGTAAGCGTCGCGGGTGTGCCGCCAGGGCAAGTCGCGCCGGTGGCGCGGATACCAGGCCAGCAGGGCCGTGGCGAACAGAGTAGGCAGCGCACCAAACGGCGTGCCGGGAGCCGCCGAATCGGCGGGCAGGTGGGTAAGCGGAGCAGTTTCAGACAAAATAATGAGAGAGAATAAATTGGCTACCAGAGAATATGAGCTGCTCCATTGGCCGAACCAAAATTAAGAAGTACCTTTGCGCTCCGTTTCCGACACCAAACCCCCTACCGGGCAAGGAATTACGTGGGGAGCGAGGGCTGACTGCCCGTTAATTTTTTCTTTTCACTTTTAGTACCCCTTACCAACGTGACCAAGGCTGAGGTAATTTCCGAAATTTCGCAGAAAACCGGCATCGAGAAAGCCGACGTACTGACGACCGTCGAAGCGTTCTTCAAAGTAGTGAAGGACTCGATGACCGAGGGCCACAACATTTACGTGCGCGGCTTCGGCTCGTTCGTCAATAAGAAGCGCGCCCGCAAAGTTGCCCGCAACATCTCGAAAAACACGTCCCTCATCATCGAGGAGCACTACATTCCGAGCTTCAAGCCGAGCAAAACCTTCGTGGCCAAAATCAAAGGCAGCAAGAAAATTGCTGGCGACGCGGCCCCTAAAGGCAAAGGCAAAGCTGACAAAGGCACCAAAAAAGCCAAAGCCTAGTTTACTGACCGGCCATGCGCCAAGAAGGTGATGAGGGCAGCCCGGCCCGCCGCGAGGTGGACCATCCGGCTGCTTCCCTCATCACCTTTTGGTTTTTGACTGGTTGCTGATTGCTTGTTGTTTTGGGTTGATTGCCAGACGTAAACCAGCAGCTGCGGAGCAATCGATGCCTAGCAGCCGCTGCCTGATAATCAGCATCAAACAGATTTTTACTGACCGATAATTCCGCATGGCTACCGCTCCCGTTTCCCGTCCCGGCCTGCACCAGATAGCCCTGGTAGTTGGCGCGTTGGCGCTGGCCGGCGGACTGTACGCGCTGCCCAAAGGCATCGTGAAGCCGAAGGAAAGCAAAGCCGCCCTCAACCGCGACGCTACCCGCACGGCCGCGCCCGACGGTGGCGGCTCGGCCACGAACGGCGACAAAACCGAGGCTTCATCGGGGCCGCGCCCAGCTGAGACCGGCACCGTCGCCGGGGCCGACGAGCACGCCGGCCACAACCATGCCGAGGGCGAGCACGACGCGGGCACCAGCAGCGCTGCCGCGCCCCACACCCAGGCCACCGCCGACCAACGCCGCGAGCTGAACGGGCTGCTGGCCCAGTACCGGGCGGCCAGCGGCGGCGCGGCCCGGCGGCCGCTCGAAGCGGCGCTCGCCAAAGGCTACACGGCCGTGCAACGCTATGACAGCGCGGGCTACTACCTGACGGCTATCGCCACGGCCCAGCCGGCGGCGCAAGCTTGGCAGCAGGCGGCCGAGTCGTACTTGCTGGCCGCCAAGTTTGCCAATAAAATCGAGCGCAAGAAAATGCTCGACGCGCGCGCCGGCGAGCTGTTCCAGAAAGTGCTGGCCCGCGACCCGAACAACGTGAGCGCCAAGGCCGACCTGGGCCTGACGCTCATGACCAGCGACGCGCCCATGCGCGGCGTGGGCATGTTGCGCGAGGTGCTGGAGCAGGATTCGACCAATGAAAAAGTGCTCTACTACCTCGGTACGCTGGCTATCGAAAGCAACCAGTACGACAAGGCGGCGGCGCGCTTCAATCAGCTCGTGCGCCACCATCCGCGCAACGTGGAGGGACAGTTTTACTTGGGCGTGATGCTGGCCCGCCTCAAGCGCGGACCGGCCGCGCGCGCCGCCTTCGCCCGCGCCAAAGCTCTGAGCAACGACCCCGCCCTGGCCGCTTCCATCCAGGAAGAATTAGCTAAGCTCAGCAGTTGAATTTCAGCAGGTTCCGGTAGCGGCCAGCGGGCCACCCCTGGAAACACCCGGCTTCGGAGCTACTTTTGTGGCCCCGTCCTG
>JANXNW010000266.1 GCA_025353905.1 Hymenobacter sp.
GTGCGATTGCTTCGTCCCTTGCTCGATGCGCAACATGCTCGCAATGACGGACGCTTTGCGTGAGTTCTCACCTCTTCACCCAATTACCACCTCACCTAATCACCTCCTCACCCAATCACTGATTTGGCCGATATTTTTCCCTTGCGCGGCTGGCGCTACAATTCGGCCCTGAGCGCTGAGATTGACGCCGTTGTTTCGCCGCTCTTCGACGTGGTGAGCGCCCGGCAGCGCGCTGCGCTTTACCAGAATCCGCTTAATTCGATTCACTTGTCCGTGCCGCGCGCCGAGCCTGGCTTGCCGCCCGGGGCGGCGGCGGCCCGGCGACTGGCGGCCTGGCAGGCGGCGGGGGTGCTGCAGCAAGACGCGCTGCCGGGCATTTATGCCTACTACCAGTATTTTCGATTGCCTGGCGAGGCGCGTGAGCGCTGCCGCAAGGGCTTCATGTGTTTGATTCGGGCCACTGATTGGGGTGCGGGCGGCGTGGTGCGCCACGAGAGTACGCTGCCGGCGGCCGTGAGCGACCGGGCCGCGCTGCTCGCTGATTTGGAGCTGCAAACCA
This sequence comes from Hymenobacter sp., assembly GCA_025353905.1. Lineage (GTDB taxonomy): Bacteria > Bacteroidota > Bacteroidia > Cytophagales > Hymenobacteraceae > Hymenobacter. The sequence continues at coordinate 560 of JANXNW010000266.1, forward strand.
GCGCCACCCACGGCCTGTACCGCGACGAGACCTTCGGGCTGGAAGCGCTGCTGGACGCGGCCATCGCCGACCCGCTCTGCCAGACGGAGGAGGATTACCAGGGTGCGCGCGACGTGTTGGCCGTGGTGCAGGACGCGGCCGCCATCCGGCAGTTTCAGCGGGTGCTGGCGGGCCAAACCGTGCTGCTCGCCGACGGCCATCACCGCTACGAAGGCTCGCTTACCTATCGCCGCGCCCGCGAGCAGGCCGCCGGGCCGGGGGGCTACTCCGGCCGCGAGCCCTGGAACTACCACCTGATGTATCTGACCAACGCGGCCAGCGACGACTTGCGCATTCTGCCCACCCACCGGCTGCTGCTCGATTTGCCCGGCCCGGCCGGCCCGCTCACCGATGCCGAACTGCTGGCCCGCCTGAGCGAGTTTTTCACCGTGCAGACCCAGGCCGAAGCCCAGGACCTGCCCGATTTGCTGGCCGGTAAGCGCTGGGCGTTCGGGCTGTATTTGCCCGGCGGGGCGGCCTACAAATTGCGGCTGCGCCCGGAAGTCCACCCCCAGCTCGACTGGCCCACCACGCCCGAAGTCAAGGACCTGGACCTGACCGTGCTCCACTACTTCGTGCTAGAGCGGGTGCTGGGCATTGTCGGGGCCGCGGCGCAGCGGGCCTGGCCGAGCGTGGCCTACGTGCGCGGCCTCACGGAGTGTCTCCAGCAGGTGGACCGGGGCCAGGCCCGCGCCGCGCTGCTCACCAACGAGGTGACCATGGCCCAGGTCGAGGCCGTGTGCCGCTCCGGGGCCGTGATGCCGGCCAAGTCCACTTTTTTCTATCCCAAAACCCTGGCCGGCCTGCTCTTCGCCAGCCTGCGCGACGAGGCCGCCGGCTCGGTATTCGACGAAGTATTTGCCGCCCAATAAGCGGTTGTTCAGCATCCTTAATCCCTAATCTTTCACCCTTCATCCCTGTGAAACTCGTGCTTGCTTCCGGCTCGCCGCGTCGCCGTCAGTTGCTGACCGACCTCGGGCTCACGTTTGAAATCCGCTTGCGGGACGTCGATGAAAGCTTTCCGTCCGAGCTGCGCGGGGCGGCCGTGGCCGAATACCTGGCCCGCCACAAAGCCGCCGCCTACGCCCCCGACCTGGCCGCCGACGAGCTGCTGCTCACGGCCGATACCATCGTCTGCCTCGGCGAGGAGGTGCTCAATAAGCCTGCCGACGCGGCCGAGGCCCGGGCCATGCTCACCCGTTTGCAAGGCCGCGCCCACCAGGTGCACACCGGCGTGTGCCTGTGGCCGGGCGATGGCCGCGCGCCGGTGGTATTTGCCGATACGACGACGGTCTGGTTCGCGCCCTTGTCGGTAGCCGACATCGATTTCTACGTCGCCCGGTACGCGCCCTTTGACAAAGCCGGGGCTTACGGCGCGCAGGATTGGCTGGGCCTGGTAGCCATCGAGCGTCTGGAAGGCTCGTATTTTGGCGTGATGGGCTTGCCCACCCACCGCGTGTGGGCGGCTCTGCGTGAGTTGGGGCTGGAGGAGGCGCGTCGATGAGCGCGGCCCAAACAGACCCCGAGGTGGGGTCAGAGCCAGGTTTGGAGCCGGGGCTGAAATCGGCTTCAGTGCCGGGCGGACTATTCTTTGGCTTGTTGAGTTTGGGTAGCCTGGCGGTTTGCGCGGCCCTGGCCGCCGGGCTGCTGTATTCGGCCGACTGGCCCGCGGTGGCGGCCCTGCGTGAGGCGTATCACTGGCAGCCTCGGGCCTACTCGCGCGCCGAGTTTGAGGGGTTGCGCCAGGGTTTGGCCTGGGCGGCGGGCGGGCTGGCGCTGCTGGGCTTGGGACTGGGCGGCACGGCGGCGAGCCGCCGCGAGGGCCGGGCCTGGGCCGACGAGTGGCGGCAGCTGCGGCGAGGGCTGGTCGCGAGCTGGCGTGCCCTTCGCCCCGGCGAGCGGCGCGCGGCCTGGGTCGTGCTGGCGGCGCTGACGGCCCTGCGCCTGGGTCTGAGCCTGTACCTGGAACCCTACGACGACGCCGTGTCGTACGAATTATTCGTGCGGGCCGATTCCTGGCTGGCGGCGGCCGCGTTCTACCCCTTGCCCAATAACCACGTGGCGTCGAGCTTGCTCGACCAGGTGTTTTACCGGCTCCACCCTGGCTTTTGGTGGAGTATGCGCCTGCCCGTACTGCTGGTCAGCACGGGTGCCACGGCGGCTTGGTTCTGGGGTTTGGTGCGCGCGCGGGTCGGGTTTTGGGCGGCGCTGCTGGCGGCGGGCTGGTTCGGGTTGATGCAGGTGGGGCTGTACCACGCCGCGATGGGCCGGGGGTATTGGCTGCTGGTCGGCCTGGCTGGTCTGGGGTTTTTCGCGCTGCTGGACCTGACCCGGCCTCGCCCGTCTTTACCAGTTCCGCAGACGACCCCGGCCGGGGCGTCCGTTCTGGCTGTTGCTTTTCCCGCGCGAGCATTCGGGCAGCCGCGCCTGGCCTGGGCGACGCTTGTGGGCGGCGGTATGCTGGGGCTGTTCACGGTCCCGACGCACGCTTATTTCCTGTTTTCTGCTTACGGCTGGCTGCTGTGGCAGTCGCTGCGGCGGCGCGATAAGCTGCTGGGTAGCCTGGCGCTGGGCTTCGGAGGCGTGACGCTCCTCGGAGCCGGATTGCTCTACTCGCCGCTGCTGCTCGTATCCGGGCCGGCTAATTTTTTGGATAACGAATACGTGCAGCCCCTGGCGTGGGCGGAGTTCGGGCGGGGGTTGCCGCACTACGTTTGGTGGAGTGAGGGTTGGCTGGTGGGGCACCGCTGGCTGGGTCTGGGGCCGGGGCTGGTGGCGCTGGCGTTGGGCTGGCACTGGGGCCGGACCGGGCTAAACCTGGCGGACCGGCGCCTGGTCGGCCTCGCGTTGTGGCTGGTCATCACGCCCTACGCGCTCGTGCTGGTCCAACGCGTTCAGGCTCCCGAGCGAACGCTCTTTTACAAGGCGCAGTTCAGCCTGCTCCTGCTGGCGCTGCTCACCGATGCCGGACTTCGGCGGGCGTCTGTGGCCGCGGGACGCGTTCCGCGGATGCGCTGGCTCTTGGCGGGGTCGGTGCTGTACGCGGGTTTAAACCTGGGCCTGGTGCTGCGCAGCAACCGTTACCGGCAGCTCACCTGGGCTCCGTTTGAGGCGGCGTCCGATTGGTTGGCCACGCAGCCAGCCGGAGGGCCCATGTGGGTGCCGGGGCCCGGTACGCGTCTGGGATTGCGTTTTTACCTGCATTATCGCTACCACGAACGGCCCTGGCAACTAGATAGCAAAGCGCGCCCCGGCGTACGTTACCGTTTCGTGGTGCTCTTGTCGGGCAGCGAGCGGCCCCCGCAGCTACGGCAGGCCCCCGTCCGCTGGCAGCAAGGCAGCCTGGTTATTCTAGAGGTTCCCTGACCACTCAAGTCTAAGTTTTGCGGCCGGTTTAGTAAAGAGTTCGCTCTCAAGCTGCTATTCGAATAATCAACCCCTGATTCCCTCATGCGCGTCCTGATTCGTACTACGTGGTGGCTTTTGCTGCTGAGCGCGGGGGGGCTGACGCTCAGCTTGAGTCAAATCAGCTACGCCCAGCTGCTGGAATATTTTCAGCAACCGAACGTGGCTTCGGCGGGGGGCGTTTTTCAAGGTTTCCCCGCCTCGGCGGCCCGCTGGTTGCTGTTGCGGAGCGCGCTGGCCGGGCTGACGCTCGTCAGCGCCCTGGCGTTGGGGCTGGATGCGCGCGCGCGCCGGGCAGCGGTGCGGATTGGGCGCGGTACTGCTCGCCCAGCCTCCACGGCCGCTTCAGAAGTTTCGAGTCGGCGAGCCGCCGGGCTGCCCGGCAGTTGGCAGGATGCCTGGCGGGCGCTGAGTCAGGTCGAGCGCGTTACGGCCCTGCTGCTGCTGCTGCTCATTACGGTCTGGCGCGGGTACTACGCCTGGACTTATCCCCTGAGTCTGGACGAAATAGCGTCCTTCGACTACGCCGTGCTGCCGGGCGCGGCCGTCACGGCGAGCTATTATCCGCTGCCCAACAATCACTTGCTGCCCAACTTACTGGTGGCGGGCTTGCGGGTGCTGCTGCCGGCCGGTTCGTCGCCCGTGCTGTTGTTGCGCCTGCTGCCCACGCTGCTCAGCACGGCGCTGCTGCCACTCAGCTACGGGCTGCTGCTGCGCCACGCGCGTTTCGGGGTGGCCACGCTCGGGTTGGGTCTGTTCAGTCTTTCGCCGCTGGCCGTGTACTACGCCGTAGCGGGGCGGGGCTACGCCTGGGCCCTGGCAGCAACCGTGCTCGGCCTGGCCGCCGCGTTGGCGCTGCTGACGCCCGAAACCCGCCGTCGCGGCCGCGACCGGGCCTGGGCGGTATTCGTGAGCAGCGCCGTGGTCGGCCTCTTCGCCGTGCCGACCCACGCCTACGCGGTGCTGGCGCTGGTGGTAAGCCTGGCCATCGGCTTTAGCCACTGCCCTTTGCGCGTGCGCCGACAACAGTTGGGTCGGCTGGCGCTGGCGTTGGCAGGCGTCGGCGGGGTGGTGGTCGTGCTCTACGCGCCGGTGGGGCTGCTGTCGGGTTGGAATGCGCTGCTGCATAATCCGTACGTGGCCCGCCACCCGCTGGCTGAAATGCGGACCGAGCTCGGTCCGTTTTTGATGGGTACGGCCGCCGAACTGCTTGGTCAACGCGGCTGGAGCGCGGCTGCTTACCTGCTGCTGCTCATGCTGGCTCCGTTGGCGCTGCGTCGGCGGGCGGGTTTGTCGGCGTCGGCGCGCCGGCTGGGCTGGCTGCTCTACGCGCAGCTGGGTTGGTGGCTGCTGCTGGTATTCGCGCAGGGTGTGTACCCCCCGGCTCGAACGCTGCTGGTGGTCCTGCTGGCGTTCTTTCTGCTCGTCGCGTTATTTGCCGAAGTAGTCTTTACTTGGCTGAAGCAAGTATTCGAAAAGAGCAGCTTAATCAGCAGACTACCAGTTAGAATATTCCCAACACTTCAGGTAGCTGCCTTGAGTTTGATTCTACTCGCGTACGGCGGTTACCGTTGGCACCGGGAGCAGCCGGTGCTGGCCATTCTGCGCGCCCAGCAAGTGAGCTTGCACCAGACTTACGCCTGGTTGCGCACCCAGCCATTTACGCGCATCTGGGTCGAACCGCGGGCCTTCGCTATTTTCTGGCATCACTATGCGCTGACTGCCGGGCAGTCTCCCTTGCCGCTGCTCGTCGTCGATGATGGCGTGGCGCAGGGCCAGCGGCCGGGAATGGTGCCGGGCAGCGAAACGGAGATTCTGGCCGCGCCGCCCGATTCGGCGCGGCCGGGTCAGCCCGTCGTGGCCCTACCCGGTGGAGCTTGGGCGATGCCTGTTTCGGCGGGACAGCCGCTGCTTGTCTTGCCCTAGCGCGTTATCGGGCGAGCCTGGTCTCCCTGCATAGTTGGCTCAGCGCAGCTTTTCTTTCAATAGCTCAAGTTCGATGGCCGGGGCGATGCGCTCGTAAAGCACGTTATACACGGCCGTCGTGATGGGCATGTGGACCTGCAGCCTCCGGTTGAGCTCGTGAATGCTTTTGACGGCGTAGTAGCCTTCGGCAATCATGTTCATTTCCAGTTGGGCCGATTTTACGGAGTAGCCCCGGCCGACCATCGAGCCGAAGCTGCGGTTGCGCGAGAGGGGCGAATAGGCCGTTACCAGCAAATCGCCGAGGTAAGCCGAGGCCGAGAGGTCGCGCGCCTGGGGCGAAATAGCCTGCAGAAACCGTCGGATTTCCTGCACCGCGTTGCTCACCAGCACGGCCAGGAAGTTGTCGCCGTAGCCCAGGCCGTGGGCGATGCCGCCGGCCAGGGCGATGATATTCTTCATCACGGCCGCGTACTCGATGCCGTCGAGGTCGGCCGCCGGGTGGGCCCGCACGTAGCGGCAGGTCAGCAGCTCGCTGAATGCCCGGCCCAGGCCATTCACGTCGGGCGAGCCCAGGGTGAGGTAGCTCTGCTTTTCGAGGGCGACTTCCTCGGCGTGGCAGGGGCCGGCGATGACGCCGAGCCGGGTAGCCGGCAGCCGAAACCGCTCCCGCACGTAGTCCGTCACGAGCATATTCCGACCCGGAATCATGCCCTTGATGGCCGAAATCACCCCGCGTTTGTGCCGCAGCGCGTCGCGGCCCAGCTTGTCGAGCACGGGCTGTACGAAGGCGGCGGGCACGGCCAGCACCAGCCAGTCGGTCTCGGCCACGGCTTCGGCCAGCTCGGTAGTCGGAAAAACCAGGCTGCGGTCGAAGGCCACGGCCGAGAGGTAGCGCGGGTTGTGGCCGGTGCGGGCCAGGTGCTGCACGTCGTCCTTGGCCCGCAGCCACCAGTCCACGCGGGCTCCGTTTTCGGACAGGATTTTGGTCAGGGCCGTGGCCCAGGAGCCGCCGCCGAGCATGGCAATTTTTTCCATTAAGTAAAGAGAGTAGGGGGCCGAGCGCGGTCAAAAGACAGGTCCAGTCCGCGCGTGAATCAAGTTCGGCGCGCAAGCTAGGCCGCCGGGCCGCATCTTTGCGCCAGTACCTATTCTTACGCTGTTCATGTCTGACCTACTCACCGCCACGGCTGCTTTCATTGAGCAAAAATTCGCGGCCGAAGGCACGGGCCACGACTGGGCACACATTTACCGGGTGTGGCAGTTGGCGCGGATTCTGGCCGCCGCCCCCGACGCGGTCCCCGGCCTCGACCCGGAAACGACCGAGCTGGCCGCTTTGCTGCACGATATCGCCGACTGGAAATTTCACGGCGGCGACTACGAGGCCGGCCCCAGGGCGGCCCGCGCCTGGTTGCGCAGCCAGGGCGCACCCGAGGTCCAAATAGCTCGCGTCGAGCAGATTATCCGTGAAGTCAGTTTCAAAGGCATGGGAGTGGCCACGCCGGTTACCTCGCCCGAGGCGGCCGTGGTGCAGGATGCCGACCGGCTCGACGCCATCGGGGCCATCGGGGTGGCGCGCGCTTTTGCTTACGGGGGTTACAAGGGGCGCCCGCTCCACGACCCGGCCGTGCCGCTCGTGGCGCACGTTGATTTCGAGCAGTATAAGCGAAGCACTGCGCCCACTATCAATCACTTCTACGAGAAGCTGCTGCTGCTGCACGAGCGCCTGCATACGCCCGCTGCCCGTCGTTTGGCCGCCCCGCGTCAGGCGTTTATGGAGAAGTTTGTGCGGCAGTTTTTGCAGGAGTGGGAGAGTCCGGCATTGGCCGCTCCTTCCGCCTCGGCGACGGGTTCTTTCGGGGTTGCGGCTACCTTTACGGCATGAGTAACGGGGTTGTGAGCGCTGCCGGAAGTACGGTTAAACCGGGTCGCGGTTCAGTGAAGCGGGTATTGCTGGCGTATCTGGCCGGCGGACTGCTGGTGCTGGCCGGTTGTCGCACTTGTCCTATCGATGAGTGCCACATCCGCAAGGCGCACTACCACGAGGGGGCTAAATACCGCGCCCGGCCCATCTGGAAGATGCAGTATCCGGCCATTGGCGAGCGCATCCGGGTAAATAAGGAAGGCGACGGCAAGCGCAAGAAAAGCGACCACAGTCGGCCCCTGAAATAGGGTAGGAGGGTACAAGGTTGAGAGGGCAGGAGGGTTTGTTGATAATTCGGGGGTCAGCTCTCCTGATTTGCGATTCTAACGGGGGTAAGCCGCCAGCAAGCCCCTGCGTCGGGGGGTGGACGAGAGCGCCGCCAAAGTGGCCTAAAAGCTAGGAAAAACGGGTTTTTGGGCGTAACTTGCGCGGGCTTACGAGCATCCGTTTGGGGACCAGTTGTGCTGCCGATTTCGGTGGCCGTCGTCTCTTATCCTAACTCCCTAATCCTAAATCCTTAAAATGGCGGAAGGCGAAAAAATTATTCCGATTAACATCGAAGACGAGATGCGCGGCGCGTATATCGACTACTCGATGTCGGTTATCATCTCTCGGGCCTTGCCCGATGTGCGCGACGGCCTCAAGCCGGTCCACCGCCGGGTGCTCTACGGCATGAGTGAGCTCGGCGTATCGTACTCCAAGAGCCATAAAAAGTCGGCCCGTATCGTGGGTGAGGTCCTGGGTAAGTACCACCCGCACGGCGACAGCAGCGTGTACGACACGATGGTACGCATGGCCCAGGATTGGAGCCTGCGCTATCCGCTCGTGGATGGCCAGGGCAATTTCGGTTCGGTCGATGGTGATTCGCCGGCCGCCATGCGCTACACCGAAGCCCGCCTGAAGCGCTTGTCCGACGAGCTGCTCGGCGACCTCGACAAGGATACGGTGGACTTTCAGCCCAATTTCGATGACTCGCTCGAAGAGCCGAGCGTGCTGCCGGCCAAGTTCCCGAACCTGCTCGTGAACGGTACCTCCGGCATTGCCGTGGGCATGGCCACCAACATGGCCCCGCACAATATGACGGAAGTCGTGAACGGCATTATCGCCTACCTCGATAAGCCCGACATCACCATTCCCGAGCTGATGGAGTACGTGACGGCCCCGGATTTTCCCACGGGCGGTATTATCTACGGCTACGAGGGGGTGCGACAGGCATTCGAGACGGGCCGCGGCCGGGTGGTGGTGCGGGCCAAAACCCATTTCGAGACGCTGCCCAGCGGCAAGGAGCAGATTATCGTGACCGAGATTCCGTACCAGGTCAACAAAGCCTCGATGATTGCCCGGACGGCCGAGCTCATCAACGACCGTAAGATTGACGGTATCGCCGCGCTACGCGACGAGAGTGACCGCGACGGGATGCGCATCGTGTACGAGCTGAAGCGCGACGCGCTGAACACGGTGGTGCTCAACAACTTATTCAAGTACACCCAGCTGCAAAGTTCGTTTGGCGTCAACAACGTTGCCCTTGTCAAGGGCCGGCCGCTGACGCTGAATCTGCGCGACCTCATCGTGTACTTCGTGGAACATCGGGCCGAGGTCATCGTGCGCCGGACGCGCTTTGAGCTGAGTGAGGCCCAGAAGCGGGCGCACATCCTGGAAGGCTTGCTCATCGCGCTCGACCACCTGGATGAGGTTATCAGTCTCATCCGCGGCGCGCGTGACCCCGAGCTGGCCCGGGCCAGCCTCGTCGAGCGCTTCGCCCTGAGCGAGGTGCAGGCCCGCGCCATCCTCGACATGCGTCTGCAGCGCCTCACGGGCCTGGAGCGCGATAAAATCGTAGCCGAGTACGAGGGTCTGATGCGCGAGATTGACCGCTTGAATGCGATTCTGGCTTCCGACGTCTTGCAGCGCGAGCTTATTAAGACTGAGCTGCTGGAGATGCGCGAGCGCTACGGCGACGCGCGGCGGACCCAGATTAACCACGCCGGCGGGGATTTCTCGATGGAGGACATGATTGCCGACGAGGCCATGGTCATCACTGTGAGCCGCGAGGGCTACATCAAGCGCACCGGTCTCGACGAGTACCGCACTCAGAGTCGGGGAGGAGTGGGCGCGCGCGGAGTGGGCTCGAAGCAGGATGACTTCACGGAGCACTTGTTTGTCGCCACGACCCACGAGTACCTGCTTATTTTCACTGAGCAGGGCCGTATGTTCTGGCTACGGGCCTATGAGGTGCCTGAAACGGCCAAGACCAGCAAGGGTACGCCGCTGCAAAACCTGATTGATAAGCCCAAGGAAGACGCCGTGCGGGCCGTGCTCAACGTGCGTAACCTGCGTTCACCCGACTACCTCGAAAATACTTTTCTGTTGTTCTGCACCGAGCAGGGCACGGTCAAGAAAACGCCGCTCGTGGCGTATTCGCGGCCCCGAGCGGCGGGCATTAATGCCATTACTATTAACGAGGGCGACCGGCTGCTCGACGTGCAGCTGCTGAGCGGTAATTCGGAGGTGGTGCTGGCCCTGCGTTCGGGCCGGGCCGTGCGCTTCCCCGAGACGAAGGTGCGCCCGATGGGTCGCTCGGCGGCCGGGGTGCGCGGTATTACGCTGGGTGAGGAGCCCGGCGACCGGGTCGTGGGCATGGTTTGCATTGCCGATGCCAGTCAGGAGCTGCTCGTGGTGAGCGAGCATGGTTACGGCAAGCGCTCGGCCCTGGATGAGTACCGCATTACGAACCGAGGCGGCAAGGGCGTGCGGGCCATGATGCTGACGCCGAAGACGGGTAAGCTCGTCGCCATCAAATCAGTTAGCGATGCCGACGACCTGATGATAATTAACCGTTCGGGCCTGACTATTCGCTTGAGTGTGGCTGAGCTACGCACCATTGGTCGGGCCACCCAAGGGGTGCGCTTGTTCAAGGTGGCGGCTAACGACGAGATTTCGTCGGTGGCCAAGGTGGTCGCCGTCGTGGAGCCGGAAGTAGATACGCTGGCGGCTGAGCTCGTAGAGCCGTTGTTTGTTGAAGCTTCTGACGCTACTAATTCCACTTTTCTGGATGTTGATGCAGCCGACGCGGTATCGCCCGCAGAGTCCGTTGACGAGGTATAACTGGACGTTCGCGTTTGGGTCGAGCTGACGCCTGACGCGGGTCAGTTGGACCCAAACACGTAGTTTTGCCAGGGTATCAATCTTTTTTCAATTCTCATGAACAAACCATCCATACGGGCGGCCGCGCTGGTCGGCGTTGCCTTAGTCAGTGTTTGGGCCGCGCCGGCTTATGCCCAAAACTCTGCCGTTACCAATGCGCTCCTCAGCCAAAAAGCGGGTCAACTGGACAAAGCGCTGGTCAGTATCAACGAAGCCACGGCCAACGAAAAAACCAAGGACAAGGCCAAAACCTGGTTCACGCGCGGCGAAATCTATTACCAGCTGCTCGACCCAAACCCCATCAGCCAGAAGCTTTACGGCAAGTATGCCGCCGCGCTCCAGCCGGGGGAGGCTCTCCAGAAAGCCACCGAGTCGTACAATAAAGCCGCTCAGCTGGACGGACCCACTGGGGAGTTTGGTAAGCAAACGCCTGAGCGACTCAAGAATCTTTATATCATTGCCCTGAACGCGGGGGTAGTTGGCTATCAGGCTAAAGAGTATGATAAGGCCATCGCGGGCTTTAAGCAAGCGTCGCTGATTAACCCGCAGGATACGACAGCGCTTCTTTACAGTGCTTTTTCGCAGGATGCCAAGCAGGATTTTGCTGGGGCCAAAGCCAGCTATAATCAGCTCTTGGGGTTGGATGCCTACAAGACTAAACCAGCACCGGTAGCGGTGTATTCCCGGTTGCTACAAATCGCCCGCGAGGAAAAAAATACGGCGGAAGCCCAAAAAATAGTGCAGCGGGCCTTGGTAGCGTACCCGACCAACAAGACGTTTTTGATTGAGGACCTGACTCAGGCTATGGCAGCAGGCGGTGGGGCCTCAGCGCTGGAAAAACTTAATAAGACTATCGCGGCCGACCCCAGCAATGCGAGTCTATACGCGGCCCGCGGCTCTTTTTACGATTCGCAGGTTAAAACCGCGGCGACTCCGGCCGACAAACAGACTAAATCGGAATTGGCGCTGGCTGATTATCGCAAAGCAGTGGAGCTGGACCCGAAAAACTTTGATTCGCAGTTCAACATCGGTGTCTTTGAGTTTAATCAGGCCGCCACGCTCTTTACCAAAACGAGTAAGATGGACTTGAAAACGTATCAGTTGAAAGGTAAGCCCATTGAAGTGGAAGCGCGTAAGCATTTTGAAACTGCCGCGCAGTACCTGGAAAAGGCCCTGAGTCTGCAGCCTGGCGACCAGGCTACGGTGGGTGCGCTGCAAAAAATCTATTCCCGGTTGAATCGTCCGGCTGACTTGCAGCGAATCAATGCGCTGAAGAAGTAGCGCAGTAAAAGTGAATCTTAGTTAAACGAAACCCCCGGCTTTAAGTAGTCGGGGGTTTTTTATGCATGGGAGAGGGTCACAACCAGTTGAGTATAGCTAATTGGTAATAAGGATAAAGGAAGTCGCGAATCTAACTTAACATAATATAAATTATAGGACTAGAATAAAACTTCTTTTTTAGCCTGGATATTAGGTTTAGTTCAGTTCCTGAGTAATGTTCCTGAGTAATCGTTGCGCACCGTATTAACCCCGAGGGAATTTTGGCGACGAGGACATTAAAACAAGCAGGCTTGGCAGACTTGCCTGTCGAGTGATGCGTTCGTCTGCGTTCGTTGGGTATTTCGTTTGCATCGTTGAGTCGCGCCCATTAGCCGAAGCAAGTAACGTGACGCGAACCATTGACCCGCTATCCGTCAATTCAGTCTAGTGAGTTTGAAACCCGCGTTACGTCAGTCGCTTCCGTTTCTCATAATTCTTTTTTTCCGAACCCCAATTGATTTTTGAGTTGATTGTCATCGTAGGACTGCATCATAAGAGTCTTGATGAAGCTCAGCTTCAGTTAATGAATATGGTAGATAACGCAGAAGTTTGTGGAGCGCCTATTTCCCCAGGGCAAGGGGTAATTGTCGTTACTGTTGGATATGAATGAAAAACCTCTTTGGAGTCGGATTGTAGTCAATGGTCTTTCCTGAAAGCTGATATTTTGTTGGCTGAATGCTTGTTGGCGTTGGCTTGATCGACGTGAGATTGACAGCTCCCCTATTACTGTCACACTTGATTCATGGATAGCCTAAGTCATTGTTAGAGTCTGTCCTGAATGTTCTATGTTGATGAAATTGAGAAAGTATAACAAGAGAGTATAAAAACAAAACAGCTTAAGCTAGAGTATAATAATAAAACAAGCTATAAAGTATAAAAAAGTATAAAAATTATAATTTATTTTATACTTTTTTATACTTTATAGCTTGTTAAATAGTGATTAACTACCTTCTCTTAGTATTTATTTATACTACCAAGATGCCTAAACTTATAGACTACCCTCGCACGAGCTACACCGGAGCCTGGGAAGTAGCAGAAGTTGTCGATGATACGGGTGGCAAATGCGCCCTGGAGACTTGTGCTCGCAAGCTAAATCGCAAAGTCAGTGGCTCATTTAAAGCCATCGTAGGCTCAGGAGTAAAGTTCGGCTTGCTAACTAGCAAACGAGAGCAACTAGCAACTACTACCTTGTTCAGACGCATCAAACACGCCTATGATAAGCAAGAGGAGCTTTTATTTCACCGGGAGGCATTCCTTACTCCTCCACTCTTTACCCAGCTTTGCCGAAAGTTCAGGAGCCGTGAGCTACCCATCGGCATGCTTGATGTACTCCTGATTCGGGAATTCGAAGTAGAAGAGATTAACGCGCAAAGCGTCTCGAAAGCCTTTGTTGAGGGCGCCCGCATGGTCCGCTTATTGGACGAGAAAAACATAATGGCTGACATTGACCAATTGGCCAACGCACAACCCATTCGCCGGGAACTAGCTAGTCTACCATTACCGGAGAATAGTTTTAGAGCATCGGATACCGAAGACCAGCTTTCTATCAACTCAGCAACCCAAACCATTGACAGACTTACCTCAACAAAAATGACGCAGCTTGACGTTGGTAACAAAAGCAACGAGGCGACGAGAGAAAGTCCTTTTCCTGACCGACACGACCGAGTCGGAGGTACTAACCTAACCAAGCTGCGTCAGGAGTCCATCAAGCAGACCCAATTCAACGAAGCATCACTTAATGCTCCAATAACGACTGCTACAACTTCCGATGTCGTCGCCAACTTGTTTGGTTTGTCTCAATCTCCAGGAGCAACCCGGGGCCAGGACCTGCCCTTGCTTTCGCCTGGCGCTACCCCGCCACTAACCCCTACCTTACCACCTGTATCGTTGGTGACCACTCTCGACAACCAAACTGGCAGTAAAAAGGACAATAGCGGAACTGACCAACACTTTAAGCTAGAGCTATCGGGACCGGGCATTCACACGCAGCTAGACCTAAACGACCCTGATGATTTAATACTGGCACGCGCCCTACTGAATAAAGTCGAACGACTCCTGTCTTTACGGTAAAATGCTGATTATTAATTTTATGACCTTATCGATAGTAATTATGTTAAATTGGCTCTTGTCTCGGACTTTAACTACTCCGGTAACGGACGCCGCTGACCAGCCCTAATGGAGACGTGACGCTCACCCAAAACACGGACTACGTCCGCTAGCGATGAACCACTAGCCCGAAGAAGTACCAATAAATGGTACAACAGGTCGGCAGCCTCGCCAGACAACCCAGCCAGGTTGCCACTGAGCGCATCCACCACGGTTTCGATGGCTTCTTCGCCCACCTTACGCGCAATGCGGGGTAGGCCTTGCTCAAACAAGCGCGCCGTATACGAACCGGGCTCCGCCGCCGGAAACTGCTGTCGGTAGGCAATAAGCTGGTCCAACTCGGCCAGCAAACTGATGGGCGGTCGCGGTTGCAGCACCACTCCCCCATCAGTCGGCTCAGCCGTCGATGTCGAACCGATTGGCAGTTCAAAACAGCTGGTGGTGCCACGATGGCAGGTCGGACCGTTCGGGCGTACGAGCACCAAAACCGTGTCCTGGTCGCAGTCCGGATGCAAGCTCACCACGTCCAGGTAGTGACCACTTGTTTCGCCTTTGGTCCATAAACGCTGCTTGGAACGGGAAAAAAAAGTAACCCGCCCTTCTGCCTGGGTACGCTGCCAGGCTTCGGCGTTGAAGTAACCCAGCATCAGTACCTGTCCCGTGACCGCATCCTGCACGATGGCCGGTACGAGCTGGTCGGGCATCTTGGCGAAATCCAGTTGCATATTAATTCCAGATACAAAGTGATAAATAGATGGTCAGCTAGTAGTTGTTAATTAGTGAGTGGGCTAATCAGTGAGTAGGCTAGTCAGTAGCCGGACCAACAGGCACCGGACGCATGGCGATGCCCCGCTCCAACAAATAGGCTTTCAGCCGGGCTGGGGCCAAGTCACCAAAATGAAAAACGCTAGCCGCCAGCGCCGCATCGGCCCCACCCGGAGCCAACACGGCGCTGAAATGAGCGGCCGCCCCGGCTCCGCCCGAGGCAATAACCGGCACGGATACGGCCGCGGCTACGGCCCGCGTCAAACTCAAAGCATAGCCGTCACGGGTACCGTCATGAGTCATTGAAGTAAGCAAAATCTCTCCGGCTCCGCGCTCCGCTGCTTCCCGGCACCAGGCAACAGTTTCGCGGCCAGCCGCCCGTGAGCCGGCATGCGTAAACACATCCCAACGTTCTCCCATTGGCTCCAAAACAACGTCGTTAGTTCGACGCGCATCTACGGCCACCACCAGGCACTGCGAACCAAAGCGCCGGGCCAGCTCGTCAATCAAAGCGGGCTCCCGCAGCACAGCCGAATTCAGGCTGACCTTGTCCGCCCCATTGAGCAGCAGCGCTTCGACATCGGCCACCGCGCCAATACCACCCCCCACGGTAAAGGGAATATTGACCTCGCGGGCAACCTGACGCACGAGCTCCAGAAGCGTACGCCGCTTTTCGAGCGTAGCCGAGATATCGAGCAACACCAGCTCGTCAAGTCCCTGCTGGGCGTAGCGAGCGGCCAGTTCGACCGAGTCGCCGGCATCGCGCAAGTCCTCGAAGCGCAAACCTTTCACGGTGCGGCCATTCTGCACGTCGAGACAGGCAATAAGTCGCTTGGTAAGCATAGGAATGAAATATTAGGCTGATGGTGGTCAAAGAAGTCGGGCAAAGAACCCCTGCTGGGAGCCGTTACCAGACCGACGTCGCAGTAATCGCCAGCTCCGCGCGCAGCTCAGTTTCGGTAATGGTGCCTTCGTAGAGGGCCTTGCCGATAATAGCCCCGTCGAGACCCAGCTTACGCAAGGCAATTAAATCGGCAACCGTCGTAATGCCCCCGCTGGCTACCAGGCGCGCCGCCGGAAACTGCTGACTCAGCTCGCCGTAGGTTACTAAGGCCGGTCCTTGCAGCTGTCCGTCCCGGCTTACATCGGTGCAGACGAAAGTAGTAGCTCCGGCCGTCAGATAGGCAGCAATGAACTCGGGCAGCGTCTGATTGGCTTGCTCGGTCCAGGCACTCAGGGCGATATAATCGCCCCGGAAATCCGCGCCAATCAGAATCCGCGCCGGACCGAACCGGACCAGCCACTCCCCCACCAGCGCCGGCTCGCGCACGGCCACGCTACCCGCCGTGAGCTGCGCCGCCCCGGCCGCAAAGGCTTGCTCAGCCGAGTGGGTGCTTTGGATGCCACCGCCAAAATCAATGTGCAAGGCCGTGTGGCGGGCCAGGCGCTCCAGGACCGGCAACTGACGCGGCTCGCGGGCGCGGGCGCCATCAAGGTCCACGAGGTGCAGCCGAGTGGCCCCGAGCTGCTCGAAGTATTGGGCCTGGGCTAGCGGGTCAGTCGAATAAGTAGTCTGCTGACTGAAATCACCGCCCCGCAGGCGAACGCAGGCCCCCTGCACGAGGTCGATGGCGGGAATCAGGTTCATAGCTTTCTAATAAGTTGGTAGTAAAAAATTTGGTATCTTAAACCAAAGCGCTCAGCCTTCAGACAAAGCCCTCGGTCAGGAAATTACGCAGTATCTGCTCGCCGACCGAACCGCTTTTTTCAACGTGAAACTGGAGCCCGTAGAAATTACGGTACCGCACGGCCGCACTGAAGGACTCCCGGGCCGGGTAGCGTGCTTCGGCAATGGTGTAGGCACCGACCGGCGCGTAGTAGCTGTGTACGAAGTAGACGTAGTCGGCCGCCACCGGGCTTTCGTCACCCGTCAGACCAGTAAACAACGGAGTTTGCAGGGCCTGAAGCGCGTTCCAGCCCATGTGCGGGACTTTCTGGGTGGGGTCAGTCGGAGCAAAACGCACGACATCGAAGGGGAGCATATTGAGCAGCGGCGTACCGGCCGCAGTCACGCCCTCGGCTGTGTGGCGACCCAGCAGCTGCATACCCAGGCAGATGCCCAGAAAAGGCTGCTCCAGGGTGGGCAGTACCCGGTCGAGACCACTGGCCCGCAACGCCCGCATGGCCGAGCTAGCCTCGCCCTCACCAGGGAACAGCACCCGGTCGGCACTCCTAATCAAATCAGGGTCGGCCGTCAGTACGGCTTGCTCGCAACCGAGCCGCTGCAAAGCGAACAGTACCGACTGCACGTTGCCCCCCTGATAATCAACTACGGCAATTGTCATGAGAATACCTGTTAATGCACTTACACCATTTGAGTACAATTTAAGTTACTCAAATGAATAATTCAGCAGCGATAAGTTTCCTTATAAGACGCCCTTGGTACTAGGTATCATCGCCGCCCCGGCAGGGTCGCGGTAGATGGCCTGCCGAATAGCTTTGGCAACGGCCTTGAAGATGGATTCAATCTTATGGTGCTCGTTGTCGCCCTCACACTTGATATTGAGATTGCAGCGGGCGGCATCACTAAAGCTCTTGAAAAAATGGTAAAAGAGCTCAGTAGGCACGTCACCGACCCGCTCACGCCGGAAATCAGCAGTCCAAACCAGCCAGGGCCGGCCCGAAAAATCAACAGCGGCCTGCGCCAACGCATCGTCCATGGGCAGCAAAAAACCGTAGCGGCTCACGCCCCGCTTGTCGCCGAGCGCTTCGGCAAAAGCTGCACCCAGCGCCAGGGCCGTGTCTTCGACGGTGTGATGCTCATCAATGTACAAATCGCCGGCGGTGCGCACGAACAAGTCGCAGTTGCTATGTTTACCCAATTGGTCTAACATATGGTCAAAAAAGCTGAGGCCGGTTTTCACGTCGGTTTGGCCGCTGCCATCCAGATTCAGGCGTACTTCGATGCGCGTTTCGTTCGTGGTGCGTGTGAGCTGCACCCGGCGCGGCGGACGACGCAAATGCTCCAGCACCGCTGTCCAGTGCGGCGTACTGAGCGCGGCCCGCTCGTCGCTATCGGTCGGGTGCAGCAAGATGGCCTGGCAGCCCAGGTTCTGGGCCAGCTCGACGTCGGTGCGGCGGTCGCCGATGACAAACGAGCCCGCCAAGTCGTAGCCGCTGGCCGGGTCCAGGTAGCGCGTGAGCAAACCCGTGGCGGGCTTGCGCGTCGGGGCCGGGTCGTGGGCGAAGCTGCGGTCGATGAGCACCTCGGCAAACTCCACCTCCTCCCCCGCCAGGATGGTGAGCATCTTGTTTTGAAAGGGCCAGAACGTGTCCTCGGGGTAGCTCGCCGTGCCCAACCCGTCCTGGTTGGTCACCAGCACCAGCTCGTAGCGGCCCTCACGGGCCAGCGCGGCCAGCGCCATAATGGCACCTGGCACAAAATCAAACTTGTCCCAGGCATCCACCTGAAAATCGGTCGGCGGCTCGACCAAAATGGTGCCGTCGCGGTCGATGAACAGAACTTGCTTCATGCGGCTGGAGAAGTGGAAATGGAAGCCTCACGAGTCACAGCAGTCGTAGAGGCCAATTCGAGCGCGGCAAGCGCGGCCAACAGGAGTTGGTTCTCCATCTCGGTGCCCACCGTCAGGCGCAGGCAGCCGGCGCACCCGGCCTGGGTAGTGCGGTTACGCACTACGATGCCGCGCGTGAGCAGATACGCATACACGGCCGTCGCATCGGGACGGAAACGCACGAGCAAAAAATTCGTGTCCGACGGAAAAACGCGCTCGACCAGCGCCAGCTGGCTCAGGTCGGCGGCCAGCTGCTGCCGGCTCGTTACCAACTGCGCGCGCAAGGCCGCAAAGCGCGGTGCGTCAGCCAGCGCAGCCAGGGCGTGGCGCTGAGTGGTTTCGGAGATGTTGTAAGGCGGCTTGATTTTATTCAGGTACGCAATAAGCTCCGCACTGGCGAAGGCCATACCCAGGCGCAAGGCGGCCAGGCCCCAGGCTTTTGAGAAGGTTTGCAGCACTACCAGGTTGGGAAATTCGGCCAGACGCGTCGTCCAGCTCGGAGCGGCGGCAAAGTCGGCGTAGGCTTCGTCCAGTACAACCAGACCCCGAAACGTGCCAAGCACCCGCTCGATGGCAGCGGGGGCGAACAGGTTGCCGCTTGGATTATTGGGCGAGCACAGAAACACGAGCCGGGCCGCCGAGTGCCCGATACTTACCAGCGCAGCCTCATCAAGCTCAAAGTCGGGCGTGAGCGGGACCCGCTCCACCGCCACATCATTAAGATTGGCAGCCACTTCGTACATGCCGTAGGTCGGGGGCACGAGCAGTACGCTGTCCTGCCCCGGCCGGCAGCTCAGGCGCACGAGCAGGTCGATGGCCTCGTCGGAACCGTTACCGAGGAAAATTTGCGCCGGGTCAAGGCCTTTGAGCGGAGCCAGGGCAGCCTTCACCGCCCGCTGCTGCGGGTCGGGGTAGCGGTTAAAGACCTCCGGGCCGGCGCTGCCCAGGCTGTTCTCGTTCGCGTCGAGCATGACCTGGGCCGCGCCCGCGAACTCGTCGCGGGCCGACGAATACGGCCGCATGGCCCGGATATTGGGACGGATAAGCGTTTCTAAATCAAACATATTACTGGCTGATGGCTCGTGGCTGTTGGCTATTGGCTGATAGCCTTCCAGCAAGCCGGCTTTACTACCTCTGACTTCACGTTAAACCTGCGCGGCACTTCGCGTCAAAACCGCTTCTGCGTGCTCCCCACTCAGCTCCCGCCGCACGCTGACCGCCCGCGCGTGGGCGGTCAGCCCTTCGGCTTCGGCCATCGCCTCCACTGTGGGGGCCAGCGCGGCCAAGCCAGCGGGAGTAAGCTGCTGGAAGGTAATTTTCTTGTAGAACGAATCGAGCGAGACCCCGCTGTAGGCGCGGGCGTAGCCGCTCGTGGGCAGCGTGTGGTTCGTGCCCGAGGCGTAGTCGCCCACGGACTCAGGCGTGTAGTGACCCATGAATACGGAGCCCGCATTGATGACCCCGGCAGCATACGCGACCGGGTCGGCGACGGCCAGAATCAAGTGCTCCGGGGCGTACTGGTTGCTGAAAGCCAGCAGCTGAGCCGCGTCAGCCAGCAGCAGCGTGCGGCTCTCGACCAGCGCCTGGCGGGCCAACTCGGCGCGGGGTAAATCCAGCAGCTGACGGGCAATTTCAGCCTGCACCTGCTCCAGCAGCTGCTCGGAATCGGTCAGCAGAATCACTTGCGAATCAGGACCGTGCTCGGCTTGCGAGAGCAGGTCGGCGGCCACGAATGCGGGATGGGCCGAAGCATCAGCGATGACGAGCACCTCGCTCGGGCCGGCGGGCATGTCGATGGCCACCCCGCGCTGGGCAGCCAGCTGCTTGGCGGCGGTCACGTAGCGGTTGCCGGGACCAAAAATCTTGTCTACGGCCGGCACCGAGGCCGTACCCACCGTGAGCGCCGCTACGGCTTGCGCGCCGCCGGCCTTGATAATCGTGGTCAGCCCCAGCTCGCGGGCGGCGAAGAGAATGGCCGGCGCGACGAGGCCCGTGCCCCGGCCGGGCGGCGTGCAGACCACCACCTGACGGCAGCCCGCCAGCCGGGCCGGTACGCCAAGCATGAGCAAGGTCGAAAACAACGGAGCCGAGCCGCCCGGCACGTACAAACCCACCCGCTCGACGGGCACGGCCCGCCGCCAGCAGCGTACGCCCAGCATGGTTTCGACCTCGGCTTCCTGGGCCGGCGGCCGCTGGGCGGCGTGAAAGACTTCGATATTATGCAACGCCTGCCGGATGGCGGCTTGCAGCGCGGGCGGCACCTGGGCGGCCCCGGCCGCCATCTCCTCCGCGCTCACCCGCAAGTCCGTCAGACCGGGCGCGCCATCCAACTCGGCCGCGTAGGCGAGCAGGGCCGCATCGCCACGGTGCGTTACATCATCAAAAATAGCGGCCGCGCGCGCCAACACCTCAGTCTGGGTGTCGGCCAGCGAGCGGCGCTGCAGCGCGGGCCAGGTGGAAGGGTCGGGGTAGCGAAAGACTTGCATAGTTTTTTTAGTGCCTGGTGCCTGGTGCCTGGTGCTTGGTGCTTGGTGTTTGATGTAGTTTAGAAGGTTATAAAGAATTCCCGACACTAAGCACTAAGCACCAGGCACCAGGCACTAAGCACCAAAAACCTACCCCACCATCTTCTCGATGCCCAGCACGAGAATCCCTTCGGCGCCGATGGCCTGGAGCTGGCCGGTGAGGTGCCAGAAATTGTCCTCGTCCACGACCGACTGCACCGACACCCAGCCCGGCTCGGCCAGCGGGGTGACCGTGGGGGCCTTGATGCCGGGCAGCAGGGCCCGCACTTGGTCCAGGGCGGCGGCCGGGGCGTTGAGCACGATGTATTTCGAGCGGCGGGCGCGGCGCACGGCTTGCATGCGAAAGCGCAGCTGGTCGAGCAGCTCCTGCTTGTCGGAACTAAGGCCGGGGGCGGCGATGAGCACGGCCTCGGAGCGAAAGATGGTTTCCACCTCGCGCAGGCCGTTGCCGAGCAGCGTCGAGCCGCTGCTCACAATGTCACAAATAGCCTCGGCCAGACCGATGCTGGGCGCGATTTCGACCGAGCCGCTGATGGTATGCAAGTGCGCCTGCACGCCGTGGCCGGCCAGATAATCACCGAGGATATGCGGATAAGAGGTAGCGATGTTCTTACCCTGCAAGTCGGCCACCGAGCCGTAAGCATCGCCGCGCGGCACGGCCAGACTCAGCCGGCACTTGCTGAAACCCAGCGCCTCGATTTCGAGGTCGGCGGCCCCGGCCTCGACCAGCACGTTCTGGCCCACGATGCCCAGGTCGGCTACGCCGTCGCGCACGTAGCCGGGGATGTCATCATCGCGCAAAAACAGGATTTCCAGCGGGAAATTCGTCGCCTCGACCTTGAGCTTGTACGTGGACGAGGCGAAGCTGATGCCGCACTCGCGGATGAGGGCGAGCGAGTCGTCGGACAAGCGACCGGACTTTTGAATGGCTAAGCGAAGCATTATTTTTTGGAGGTGCGGATGGGCTAATGCGGAAATGGGCTGATGGGCTTCGCTGGACGAATGCGCTGTCGATTGATTAAAACGCCGCCGTCGCTAAGCAACCGGGCTTTCGCTCATTCAACAACCCAAACCGAGAAAGGAAATACCCTGCGGGAGATGGCGGCGGAGACGCGGGCAACTAGTAGGGGGCGAGCTGCCCGCCAGGCGGAATCAGCCGGCCCGGTTGCCCGGCCTCCTAGCGATGACGATGATGCCAGGCCGCGACGCGGCGACCGACAAGGCGGTCAGCGGGGCAAAGCGCGACGAGCGCGAACGAAGAGCGACGGGCGAAAAGCGACATAACGGGGCAAAGGTAGGACACCACGACGGGCTGGCCAACTCCCCACGTAACGCGGGGAGCACGAGCGCGCAAACGGCCGTTTTCTGACGACCCGCCGGCTCGCTCCAAACGGCAAACCTGGCTGTATCAAACCTGGCTTGTGTGGAGCTGCGCGGCACTAGCAACGTGAGCGTACTCCTTAACAACAAACCCTCGGGCATCCTGGCAGGGTCGGTGGCCAACGCGCTGAGGCAGCTGCCCGCCGACCAGATTCAGCGCGTGGAAGTGATTACCTCGCCCTCGGCCAAGTACGATGTCGAGGGCACGGGCGGCATCATCAACATCGTGCTCAAGAAAAACACCCTGGAGGGCCTGAATGGCTCCGCTGGGCTGGCTGGGGGCACCCGCAGCTCCAACGCAAACGCCGCCCTAAGCTACCGTCGTGGGCAGCTCGGCCTGGGCAGCTCGCTTAGCTCGCTGCTCTACTACAGTCCCAATCGCAGCGATTTGCTGCGCTCCGAGCCCACGGCATCGGGTGGTTTCGGACCAACGCTTACGCAGGCGGGCAGCGGCCGTACACTGGGCGGCAGCGGGTTCGGCCGCGTGAGCCTCGACTACGACCTCGCCCCCTACCACAACCTCACGCTGAGCGTATTGGGAAGCGTGGGGGGCAGCAACGGAGCGAACAGTCTCTACAACCTGCGCACGCCCGTGGCCCCTCCCGGCGGCCCGGCTCACGGGACCGCCGAGTTTCTGCGCGAGGAGGACTGGGGGGCGAGTTCCCGGAGCCTCGACCTGAGCGGCAGCTACACCCGCGCATTCGCCCAGCAGCGCCGGGAGTGGAGTACGCTGGCGCAGCACACCCGCCGGTTTACTATCCAGGGCTACGACCTCAGCCAGTATACTACCCAGGGCGGGGGCCTTGGTCGCACTAACGGCGTGGATTACCGGGAGCACAGCCTCAACCAAGCCCGTAACCTCGAAACCACGCTGCAAACTGACTACACGCAGCCCTTTTCCAAAACCAGTACGCTGGAGGCCGGGGCCAAAGTCATTCTTCGGCAGGTGGGCAGCGTCTACGCCGTGGCTTCTGACCCGCTGGGGACAGGACCGCTCGTGCCCAGCGCCCCGCGCTCCAATGACTTTACCTACGCTCAAAATGTGCTGGCGGCTTATCTTACTCAGGGTTTCAACCTGAGCCCGAAGCTGAGCACCCGGCTCGGCCTGCGCGCGGAGCACACGCGCCTGACGGGCCAGTTTACCCGGCAATACCCCGGCGGTGACAAGCTGGCCCAGCAGTACATCAGCTTCCTACCCAACCTGAGCGTCAGCTACCAGCCCGGCAACCCCACGCAGCCCGGTCAGACGCTCCGTCTGACGTATGCCCGCCGCATCCAGCGCCCGCTGCTCTACTACCTCAATCCCTTCGTAAATGCCGTGGACTCGCTCAATATCCGGTACGGCAACCCGCAGCTGCGCCCCGAACTGACCGACTCGTACGAGCTCACCTACACCACTTTGGTGAAAGGAGCGGCCCTCAATGCCTCGGCCTACGCCCGTCGCACGGTCAATGCCATCGAAACCTACCGCTTTCTCGACACGGATGGGGCTAATAACCAGACCTACCGCAATATTGGCCGCCATACCGTCGTCGGGCTTTCGCTCTACGTCTCCGTAAAGCCGGTACCCCAGTGGGACCTGGGCGGGACGGTAAACCTCTACTACGTCTCGCTGGCCAGCCCGGCGCTCAACCTCACCCAGACCGGCCTGATGTACAGCCTGAACGTGAATTCGGGCTACAAGCTTGGACGCGGCCTTAGCCTGCAGTTCTTCGGCAGCTTCAACTCGCCGCGTGTGCAGCTCCAGGGTACGCAAGCTTCCTGGGCGTTTTACTCGCTTGGATTACGTAAAAACCTGTTCCAGGACAAAGCCGACCTGACGCTAAACGCGGACAATTTCCTGACGGCCACCCGCAATCTGCGCACCGAGCTGATTACTGACCAGTTCAACCAGGTAAGCAACAGTTATGTGTACCTGCGCGGCGTACGGGTGGCTTTTGGCTACCGTTTTGGCAAGGTGGCAGCCCAGCCCGCCAAACGCAGCCGCCGCATCCAAAACGACGATGCCAAGCAAAGCGACAACGGGCAAGGCCAACCCTGACCCGCCCGCCTGGAATGCAGCAAAACTACGGGCGCGGGAAAACCCTCGCCACAGCTAACGCCCACCTCGTAGCCGGAAGACTAAGCCCCGTCCGCGGTTCTTTCTTCCCGTATTTGCTGGGCGAAGCCTTCCAGGCTGCGGGCGGCACTGACGATGAGCCGCGCTTTTTCGATGATGAGCCAGCCCTCGCGGGTGGGCTCGACGGGCAGGCACTGCCGGTTGAAAATCTCGATGCGCA
Source organism: Hymenobacter sp. (assembly GCA_025353905.1). Lineage (GTDB taxonomy): Bacteria > Bacteroidota > Bacteroidia > Cytophagales > Hymenobacteraceae > Hymenobacter. The sequence goes on from JANXNW010000266.1 coordinate 24,942, forward strand.
GGTGCTCCTCCAAACTCTTAATCTGTTGGCTGAGCGTGGATTGGGTGATGCAGCAACGGTCGGCGGCTCGCATGAAGCTGCGCTCGGCCTCCACGGCAACGATGTATTCTAGCTGACGCAGAAGCATGGGGTGGGAATTGGAGGGTGAGCTTGAATAAACTCAGGTGTGCGCTAAGGTAGCGGTTCAGGGCGGTGCGAGCTTGCCAAAAACTTAAAATAATTTGCTAAACTGGTATAGCAAAAACCCCGCCCAGGCTACAAGCGGACAGTTATTGATACTATCTATTTGACAGCTAGGCGTTGCGCTGAGCAGCTTTGAGGAGTTTTCTTGACTATCTCACCTCAGTCTCCCCACCATGCGCTGCACTCCTACCGCAAAATTTCTCCGCGTTCTGACCCTGCTCTTACTGCTGACCGGGGCCGGTTTGTCAGCCCGGCCGGCGGCGGCCCAGGGCTTCTGGGCCGGGTCGAACTATAAGAACGGCCTGCGGCTGTATCTGAGCAAAGACAGCACGAGCTTCATTCGCCTGCTGATGTGGTCGCAAATCTGGACTCGCTGGCAGGAGCAGAACCCCGGCACGAGCATCGCCGGCAACAACAACGTGAACCAGACCTGGGACGTGGGCATCCGGCGGAGCCGGATTCTGATGCACGGGCAGCTCACGCCCCGCCTGCTGGTATTCTGGATTATCGGGGCCAACAACCAGACGTTTAATACAGGCGGGGGCGGCTTGCAAACCGGCCCCGACGGCGTGACGGACGGCAAACGCCAGTCAGTGTTCGTGCACGATGCCTGGACCGAGTTCAAAGTCAGCCGGGCGTTTTCCATCGGGACGGGGCTGGTCACCTGGTCGGGTTTGTCGCGGCTCTCGAATACGGCCACGCTTAACTTTATGACGCTCGACTCGCCCCTCTACGGCTGGGCGCTGCTCGATGCCAACGACCAGTTCGCGCGTACGCTGGGCGTGTACGCGAAGGGCGAAATCGGCAAGCTCAACTACCGCGCCGTGCTCTCCAAGCCGTTCTCGATTCCGGAAGCCGCCACCGGCTGGACTACGCCCTACACGGATGCCCAGCGGGCCGGGGCCGCGCCCATGACCACGCTGCCGGGGCGCGGGGCGGGCTGGGCCGCCGGCCTGACGGCGCTGCCCAATGCCTACAATGTCGCCCAATTCAATTCGCGCGCCTTCAACCAGCCGCTCTACCAGCTCTACACCAACTACGATTTTCTGGAGCAGGAAAGCCAGACGCTGCCCTTCATGGTGGGCACCTACCTGGGCACCAAAAAGGTGTTCAATATCGGGGCTGGCTTCATGATTCAGCCCGACGCGATGTGGTACCGCTCGCGCCGCTCGGCCACGCCCATCATCCCGGCCGGCGTCACGCTCAACGCCCAGCAGACGAGCGAGCTCAACGCGGGGCGCTATCCGGCGGCCATCGCCGGCTTCGGCGGTCTGCCCGAAATCCAGCGCATCCGGCTGCAACAGGCCAACGTCGATACGACCCGGGTCACGATGAAACACTTTTCGGTAGACAGCTTCCTGGAATTGCCCATGGGGCCGGCCGGCGAGCAGCGCTCGTCGCTCACGGCCTACGCCGTGCACTACTGGTTCGACTACGGCCCGAACTACGTGCGCAACGCCGGCACGATGAACCTGGCCAGCGCCCCGACGAGCCCCGGCTCGCAATCGCTGGCCTTCAACGGGGCGGGCAACGCCTACCCGACCTGGGGCAGCGGGCGCGTGTTTCACCTGCAGACGGGCTACCTGTGTCCCCGGGCCTGGACGCGGGGCTTCGGCCAGTTTCAGCCCTACGTCTCGTACAGCCGCACCGATTTCAACCGCCTGAATCAAGGCGACAACCTGGTCGAGGGCGGCGTGAACTGGCTGCTGGCCGGCCACAACGCCAAGATAACCATGCACTACCGCGCCCGCCCCATCTACTCGGCGGCGACGAATCAGGTGCTCGGCCAGGAAGGGCTGGGCGGCATGCAGGTAACGGGCCGCCGCTCGGAGGTTATCACCCAGTTCTTCATCTTTTTTTAGCCCTGGCTTATGCAAACTATTTTTCACCGGCGAGGGATGGGGAGCTGGCTGGCCCTGGGGCTGCTGGGCCTGCCAGCGCTGTCAGGGCTAACCGGCTGCGTCAATACCCGGCCGCGCCCCATGGCCATCGCGTGCACGATGAGCCAGGCGCAGTTCGTGGAGCGCTGCTCAGCACTGCTCACCGAGAACAACTACCAGCTGCTCGAAGCCGACCCCAGCACGAACCCGGCGCGGGTGCGGGCCACCCGGGGGCAACGGCAAACCAATATCGGTGAGAATATTCAGTACCACGGCCCGTATCTGCTCACGGCAACCTATACCCAGGGCGGCCCCGTCACCGTCACCGTCGCGACCACCATGCGCAAGGGCTCGAACCCCGACGAGCAGCCGCTCATCCTGCACACCCACGATGAAGGCTCGGGCACGAATGCGGCCGACCGGCAGGCGTTCGCGCCCATCATGGAGGGCCTGCGCCGGGCCTGCGCCCAACCCTGAGCTGGCAGAGTGACCCGTGCTCAGAACCGGGCCACCACCTTCACGTTCACCACCCGCTGCGAGAGGTAGCTTGGCACGGCGTAAGTGCGGCCATTCACGTCCTGCAGGTAGCTGTAGCCGGCCACGTTGTTGGCCCCGAGCAGGTTGAGAATTTCCAGGCCCAGCCAAAGGCTTTCCAGGTCGCCGCGGCGGGTTTTGGGACCGCCCGCGCGCAGGCTCACCACCTTGGAAAAGCCCAGGTCCACGCGCTGGTAGGCGCGGGTCAGGGCCTCATCGCCCCGAAACTGGGGCAGGCCGGGCGGACTGAAGGGCAGGCCGGTGCCGAAGACCAGGTTCAGGTAGCCGCGCACCGAAGGGTTGTCAGGCAAATGGTCCTGGAAGAAGATGCTGGCCGTCAGGCGCTGGTCGGTGGGCCGCCGCAGCCAGCCCAGCGGGCGCACGCCGGTGCGCTGGGGCGGGTTCTGGTCGCTGTAAAGCGTCACGGTATCGCCCGGAGCAGTCCGGTTTTCGCGGCTCGTGAGCAAACCCAGGCTCAGCCACGACTCGACGCCCTTCACGAACTCGCCGCTGAGCCGCGTTTCCAAGCCCGCCACGTAAGCCGTGGCCGAGTTACGGGCCAGGTAGCGTAGGCGCACGTTGTCCACCTCATAGGGCACGACGTCGGTCAGGTGCTTATAATACGCTTCGGTATTGAGCTGAAACGGGCGGTCCATGATGCGCAGCCGTACCTGCCGGCCCACCACCACTTGCCACGAGCGCTGGGCGCGCAAGGCCGGGTTGAGCTGCCCGGCCGGGTCGCGCAGCTCGCGGTAAAACGGGGGCTGGTCGTAGGCCCCGCCCGCCAGCTTCCAGAACGAGGTCGGGTGGCGGCGGTCACGGCTCGACAGCTGCACCCGCGGGCTGACGAGCAGCTGCTGATTCACGGACCAGTAGTGCGCCCGCACCCCAAAAGTGAGCGTCCGCAGCGAGTCGAGCTGCCAGCTGTCCTGCGCGTAGCCCTGGGTGCGCTGGCTTTGCAAACCCAAATCAGCGGCCAGGCGGGTGCGGCACGCGTCGGGCACGTAGCCGGCCGAATCAGCGAAGCTGTACTCGTCGAGCTGGTCGCGGATGCTTTCGCGGCCGGTTTTCAGCCCGAAGCGCACGGTGTGGCGACTCGCGGTCGGGTCGCCCCCGGCAGTACCAGGCAGCCAGCGCCCGCGCAGCTCGGCCGTAAATATCTGGGCCGTGAGGTTATTGCGGGCGTGATTAAAAGCTGAGCCAATGTTGCGCTCACGCACCGTTTTGTTGAAGTCCAGGCTGGTCGGGTCACGGTTCACCTCGGCGAAGGTGTAGGCCGCCTCGACATCCCGAAACTCCAGCTCGCGCGTGAGCAGGGCCGAGCCGAGCGCCTCCACTTGCAGGCCGGGGCTGAAGTTATGCTTCAGGCTCAAGCCCCCCTGGTACGTGTCGTACTGCATCCGCTCCCGGCCGTCGTAGAAGATGCTGACCCTCGAAATCTGATTGTCGCCCGTCGAAAACGACACCTGCCCGCTCACCGGCACGAAGCGGTAGTCGTTGTGGGCCAGCACCCCGAGCAGGCCCAGGCTGGTGCGTTGCAAGTCGCTTTTCGGCCCCAGGCCAATGTTTACGTACGTCTGCGCGTCGTAAAACGTCGGGTTGTACTGGCCCTGCTGCTGCCGCAGGGCGTTGAACACGTACTGCGCGTTGCGGTAGCGCACCCCGGCCAGGTAGCTCACCCGCCCGCTGGCCGAGCGGGCCTCCGCGTGGGCCGAGCCGCCGACAAGACTGGCCGTGGCCGAAGCCGCGAACCGCTCCGGCTCTTTGTACTGAATATCGAGCACCGAGGACAGCTTGTCGCCGTAGCGCGGCTGCCAGCCGCCGGTGCTGAAATCGACTTTGGCCACCAGGTCGGGGTTGATGAAGCTGAGGCCCTCCTGCTGCGCCTGGCTGACCAGAAACGGCCGGTACACTTCGAAGCCATTGACGTAGAGCAGGTTCTCGTCGTAGTTGCCGCCCCGCACCGAGTAAGTGCTCGTCAGCTCGTTGTTGCTCACCACGCCGGGCAGGGTTTTGAGCACGGCGTTGAAATCGCCGAAGGGCGAAGGCAGCACCTGGGCCGTGCGCGGGTCGAGCTGAATGAGGCTGGCCTGCTCGCGCGAGTCGGCCGTGGCCGAGCGGCCCCGCACCGACACGCTGCCCAGGGCCTGCACGTCGACTTGCAGCGTGAGCACGGGCACGGCCACCTCAGCAGTGCCCGGTGCCACGCGCAACAATTGCCGCAGCGGCCGGTAGCCGAGCCGCCGCAGCACGAGCACGTACGCGCCGCCGCCCGCGCTCATCGGCCGCGCCACGCGCAGCGCAAACTGCCCGCCCGCGTCGGTGCTCGTGCCCCCGGCCTGGCCTTCCACCGCGACGGCCACGAATTCGAGCGGCTGCCCGCGCCCGTCGCGGACGCTGCCACGCAGCGTTAGGTTGTCGGCCACCGTAGCGGCCGGCTGCTGGGCCAGGGCCGATTGCGCGGTCAGCAGCCAGGTTAGGTAAACAAAAAGGGAAAACTTGCGCGACACCGTAGAATTGAAAAGTAGTAACTGCCCGCCGCTCACCCGGCTGAATCAAGACGCGGCCCCCGCTGACAGGCCCGTCCGAAAGCCCACGGGTGGCCGCTCCATTGACTCAGGTTCCAGCAACTCCTTGAGCAAGGTATAGATTTCGCGGATGTGGTCGCTGCTGCGGCTCTGCTCGTTTTCCAGGGCTTCAATCTTTCCCAGCAGGTCCGCGTAGCTCGTCACCCACTGCCGCATTTTCACAAAGACCCGCATAATCTGAATGTTCACCTCAATGGCCCGCTCGCTGCTCAGCACCGACGAGAGCATGGCCACGCCTTGTTCGGTGAAGGCAAACGGGGCATACCGCTGACCGCCCCAACTTGAGGTCACATTCTGTGACCTCAAGTTTTCGGTTTCGACTTTAGTCAGCTCAAACATGAAATCGGCCGGGAAACGCGCCCGGTTACGGCGCACGGCTTGCTTGAGCTGCTTCGTCGCCACGCCGTAAAGCTCGGCCAGGTCGGCATCGAGCAGCACCTTTTGGTCGCGAACGCGGTGAATTTTGCGAAATAAGATTTCCTCTGGTAAAGCTTCCGATATTTCCAGCATGGGTGATTAAGTTCAGTGATTTGGCATGGTCAAGTAAGCTCTGTCGTCCCCTCCCGCAGTTGCGCCCGCAGCGCGGCGAGCGTGGCCACCGGCCCGCCCGCCCCGCCCCGAAATACGAACGAGCCGGCCACGAGCACGTCGGCCCCGGCCTGCACGAGCGCACTGGCATTGGCCGCGCTCACGCCGCCGTCCACCTCGATGAGCGCATCGGAGCCGCAGTCGAGCAATAACTCCTTCAGAACGGCGACCTTGTGCAGCGTATGCGGAATAAAGGCTTGACCCCCGAAGCCGGGGTTCACGGCCATGAGCAGCACCACGTCGAGGTCGGCAACAATGTCCTGGAGCAGACTCACCGGGGTGGCCGGATTCAGGGCCACGCCGGCGGTGCAGCCCAGGCCGCGGATTTGCTCGACCACGCGGTGCAGGTGCGGGCAGGCTTCGTAGTGCACGGTAATGTTCGAGGCGCCCGCCTCGCGGAACTGCGCCAGGTAGTGCTGGGGCTGCTCTATCATCAGGTGCACGTCAATCGGCTGCCGGGCGTGGGGGCGCAGCGCTTCGAGCACGGGCAGCCCGAACGAGATATTGGGCACGAAACGGCCGTCCATCACGTCGAAGTGCAGCCAGTCGGCTTCGGCCGTGGCCAGCAGCTCGGCCGTGGCTTGCAGGTTGGCCAGGTCGGAAGCCAGCAGCGAGGGAGCCAGCAGCGGCTCGGGGCGGCGGCGAGCGGCGGAAGCGTGAGTCATGGTGGGCAAAAGTACGGCCGCTCCCGCCTGCTGACCCGGCCTGCTGACCCGGCCTACGGACTCCGCCTACTGCCCGGTGCGCCCCAGGTAGCGCGCGGCCTGGGCTCGCAGCGGGGCGGTGTTGGCCAGCGAGATGATGTCGCGCAGCGCGGCACGCTTGTCGCGGGCCTGGGCGTAGTACGCTTCGCAAATGCGAAAGCCGATGAAGTAGCCCAGCGCGCCCGGCTGCCCGGTAGCAGGGTCGGCCGAGGTCAGAAACCACTTGGCCACTAGTGGCTGCTGGGCTTCGCGCGCAAACTGCCGCCGCAGCTCGGCCTCGTGGCGGCGGCCGTAGGCAAACGCCTCCCCCGACCCCAGCCGGCCACTCAGCCGGAAGGCGACATATTCGGCCGCGCCTTCCAGCAGGGCCCCGTCCAGGTTGGTGCGGGCATTTCGAAGCTGCTGCTGTCCGTGCACCAGCTCGTGCAGGCACACGGTGGGCAGCGCCGCCACCGGCGAAACGCCGCCCCGCAGGTCCGGCCGCAGCTCGGCCAGCGGCGGGGCGGGCGGGGCGCACTTGAGCTCGGCTCCCACGTAGAGCAAATTTCCGAAGCTCGTGCCGCCGACCTCAAACTTGCCAATGGCGAAATACAAATCCGGAAACGTACTGGCCTCATACGCCCGCTTGAGCTGCCGGGCCGCCCGCAGAATGGCGGCTTTTTGCGAACCAATGCGCTGGGTGGCGGGCCGAATAGCAGCCAGGTAGCGCCGGTGCGTCCGCCAGGCCGCCAGAAAATCGGCGGCCGAGGCGTGGGCGGCTGCCACGTAGGTGCGCAAGCCGGGCGTGGCCGGGGCCAGGTACTGGGTCTCGACCAGGGCGAGGCTGTCGGCCCGGCTACCGGCCGTGGCCAGCTGGTCGTAGGTGCGCCAGAAACGGTCCACGTCGGCCCACTCCACGCGCAGGCTGTCGGGGTTAGGCTGGGCCGGCCGGGTCGCTTGCCCGTGGGCGGGCCAGGCTCCGGTCAGCAGCCAGGTCAACCCGGTCAGGGACAGAAGCAGGAGTCGGGCGCGCATGGCAGTAAGCGGGAGTAAGTGGAAGCACCCGAACGGGTTAGCCTCAACGAATGTACCGACCAGCCGGGCACGGCATCAGGCGCTTACTCAAAAAAGCCCACCAACACGGGTTGGTGGGCTGATGGCAGGGATTGACGGACTGGTTTTAGGCACGCTGCCCGACGGCCCTGCACTGCCGGCTGGAGCTTACCGCAGAGGCTTACTCCGCCTTTTTCTCGAACGGGCGCCAGTCGAGCTCGCCGCTTTCCTTGCGACGCAGAAAGTACGTCTGGTCGTCGTCCTCGCGCTTGCCGAAGGTCAGGTCGGCCTTGCAGTCGCGGCACTTCACGCTGGTGTACTTGAACTTGCCCTGGGCCACGCGCGAGCCCAAATCGAGGTTGTCGGAGCCGCAGATGCCACAAGCGGCCACGTCGGTGAAGCTGAGCCGGTCGTACTCAGCCACCACTTCGTGAAAATTCTTGCCTTCCACCGTGAAGTGAAACTGGCGGCGCCCGATGCGCTTGGTCGTCATCAACTGGAGCATAAAAAAGAATGGCTGATTGCCGGGGGAAAGGTACGACCAAGTTTCAGAATTCCCAATTTTACTGGCAATATCAGGCTTGATTCTTTAGTAAAAATATTGCGACTGACTACGCAAGCCCGCTCTATTTACCGCCTTGCGCCGTGGATTCCATGGCTGCTTGAGCCGTTCGGGAAGTTGGCTACGCCGGCCTATGGCTCGCGCAGAGAACGCAAAGTTTAGCCGCAGAAGGCTGTAGAGCCGAGCGGTCAATCTGTTTTAAAGCCCTGTTGTACTGATGGCTACTCGACCACGAACCGCGCCGACCGCGCCGACTTGCCGCCCGGCAACCGCACCCGCGCCACGTACACCCCCGGCGCGAGGCCGCCCACTGGCAAGCTCAGCGCCACCGTCGCGCCGCCCCCGGCCGCCACCCGCTGCCCGGTCACGAGCCGGCCGCGCTCGTCGAACACTTCCGCGCGCAACGCCTGCCCGCGCCAGGACAGCGGCAGGGCCAGCAGCAGCAGCGCCTGCCCCTGGCTGGGGTTCGGAAAGACGCGCAGCTCCTCGTCAGCGGCCGCGACGGGCGGCACGGCGGCCAGCGGCGCTTGCAGCAAACTCAGCGCCCGCACCCCGTCCACGATGCCGTAGCCGAGGGAGTTATCCGGATTCGGGGCCTGGGAGCCGCTGTTGCGCAGGGCCAGCAGCACCTGCTGAGCCGTGAGCGCGGGGTTAGCCTGCCAGAGCGCGGCCGCCAGCCCGGCCAGCTCGGGGCAGGCGTAGGACGTGCCGTTGCCGCGCACGATGCCGCCGCTGGGCGTGAGCACGGCCGAGGCCACGCCCATGGCCGCCAGCGTGGGCTTAATCCGGCCGTCGGCCGTGGGGCCGTAGGAACTGAAGCCCGCCCGGTTGCGCAGCGAATCCACGGCCCCGACGGTGAGAATGCTGTCGGCGTCGGCCGGCGCGCTGATGTAGCGCCAGCTCTGGTTGCCGTCGTTGCCGGCCGATACCACGACGAGCATCCCGGCGCGCGCCGCGCCGAGCGCGGCCCGGCTGGCAATGGTCGTGCGCCCGTCGAGCTCGGCGTAGCGGTGCGAAAGCCGCGGCAGGTCGAAAGCCGTGTAGCCCACCGACGAGCTGATGACGTCTACTCCCACCGAATCGGCGTATTCGGCGGCGGCCAGCCAATTGGCTTCTTCCACCGGGGCCTCACTCGTGGCGTCTTCCGTCAGGCAGAGGTGGTAGCTGGCCCCCGGCGCGGTGCCCACGTAGTAGCCGGGCAGCTCGGCGGCCATCGTGCTCAGGCAGGCCGTGCCGTGGCCGTTGCGCAGAAACACCTGCCGGTTGCCGTCCACGAAGTTGCGGGTGCTGAGCAGCCGCCCCGGCGCCCGCAGGTTTTGCAGGCTCGTTATCTGGTCCACGCCCGGAAAGCCCGCGTCGAACACGGCAATCTGCATTCCCTGGCCCGCGAAGCCGGCCTGCTGCAAGGCCACGGCCCCGATGAGCTGATTCTGGGCAAAAGCCCGGCCGTAGCGCCCGCGCGGCGTGGTGGGCGCAGCCGGCACGGGCGTGGGCACCACGGCCGGGGCCGGCACCACGGCGCTCGGCGGGCGCAGGCTCAGCAGCTGCGAGCCAGCCACGGCCGGCAGCGCGGCCACCGCGTCGAGGGTAAGCGAGTCGCAGACCAGCACCGCCCCGTTGAGCCAGCGCGAGGTGAAAAGCACCCGCGGCGCGCCGCTCACGGCCCGCACCTGGGCCAGGTACGCGGGGCTGACGGGCAAGTCGCGCGTCCGCACCGCGATGCCCTGGCGGGTGCGTCGGGCCAGCGCCCGCGCCGACAAAAACGCTTCGGGCTGACTCACGCTGTAGGGCGTACCGGCTTTGTCCTTGAAAAAAACGAAGTAGCGCCGCTCCGAATCCGACCCCTGGGCCTGGACCGGGGAAGCCAGCAGACTCAGCAGCAGGCCGAATAAAGTAAGGAGGAGCGGCGAAGATTTCATGAGGGGTGGTTTTTTGTCAGTTGTCAGTTGCTTGTTGTCAGTTGTCAGTTATTTGGTCATTGCGAGCATATTGCGCATCGAGCAAGGGACGACGCAATCGCACCTGTTGAGCCGTGCCTGACGAGTTGAACAATGAGCCGAACAGGTGCGATTGCTTCGCTGCGCTCGATGCGCAACATACTCGCAATGAACAAATAACTGACAACGAATAGCTGACAACATGCAACTGACAACTAACTCACAACACGCCCGTTTCTATGAGCACCTCCTGCCGGGAATCGCCGTTCTGCACCACGCCGGGCGTGAGCGTTTGCAGGCCATTGGAGTCGGTGGTGAAGGTGAAATAGCGAAAGCGGCGGCGCAGCACCCGGCCCACGTCGCGAGCATACACCTGGCGCAGCCCGCGTTGGTAAAAGGCATTGAGGTCTTCGACGGCCCGCTCGCCCGGCTTGGCCGGCAGCGTGGCGCGGGTGCTGAGCGTGACGGGGTAATTTTTGGCCGGCAACCCGCCCATCGCCGGCGTGGTGAAGGCCCCGCCCACGCTGGCCGCGTAGAAGCGGCTGCGGCTGGTAATCGTGTCGGGCGTGTTGGTGAAAGCGTTCGCGTTCCAGCCCCGGCTGGCCTGGGGCGGATAAATCAGCTCGACCGTGCGCACGTTGTCGCGGGTCAGCAGCACGGCTTTGGGCAGAGCTTGCACGACGAGCACCGAATCGTCGGCCCAGGCAGCGGCGGCCGAGGCCCGGCGCGCGCGCACCAGCCGGAATGCCGGCAGCCCGGCCGCGTCCGTAAACTGCTCGCGCACTACCTCGCGCAACTGGTAGTTGCTCACGCTCAACTTGCCGTTGGTCCAGCTCGAATCAGCCACGGCGTAAGTGCGGTACGCGTTCAGGGCCAGCGGGAAATAGTCGTCGAGCGCGGGCGCGACCACCGACTCGGTGCGGCAGCCTGCCAGCAGCAGCAACGCGCTCAGCAAATAAAAGCGGTTTTTCATGCGGTGAAGTTAAGGGATTAGGGATGAGGGATTAGAGATTAGGGACGCAGGATGAGAGGCAGAAAACCGCATCCCTAATCCTTAATCCCTCATCCCTCATCCCCAAAATCCCCCATGACGTGGCGCGCAATCCAGCCGCCGCCGAGCACGTCGTCGCCGTCGTAGAAGACGGCCGCCTGGCCGGGGGTAATGGCGTGGACCGGCTCGGTGAAGTAGATGGTCACGGTATCGCCGACTTGCTCCAGCAGCGCCGCCGCGCCGGCGTGGTGGTAGCGCACCTTGACGACGGCCGGCACCAGGCCGCGGCCTTCGAGCGAAGCCAGCTTGCCCAGGTTGAGCTTGTGAAGCGTGGTGCGGGTGCTGGCCAGCTCGTCGTAATTGCCGAGCACCACTTCGTTCGTTTCGGGCCGAATGGCGAGCACGAACGCCGGGTAGCCCAGGGCCACGCCCAGCCCTTTACGCTGCCCGATGGTGTAGAACGGGTAGCCCTCGTGCTGGCCCAGCACCCGCCCGCCGGCCGTCACGAAGTTGCCGCCCGCCACGCGCGCTTCGAGCCCCGGCACCCGCCGCCGCAGGAAGCCGCGGTAGTCGTTGTCGGGAATAAAACAGATTTCGTAGCTCTCGGGCTTGTTCACGAGGGCCGTGAAGCCGCGCCGCCGGGCCTCGTCGTAAATCTCGGTTTTGCGCAAGGCTCCCAGCGGAAACAGCGTCCGGCTCAGGCTTTTTTGCGACACGCCCCAGAGCGCGTAGCTCTGGTCTTTGGCCTCGTCGAGCCCCTTGCTGACCACGTAGCGGCCGGTTTCGGCATCGTGGCGGATGCGGGCGTAATGACCCGTGGCGATGAACTCGCAGCCGAGCTGGTCGGCGCGGCGCAGCAGCGCGTCCCACTTGATGTGGGTGTTGCAGAGCACGCAGGGGTTGGGCGTACGCCCGGCCAGGTACTCGTCGGTGAAATTGTCGATGACGAAATCGCCGAACTCCTCCCGAATGTCGATAATGTAGTGCGGAAAGCCCAGGCGCACGGCAATGTCGCGGGCGTCGTTGATGGAATCGAGCGAGCAGCAGCCGGTTTCTTTTTTCGAGCCGCCGGCCGTGGCGTAGTCCCAGGTTTTCATCGTCATGCCGACGACTTCGTAGCCGGCCTCGTGCAGCAGCACGGCGGCCACCGAGGAGTCGATGCCGCCGCTCATGGCCACCAGGACGCGGCCTTTGGTTGGATTGGGGTTCATGCGGGGGAAAGCCACCCAGGGAATTGAACGTTCCGGCTGGTTTCCGTTTGGCAAAGGTAAATGTTTCTTGTTTCTTGTTTCTTGTTTCTTGTTTCCAGGGCGTACGTTCTCGCAGAGTTCCGCAAAGGCTTACTTTGAGGTTCGCAAGGGCCAACTGCCACTACCTCGCTTGGCTCAAGTTTGAAACAAGAAACAAGAAACACCCATGCTCCTCCTTCCCGTTCTCGTGCGCGGCATCAATAACCTGTCCGACGCCCGCTACTGCGCCGGCATGGGGGCCAGTGGCCTTATTTTCACCCTCGACCCGGCCCTGCCCGGCGCCGTCGCGCCGGAAACAGTGCGCGAGCTAGCCGGCTGGGTGGCCGGGGTCGAGCTGCTGGGCGAATTTGGGGCCGATATGCCGCCGGCCGACCTCAACCAGCTCGTGGCCGACTGCGGCCTGAGCCGGGTGCTGCTGCGGGACGCGCCGACCACGCCAGACCCCGCGCGGACGCAAAAACTGGTGGTACCGGTGCTGCGCGTGCTTAAAAACCCCCTGCCTATCAGCGCGCTGCCCAGCCACGAAACCGCGTTAGCTGAGTTGAGCGGCTGCTGGCTCAGCGGCCCGTTCGCGCCGGCTCAGCTCCCGGACTTGCTGGCCGCCCGACCAGCAGGAATTATTTTGGAGGGCGGCGACGAGCTCCGGCCCGGCCTGCGCGATTTCACCGAGCTCGAAGCGCTGTTCGAGGCGCTTCAAACCGACTAGCGGCACGGACGGCGCGCGGGCCGCGAAAAAACTGGCCGGGTGGGCAATCCGGCCGGCGGCCGGCCGGCGTACATAGGCCCGCATTCGCTTCTTCTCGAAGCAGCCACTCACCTTCAACGCCTTACCCTGCATGAAACTCGTCCTTACCCTGGCCCTGACGGCCGCCGTCACGACCGCCGTCCACGCCCAAAGCAGCCCCACTCCTAGCGCCTCTGCCGCCCCGGCCTCCCGCCTGCTGGCCTTACAGGAAACCGCCCCGAGCAGCCGGCCCGCCCAGGCCCAGCCCACCTACCGGCTCAGCGGACAGGTACTCGGGCCAAGCGGCCAGCCGCTGCCTGGCGCGACGCTTCTGCTCAAGGGAACGCAGACGGCCGTCAGCACCGATGCCACGGGCAAATACAGCCTCGACGTACCTACCCGCACGGCCTTCATGCTCGTGGCTGGCTACGCCGGCTTTGCCGAACAAACCCTGAGCGCCGCCCCCAACCAAGCCGTGCTCAACGTGCGCCTGGGCCCCGCCCTGGCGAAAGCGGCCCCGACCAAAGCGGCCGGCCTCACGCGCGGCCTGCGAGTAGGTGATGTGGCCCCCGACTTCGCCCTGCCCACCACCACGGGCACCACCTTCAAGCTCAGCGAGCACCGCGGCCACCCGGTAGTGCTCTATTTTTACCCCAAAGACGGCTCGTCGGGCTGCACCAAAGAGGCGTGCTCATTCCGCGACCAGTACCAGGATTTCCGCGACCTCGGGGCCGAGGTCATCGGCATCAGCTCCGACGATGCGGCCTCGCACCAGCAGTTCACGGCCAAGTACGCGCTGCCCTTCCCGCTGCTCGCCGACCAGGGCGGCCAGCTGCGCAAGCAATACGCCGTGCCCCGCGCCGTGCTCGGCCTGCTGCCCGGCCGCGTTACTTACGTGCTCGACGGCGAAGGCCGCGTTCGCTACGTGTTCAACTCGCTCACCGAAGCCAACAACCACGTTATCAACGCCCGGCAAATCCTCCAGGAGATTCAATGAGCGAATGGGTGAATGGGTGAATGAGTGATTGTTCGACTTCACCCATTCACCCATTGAATCTGAACCGCACGTATTTGATTGGTACGCCGAGGGCGCGGTACTTGCTTTCGAAGTGGGTTTGGATGGCTTGGGCGGCGACGAAAGCCGGAGCGGTTTCGGCGTACAGGTCGCGGGTGGCCACCTCGACGACGGCCCTCGGCCAGGCGGCGAGCGTTTCGAGGGTGTAGTCGAACAAGGCTTCGCTGTCGGTTTTGAGTTGGGCCGCGCCGCCGGGGGCCAGCAGCGCCTGGTACTGGGCCAGAAAGCGCGGGGCAGTGAGGCGGCGCTTGATGTCGCGCTCGCGCGGCCGGGGGTCGGGAAAAGTCAGCCAGATTTCACTCAGCTCGCCGGGGGCGAAGTGCTGGTCGAGCTCGTGGGCCATACTCCGCAGAAAGCCCACGTTGCGCAGGCCCAGGGCCTCGGCCCGCTGCGAACCGCGCCAGATGCGTTCGCCCTTGATGTCGAGGCCCAAAAAATTGCGGGCCGGCTCGCGCTGGGCCAGCCCCACCGTGTATTCGCCCTTGCCGCAGCCCACTTCGAGCACCAATGGGTTTTCATTACGAAAAAAATCGGTGCGCCAGCGCCCGCTCAGTTGGCCAAATTCAGGTTTGCCGGGCTCGACAATATCGGGCCGCCGGGCGTTGTCGGCGAAGCGCTGGAGCTTGATACGGGGCATTATTATTCGGTGAGCAATGAGCGATGCTCGACCGCCGCGCAGGTTTCGTCGAGCATCAAGGACGCACCAGCAGCTTTTGCTACACGATTTCGGCCACCACGAACGTGCTGCCGCCGATAAAAACCACGTCGGCGGGCGCGGCAGCGGTGCGGGCGGCGGCCACGGCCACCGGCACCGGGCCGTAAGCCTGGCCCCGCAGCCCGGCAGCGGCGGCCAGGGCGGCCAGCTCGGCAGCGGGCAGCGCGCGCGGGATGTCGGCCTGACAGAAATAATAAATAGCCTCACGGGGCAGCAGGGCCAGCAAAGTGCTGATGTCCTTGTCGCGGACGAAACCCAGCACCAGGTGCAGGCGCTCGTGGGGCAGCGCCAGTACCTGCGCCAACACGGCCCGCAGACCCGCCTCGTTGTGGCCGGTGTCGGCCACCACCAGCGGGTGCTCGGCGAGCACGCTCCAGCGTCCGCGCAAGCCGGTGAGGGTCGTTACCTCGCGCAAACCCCGGCGCAGGGCGCTTTCGGGGATGACAAAGCCCTGGGTTTGCAGCTCGTCCAGGGTGGCCAGTACGCCGGGCAGGTTCAGGCGCTGGTAGTCGCCGGGCAGGCCCAGCTCCACCCCGTCGAGCCAGGGCCGGCCATCGCGGCGCACGGCCACGCGCTGGCTCGTGGCGGCGGGCGCGGCGTGGGCAGCGGCGGGCTGCACGTCATAGCGCGCGTCGGCAAACAGCAGCGGGCTGCCCTGCTGCCGGGCTTTTTGCTCGAACACGGCGCGCACTTCGGGCTGGGTTTGCGAAACGATAACCGGCCGGCCGGGCTTGATGATGCCCGCTTTTTCGGCCGCGATGGCGGGCAGCGTGTCGCCGAGCAGCGCCTGGTGGTCGTAGCTGATGTTGGTGATGAGCGAGACGAGCGGCGCGGGAATGATATTAGTCGAGTCGAGCCGCCCGCCGAGGCCCACTTCCACTACGGCCACGTCGACTTGCTCGTGGGCGAAATAATCGAAGGCCAGGGCCACGCACATCTCAAAGAAAGAGGGCTCGACGCGGGCAAACAAGCCCCGATGCCGCGCCACCCAGCTCACCAGAAAATCCGGGGCCAGCTCCTGCCCGTCGAGGCGGATGCGCTCGGTAAACTCCCGCAGGTGGGGCGAGGTGTAGAGCCCGACCCGGTAGCCCGCGCTTTGCAGCACCGCCGCCAACAAGTGCGCGCTCGACCCCTTGCCGTTGGTCCCCGCCACGTGGACGCTGCGAAACCGCGCTTCGGGGTGACCCAATGCTTCGGCCAGGGCCAGCGTATTGCCCAAGCCCGGCTTGAAGCCCGCCACCCCCACCCGCTGATACATGGGCAGTTGTGCGTAGAGCCAGGCTAGCGTTTCGGGGTAGGTCATACGTTTTGTTGAGGAGGACTAGTCAGCTTACCCACTAATGGCCTGTCCCGATAAGCACGAGAAAACGGCCTGGCGCAGGTCCCCTACCCGCAAGGCTAGCTGACAGCAGGTTAGCGCCCCGCGCCACGCCACCCGCACCCCGTCGGAATCAGCTGATTAATAGCGGTACACGCTCAGGCCCTGGTCGAAACCCGGCCGCTGGCGCAAGCGGGCGGCGGCGGCGTTAGCCTCAGCCAGACTAGCGTAGTCGGCGGCCGATACGCGGTAGAGTCGCGAGCCCGCCGGTGGCAGCAATATCTTGGCCGGAAACCGACCCGCCGCAAGAGCACTCCGCTGCTGACAAGCCCCGGCGGGCGAGACAAACGCCGCCACCACCACGTAGAAACGGCCCGTACGCACTTTCACTGTGGCCGCATCGGCTGCGAGCGGCGCGGCTGCTTTGGCGGGGGCAGCTGGACTCGGTACTGAGTGCGTAACCGCCGCTTCGACCGGGCGCGACGCGGCGGCCGGGACCGCCGCCGCACGAGGTACGACCGGAGCCACCGCCGCCCGGGGCACGGACGCCACCGGCAGCGGCAGTTCCCGGCCCGACGCGGCCGGGACCACGCCGGCCGACGCAACCAGGTCGGCGGGCGAGCCGGAGCCGGACTCGGGCACGGCGGTCGGCGTCTTGAACGCGCGGCGCATCGCCACCGGAATGGGTCTGGCAATGTTGCGCTCGTCGGCCTTATTAACGGTGGCCTGCAATGGTAGCGGCATTTTGGTGCGCCGCAGCGCCAGCCCACCCGGCCCGAACGGCACCGGGGTGTGCCGCAGCGCTGGGGGCCGAACGCGGGCCGCCGCCCGCGTCGGCTTCGCTTTTGCCGCCGCGGCGGGCACCTGCGTCGCGCGGGGCACCACAGTAGCCTGGCTGACTGGGCTCACCAGCGGCTGATTCAGCGCCGGCTCACTCGGGTCGGGCGTGGGCAGAGCGGGCGCGGCGGCTATCGGCGTCGGGGCCGCTGGGCTAGCAGGTATCGACTTAGGCAACGACTCAGACTCGGGGGCCGGGCCGAAGCTGGGTTGGGCCAGCGAAGCTTGCTGCGTGGGCAGCGGCTGCGGGGCAGCTCGTACGAAGGCCGGCAAATGCCCGCGCCAGGCAGCCGGCAACGCGTCGGGGTACAAGCCGGCCATAAACAAGGCCCCTACTAACAGTCCGGCCAGCAGCCCCAACCCGGCACCGGCCACCACGCGCCGCCGACGGGCCGGCGGCAAGCTCTGGGCCACGGCCCGCAGCCGGGGCAGCAGCTCGGCTTGCTGCTGGCGCTGGGCCCGGGCATCGAGGGAGCGCACGGGGTGGGCCGTCAGCTCGGGCAGGCCGTAAGCGGCGGCCATCAGGCCGTCGGTCGCGGTCGACTCAAACTGCAAGCCTCGCCCGGCCAGCTGCCGAAATACGCCGATTCCGGGCAGCTCGGCGCGCTGCCCGGCCACCAGCTCCTGCTGCAGGCTGGCTACGGCCTGCCGCAAGTGCTCGCCGGCTTCGGCCGCCGAGCAGCTCAACCGTTGGCGCAGGACATCGAGCAGCAGCCCGTCATTGCGGGTCAGGCCCTGATTGAAGGCCAGCTGCCGCCGGGGCGGACTCAGCACGTGCCGCCCACCGGGCTGCACCCGGGCCGGCACGGGGGCCGCCACCAACCCCCCAAAGCCCGGAATAATGACGCAGTCGTGCGCGCGGAGCAGGGGAAGCAGGTAGTCGGCGAGTTGCATCTGGTAGAGTAGCGGGAGGTAATCGGAAGGCAGGGCGCAGCCTACGTTGCGCTTTGTAGATGAGTAGCTTATCGGCCAACGCGGGCCGACCAAATTACCTGGCCGGCGCGCCTTGCGTGCGGGCCGACGGTGGGGTCTGACTGACCGTTTGGCTTGGCAGATGCCCACTACTGGCAGCAAGCCCGGCGAACTGGCGCGATAACAAGTGCAAAGATGCTGAACTTTTGGATTAACCCGGCGCTCAATTGGCCAAAATTTCGCCGACGCTGATTTTCGATGGGCTCCGCGCACTACGCCGCTCGTCCTCGCACCTCGCCCAAGTCTGCTCTCGCAGTCGGTCCGGGCACGAGCAGCGTGTAATGGTCGGGCAATGGAACCCCTCCGCCAGCCCCTGACCTCCCATTTTTGGTGAGTGCTCCTGCCGCTGGCAGGCAACGGGTGGCTTGGCTCAACCGAAGTTTTTCAGGCCCGGCACCCTGGCTCGCCAGCCTGGCCTGGGCCCCGTTTGGTGCGACTAACCAGCCGGAGTTATGGTAGAGTCCAGGCTGTTTTACCTCATCAGTATGAACAGCTTATAGGGAGCACCTGGCTAATCAGCTTGGGGACGACCAGTGTCTCAAACCCAGCGCGCCGACCGGCCGGGCGGCGCGCGGGTAACCTCAGAGAAAAGCCGCAATAAAAAAATTTCGGTATGTCGTACATGTACAACATACTATGACGTACTTTTGCGACATACTTTCTTTTGACGCACTCGGATGCCCGTTGCCAAGCTCACCGATTTCAGCGCTGCCCAGCAGCAACTCGCGCGTCTGGCCAAGGCCCTCGCCCACCCGGCCCGGATAGCGATTCTGGAGCGCCTGGCCCGCCAAAACACCTGCATATCAGGCGACATTGCCGCCGGACTGCCCCTGGCCCGAACTACCGTCACCCAGCACCTGCGCGCGCTCCAAGCCGCCGGCCTCATCCGCGGCGACGTGGACGGGCTCACCGTCTGCTACTGCCTCGACCGGGCGCGCCTGGCGCAGGCCCAGGCGCTGTTTGCCGGCTTGTTTGCCCAGGTGCCGAGCGTTCCCGCCTGCGGGCCGGCTGTTGAGCAGTGCGCCTGCTGATTTTCATTTTCAACCTCTTCGCTTCCACTCTCATGACCATCTCCGACATCAAAGCGGCCTTGCCCAAGCTGACGGCCATCAACTTTCGCCTGCCCGATGGCACGTACCTGCCCGCGCACTTTCACGTCACGGAAGTGGGGCTGGTGAGCAAGCATTTCGTAGACTGCGGCGGCACCGAGCGCCGCGAGGCGGCGGCCAACTTCCAGCTCTGGGAGGCCGGCGACTACGACCACCGGCTCGCGCCCCAGAAATTTCTGCGCATCCTGGAATTGTCCGACAAGCTTTTGGGCGACGAAAATCTGCCCATCGAAGTGGAATATCAGCAAGCCACCATCGGCAAGTTCGGACTGGAGTTCGACGGGACGGATTTCGTGCTGACCCCGAAACAGACTGCCTGCCTGGCCCAGGACGCCTGCGGCATTCCTGCCGCCCACCAGCTCATTGCCCTGCCGCAGCTGGCAACGGCCGCCTGCTGCGCGCCGGGCGGTGGGTGCTGCTGATAGTTGATTTCCTATCGGCGGCTCCGCAACCTACGTTACAAAACTGAATCGCAGCTGATTAGATAATCCTAACATCGCCATGCATATTCAGCCCCTCACCGCCGGGCACTGGCCCCAGGTGTGCGCCATCTACGAACAGGGCATTGCCACGGGCCAGGCCACGTTTCAGACCGAGGCCCCGGTCTGGGCTGACTGGGACGCGGCCCACCTGCCGGTTTGCCGCCGGGTAGCCGTCGCCGCCGATGACCCGGCCACGGTGCTGGGCTGGGCGGCGCTCACGCCCGTCTCGGGCCGCTGCGTGTATGCGGGCGTGGCCGAGGTGAGCGTCTACGTGGCCGAGCAGGCGCGGGGGCGCGGCGCGGGCCGGCAGCTGCTGGCCGCACTGGTGAGTACCTCTGAGCAACATGGGCTCTGGACGCTTCAGGCGGGGATTTTTGCCGAAAACATGGCCAGCGTTAGGCTCCACGAGGCGGCGGGCTTCCGGTTGGTGGGTCGCCGCGAGCGCATCGGGCAGCTGCGCGGTGTGTGGCGCGACACGCTGCTGCTGGAGCGCCGCAGCGCCGTGGTGGGCGTGGCGGCCGGCTCTTCTCCCCTGCTTACCTCTTCTTTGGCCTGCCCGAAGCCGGGGCGCGCCCCGGCCCACGGCGTACACGGCCCGTAACTTGCGCGCCGCTCATGCTCGCGCCCCTGCTCCCACTCCCGCCGCCGCCCGCCCTGCGCGTAACTGACCTGCGCAAGCACTACGGCGCGCGCCCGGTGCTGGCCGGGCTGAGCTTTGAGGTGGCGGCCGGCGAAACGCTGGTGCTGCTCGGCCCCAGCGGCTGCGGCAAAACAACGCTGCTCAAAACCCTCAACCGCCTGCTTGAGCCCGACAGCGGCCGCATCGAGCTCCACGGCCAGGACGCGCGCCGGCTCGCGCCCGAGGCGCTGCGGCGCGGCATTGGCTACGTAATTCAGCAGGTGGGGCTGCTGCCCCACTACACCGTGGCCCAGAACGTGGGCGTGGTGCCCGGCCTACTGGGTTGGGCCCCGGCCCGCACGGCGGCTCGCACGGCCGAGCTGCTCGCCCGCCTCGGCCTCGACCCGGCCCGCTTCGGCGACCAGTACCCGGCCCAGCTCTCGGGCGGGCAGCAGCAGCGCGTGGGTCTGGCCCGGGCCCTGGCCGCCGACCCGCCCCTGGTGCTACTCGACGAGCCCTTCGGCGCGCTCGACCCGCTGACCCGCGCCGCCGTGCGCCGCGATTTCCGCAAGCTCGACGAGCTGCGCCGCAAAACGGTGGTGCTCGTCACCCACGACGTGGGCGAGGCGTTCGAGTTGGCCGACCGGATTTTACTTTTAAACAACGGCCAGGTGCAGCAGCTCGGCTCGCCCCGGGAGCTGCTGCGCGCGCCGGCCAACGCGTTTGTGCGCAGCTTCTTCGCCGCCGAGCGCCTGGGCCTGGAAATGCGGGTAACGACGCTGGCCGAGGTTGAGCCGTTTTTAGCGGCTGAGTCTGCGGCTGAGTCAGCCGCCGGCCCGGTCCTCGCAGCCGCCGGGTCGGCGCTGCCTCCGACCGCCAGCGTGCAGCAGGCCCTAACCCAGCTGACTCAATTCGCGGCGGAGCCGGCCCAGTACCTGGATGGGGCCGGCGCTGCCTACCCGCTCACGGCCGGCGCGCTGCTGGCCGCTTTCGGGCGGTTTTTCGCCACGCTCACCCCTCCCGCGCCTGATGCAAACCCTGACTGAGCTGCTGGCTTTCTGGCACGCGCAGGCCGGTAAGCTCGGCCAGCAGCTGGTGCAGCACGTGGCCCTGACGGCCGCCGCGC
>JANXNW010000256.1 GCA_025353905.1 Hymenobacter sp.
CCCGCACGCGGGAGGCGCTGGAAACCGTCATTCAAGCGGCCACGGAGTGGATAAGCGCGCAGGACGCGAAGAATTGGTTTGACCATTGCGGGTATCATATTCAGTAGCCTGCCTGTTACACGAACCTGAGAACCGCTCTAATACCTTTCTGGGGATGCTGGCTGGCTTGAAAAATACCAACGGCGGCGGCAACGTGTTCGTCGGCTTTCAGGCGGGCAGGGACAACACGAGTGGCGGCGGCAACACTCTCATGGGCTTTACGGCCGCCAACCAGGCTACTAGCGGGGAGGACAATACCATAATAGGCTACGCGGCGGGGTCCGTGCTCCGCACTGGCAGCGACGTAACGCTGCTGGGCTACGCGGCCGATGTGACCAGCGCGGCCCTCGTCAACGCCGCCGCCATTGGCTCCGGGGCGAAAGTGGACGACTTCAATACAATGACTTTCGGCAACACTCTCACGAACAAGTGGGCATTTGGCCGCCCGGGAGTTGGCGGGGCGGGCATTGCCCTGCAGGTGGGCACGAGCAACATCAACGGCAACGGGGCCTACCTCAGCTCCGGCGGCACTTGGACCAACGCCTCGGACATCAACCTGAAGGAAAACATCCGGCCCGTAGAAAGCGCCCAGGTGTTGGGCCTCATCCGCCAGTTGCCGCTGAGCCGCTGGACTTACAAGGGCACCCAGGGCGAAACCCACCTCGGCCCGATGGCCCAGGACTTCTACCGCCTCTTTCGCCTCGGCCTGAACGAGACCAGCATCAGCACCATCGACCCGGCCGGCGTGGCCCTGGTCGGGGTGCAGGAATTGGCGAAGCAAAACGACGTGCTGCGGGCCGAAAACGAAGCTTTGCGCCAGCAGCTCCAAGTCCTGCAAGCCGGCCAGGCCCGCACCGAGGCTCGCCTGGTGGCCCTGGAGCAGGTGGGGCCGCGCGCGCCGGTCGCCCCGGTCCCGCTTACGGCCAGCCGCCCCTGAGCCGCCCGACCCCGCAGCTCCCCCCTTTCCAACCCTGCTTTCACCCAACGCTAGACCCGCCCCAGTCTTGGCTCCGGTCTTCCTTCCCTTCCTTCTGAGCTATGAAAAACCTGCTTTTCAGCTTGCTTTGCGGTCTGGCCCTCAGCCTGACGCTGCTGGGCCGCGCCGCCCGCGCCCAAACCAGCGTGGGCATCGGCACGGCTGCGCCCGACCCGAAAGCCGCGCTCGACATTCGGGCCACCGACCGGGGCCTGCTCATTCCGCGCCTCACGGCCAGTCAGCGCACGGGCATCCTGAGTCCGCCCCAGGGCTTGATGGTGTATCAGACCGACGGCACGGCCAACGGGGGTACGCAAACCAGTTTTTGGTATTTCGCCGGCACCGGGGGCTGGGTGCTGATTGACCCCACCGCCGGAGGCGGGGGGAGCCTGACCTTGCCCTACAGCGGCGCGGCCAGCGCGGCCGGGGCGGCTTTCGCGGTGGCCAACACGGGCGCGGGCGGGGCCGTGAGCGGCAGCACGGGCGGGCTGGCGGCGGCGGGCCTGAGCGGGACCAACACCAACGCGACCAGCCAGGACGGCACGGGGGTGCTGGGTACGGCGGTCGGCGGCTACGGGGTGAAGGGTACGGCCAGCGGCAGCAACGGCTACGGCGTGGAAGGCCGCGCCACCAATAGCCGGGGCGTGAACGGCTTCAGCAGCAGCGGGGTGGGGCTGTATGGCGCTTCGACGACGGGCGTGGCCGTGCAGGGCGCGAAGGGCACGGGCGACCGGGGCCGGGCCGGGCAGTTCATTAACTCGGACGCGGCCAACGACTCGACGGCCGTCTTCGTGAGCACGGCCGGCGACCGCCCGGCGCTGCGGGCCGTGAGCGCGGCTGCGTCCAGTCAGGCGGCTATCCGGGGTGTGAAGCAGGGCAGCAACCTCAACGGCAGCGGCGTGGAGGGCATTATCACGAGCGGGGCGATAGGCGGCTCGGGGGTGCTGGGCCGCGACCAGAGCGGCAGCAACACCACGGGCGGCGTGCTGGGCCTGACGACGAGCGGCTACGGGGTACGCGGCATCGCCTCGGCCAGCGGCGGCTGGGGGGTGAGCGGCTCGGCCACGGGCGCGTCGGCGACTTCCTACGGCGTGTTTGGCGGCAGCACCAGCGGCAGCGGGGTCTATGGCAGCACGGAGGCCAACAACGCGGCCATCGCCGGGGTGCAGGGCGTGGGCAACGGCGGCCTGGCGGCCGTGGGCGTACTCGGCACCACGACGGGCGGCTACGGGGTGCGGGGCACGGCTTCGGCCAGCGGCGGCTGGGGCCTGAGCGGCGCGGCCACGGGCAGCACGGCCACTTCGTATGGGGTGCAGGGCACGGCTACCGGCGGCAGCGGAGTGCTTGGCACCACCCAGGCCAACGTGAAGACCGTGGCCGGGGTGCTGGGCGAGGGCACCGGCGGCACGGCGGCGGTGGGGGTGCTAGGCACTACCACCACGGGCTACGGGGTGCGGGGCGTGGCGACGGGCTACGGTACGTATGGTTTCAGCCCCGGCAACTCGGGCGTGTACGGTACGACCAGCGTGAGCGGTCCCGGCGCGGCGGGCGTGGAAGGCAACGGCACGGGTGCCTCCGGCCTGGGCATACTGGGCACCGGCAGCCTAGGGGGCGTACGGGGCGAGTCCACGAGCAGCACGGGCGTGGGCGTGTACGGCCGGGCCACGGGCAGCACCAGCGTGGGGCTTTTCGGCGAAGCAACGGCCGGCACCGGCCTCTCGGTTACCTCGTCGGGGGCCGGCCGGGCGGCTTTCCTCAACCTGACCAACAGCGGCAGCACGGCTAATGCCCTGGAAGTGCGGAACGCGGGGTCGGGAAGGACCGCGTTTTTCAATCAAAGCAACGCCAGCAGCACGGCCAATGCGCTGGAGGTGCAGAACGCCAGCCTGGGCCGCACGGTGTTTTTTAATCAGAGCAACAGCAGTAACGCGGCCAACGCGGTGGAAATCAACAACGCGGGCAGCGGCTCCGGCTTGCTGGTTACCAGCAGTAGTTCGCCGGGGTTTTTTGGGCAGCTCAACTCAGACCTGCTCCAGGTCAGCAACGGGGCCACCAACTTCGGCTACGTGCAGCCGGAGAGTATGCACATTCAAGGCCCCGGCGAGGCCACCGTGCTGGGCAACGGCTCGGCCAGCCCGAATACCGTGCTCGTGGTGCGCCAAACGGGAATCGGGGCGGGCATATTTGCGACGGTCGGCGTGGAAACTGGTCGCTACGCGGCCATGTTCCGGGGCGACCTGATTGCCACCGGCTCGCTGAACGGGGCGCTCAAAAATTTTCAGATTGACCATCCCCTCGACCCCGAAAACCAGTACTTGGTGCATACCAGCGTCGAAAGCTCCGAGCAGCTCGACCTGTACTCCGGCAACGTGACCCTGAATGTGCAGGGCGAGGCCGTGGTTCGGGTGCCGGCGTGGTTCGAGGCTCTCAATCAGGATTTTCGCTATCAACTGACCCCCGTGGGAGCCGCTTTCACGCCTTACGTCAAGGCCAAGCTCCAGAATGCCCAGTTCCGCATCGCGGGTTTGCCAGGAGCGGAAGTAAGCTGGCTCCTCACCGGCACCCGCCACGACCGCTACGCCCAGGCCCACCCCACCGTGGTGGAGCAGCCCAAAGAAGCCGGCAACCGGGGCTACTACCTGCACCCCGCCGCCTACGGTCAACCCCAGGAGCGCGGCATCGGCTACCGCGCCCCCGAAGCCTCGCGCCCGGCCGCTCCCGCGCCCGCGTCGGCCGCCCCGGCTCCGGCCCGAATGAGCCGGCACTGAGCCAGCCCTGAGTGGCTCCCGGCGACCCATCTAACGCCCAAACGCCAAGCCCCGCCGTCTCTGCGTCAAGTCGTTTACCGCTAAGTTTTTGTCGTTGGTAGTCAAAACCCCACCTCCCCCCAATATGGCATTGCCAGGGTTTATTAATTGCTTACATTTGAGTCTGTTCAGCCTTTTGTCCCCTCGCGTCTTTTTCCTCCTTGTCCTATGAGCACGCCAACCACTTTTCTTCGCGCCGGCGGCCTGTCGCTGGGCTTATTCGCTGTCACCTTGCTGGCCGCCCTTACGCCGGCCCGCGCCCAGCTCACCATCGCCGGCGGCTCGCTCACCATCACGCCCAGCTCGACGGTGAGCGTGGGCGGGGCCGTGGACGTGCAAACCGCCGGCACGCTCGACAACCAGGGTACGCTGCTGCTCACCGGCAACCTGACCAACACCGGCACTATCGGCACCGGCACCGGGCTGTGGCAGCTCAACGGCACGGCCCTGCAAAGCGTGACCAGCACCGGCACTGGCGTGCTGGGTACGCTCGAAGTGAACAACGCGGCCGGGGCCACGCTGGGCGCGGCCCTCAGCGCCGGTACGCTCGACCTGAGCGCCGGTCCGCTGCGCCTAGCCGGCTTCGATGTGAGCGTGGGCGCGGGCGGCATCCTCAACGCCAACACCACCAACCGCTTCGTGGTCACCAACGGGACCGGGCTGCTGCGCCAGCCGGCGGGGGCCGCGCTCACCCTGTTTCCGGTGGGTTGGGACGATACTAACCTGCGGCCCGCCAGCATCACCCGCAGCGCGGGCACAGCCACCTACGGCGTGCGCGTGGCGCAAGCCGCGCTGCGCAACGGACCCACCGGCCCGGCTTACACCGCCGATGCCGTGGCCTTGCGCTGGACCGTGGCCGCCCCCGATGCCGTGCCCTACGTCCTGGGCGCAGCCTGGGCGACGACCGACGAGCTGCCCACTTTCGACCGCACCAACTCGGCGCTGGCCCGCTGGAACGGCTCGGCTTACGCGCCCACCGCTTTCACGGCCGCCACCACCGTGCCGGGTGGCTTCGGTACCCAGTCGGCGGGCCTCACGGCCGATGGCACGTTCATCGTCGTGGACCGCCAGGCTCCGCTGCCGGTGCAGCTCAGCCGCTTCGAGGCCCGCCGCCCCGCCGGCCAGCCCCGCGTCGAGCTGAGCTGGGCCACGGCTTCGGAAATCAATAATCTGGGCTTCGAGGTGCAGCGCCAGGACGAGGGCCAGGCCGATTTCCGGCGGGTGGGTTTCGTGGCCGGGGCCGGTAGCAGCACGTCGCCCCGCAACTACACCCTGCTGGATGCCAACGCGTTCGAGGGCCTGAGCTACTACCGTCTCAAGCAAATCGACAACGACGGGGCCTTCGTCTACTCGCCGGTGCGCGTGGTTGCCGGCCTGCCCGGCGGCACGGCCTTCAGCCTGAGTGCCTACCCTAACCCGGTGCGCGATATGGCTACGCTCGAAGTCAGCGGCCCGGTGCCCGCTGGCTTGCAGCTGAGCCTGTACAGTGCCGACGGCCGGCTGGTGTGGGCCGGGGCCTGGCCTACGGGCCAGACCAAGCAGCCGCTGCCGGTGCAAACATTAGCTCAAGGCGCGTACTGGCTGCGCTACGTGGCCGCCGACGCCAAAACCACGGGCAGCGTGAAGCTAGTGGTGGGGCAGTAGAGACGCCGCGCCATGTGCTGAGTGGAATGGCCAGTTCACCCGAGATTTAGCAGCTACTCATGACTCATTATTTGCGCCTGGCCAGCCTGCTGGCGGCTCTGCTGCTGACGGCCGCGCCGGCCCGGCTGCGCGCTCAAACCGCCGCCTACTCCCCCGCCCAAACCGAGCGCCTGGCTAAGCTCGCCGAGCTGTACGGCCACATCAAGTTTTTCCATCCGTATCTGGGGTACAAGTCCATCAACTGGGACTCGGCCTTCGCGGCGGCCGCGCCGCGCGTGGCTTTGGCCGGCACTGATGCCGAAGCGGCAGCCGCGCTGCGCGGGCTGCTGACCGTACTCGGCGACCCGGCCACCACCGTGCGGCTCGCTGGCCCTGAAGCGACTGCTCCGGCCTCGGCCGCCGACTCGCTGCGGGTGTTTTGGGGGGCTGATAGCACGCTCGTGCTGCAAACCAATGCTTACGCCGGGGCCGATAACTACGAAGCGGCCGTCGCCCGAGTGGGGCGCTTCGCCGAGTGGCTGCCCCGCGCCCGCGCCGTGCTGCTCGACTTGCGTAGCCCCCGCCCGCTGACCGACGAGCAAACCGGCGGCTTCGCCTACGCATTAAGCTATACTCGCCTGCCGCGCGCACTCACGACCCGGCCCTGCCGCGAGCCGGCCATGCGCCGACGCGGCCACAGCGGGTTTGCCCCCGAAGACGGCAGCAGCAGCGGCGGCTACTACTCGTACTTCTACACCCGCCCCGGCGAGGTCATTCAACCCACTAAAACGGCCCGTGCGCGGCCTACAGCCATCTTGGTGAATGAAAACACGGTCCTGCCGGCCAGCTTTTACGCCCTGCAAGGTCAGCCCCAGGTGCGGCTCTTCGGGGCCGGCCCGCTCTCCGACGCAGCCCTGGCCAGCACCGCCACGTTTGCGTTTAGCGAGACTATCAAGGTGGTCTTGCGGACTGGCGAGCTGGTCAATCTCGACGGGAGCCTGGGTGTGCGGGGCATCGAGGCGCTGCCGCCCACCGTGCGGCCCGAGAGCGCGGCGGCCTACGCGCTGGCCCAGGTGCGCGGCCCCCGGCCCGGCCCGGTTATCGCCAGTTCCGGTCCGCCGGCCGCTGGTCCCGGCGCGGCCGGCCCCCCGGCCTACGCCCCCGGCACTTACCCCGCGCTCGGCTACCGTATGTTGGCCGGGGCCAAGATGTGGGCCGTCATTCACTATTTCCACGCCTACCGCGAGCTGTGGCCCACCAGCTGGGACGCGGCCCTACGCCCGGCCCTGGCTGAGCTGGCCGCCGCCCCCGATGCCACGGCCTACGCCCTGGCCGTGGCCCATTTGTACCGCCACATCCAGGACGGCCACGGCACCATCAATTCCCAAGCCATCCGCGACTACGTGGGGGCGGGCGGCGCGCTGGCAGACCTCAAGTTTATCGATAACCAGCCCGTTATCAGCAAATTCTACGGCGACTCGCTGCGAGTGAAAGGGCTGCGGGTGGGCGACGTGCTCACGGCCGTGAACGGCGAACCCGTCGCCGCCCGCGTCGCCCGCCTGGCCGCCATCCAGCCCGCTTCCAACGAGTGGACCCGCCGCCGCTATATCGCCTACCGCCTGCTGCGCGCCCCGGTTGGCGCGCCCATCAATCTCACGCTGCTCGGGGCCGACAACCGGCCCAAAACCGTGCGCCTCATCGCCCAGCCCGGCAGCCGGCTCGTGCCCCCGCCCGACCCCCGGCCCGCCTTCCGGGTGCTGCCCGGCAACCTCGGCTACGTGGACCTCGACCGGCTCGACAGCGAGGACACGGACAAGATGTTTGAGGCGCTCAAAAACACGAAAGCTATTATTTTCGATATGCGCGGCTACCCCCACGGCACGGCCTGGACCATTGCCCCGCGCCTGAGCCGGCGGCCCCAGCCGCCCGCCGCCAACTTCTTCCGCTACACGCCCACCACGCCCAGCCTGAGCGACGAGAACGGCCTCGTAACCGAGAAAATGTTTTTCACCCAAACCCTGCCCCCCAACTCTGGTAAGCCCGGCAAGCCCGTGTACGGGGGCAAAACGGTGATGCTCATTGACGAGCGCACCCAGAGCCAGGCTGAGCACACGGGCCTGTTTTTCGAAGCCGCCAACGGCACCGAGTTCATCGGCTCGCCCACGGCCGGGGCCAACGGCGACGTGACGAGCTTCGCCATTCCCGGCGGCATCACCCTCGCGTTCAGCGGCCACGATGTGCGCCACGCCGACGGCCGCCAGCTCCAGCAGGTGGGCCTGCAACCCAAAATTCTGGTCCGACCCACGCTGGCGGGCATCCGGGCGGGCCGCGACGAGGTGCTCGAACGGGCCGTGCGCTATTTGACGACGGGGAAGTAAGTCTAAATCGCAGATTTAGCGAATTAAACGAATGGGTCGGATTTCGGTGGGCGTGAGGATGAACCCTAACGCCACCGAAACCCGACCCAGCCGTGCAATCCGCTTAAATCTGCGGTGCTTTTTTCTCCAGCACCTCGTCAATCAGGCCGTACTCTTTGGCCTCGTCGGCCCGCATCCAGTAGTCGCGGTCCGAGTTGTCGTGGATTTCCTGGTAGGTTTTGCCGGTGTGCTTGGCCAAAATGTCATACAGCTCCTTCTTGAGCTTGAGAATCTCGCGGGCCGTAATCTCGATGTCCGACGACTGCCCCTGCGCCCCACCGCTCGGCTGGTGAATCATCACCCGCGAGTGCACCAGGCCCGAACGCTTGCCGGCCGCGCCGCCCGCCAGCAGCACCGCGCCCATCGAAGCCGCCAAACCGGTGCAAATGGTAGCCACGTCGGGGTTCACGAACTGCATCGTATCGTAGATGCCCAGCCCGGCATAGACCGAGCCGCCCGGCGAGTTAATGTAAAGCAGGATGTCCTTCTTAGCATCGGCCGACTCCAAAAACAGCATCTGCGCCGTCAGGATGTTGGCCACGTAGTCGTCCACGGCCGTACCTAAAAACACGATGCGGTCCATAATCAGGCGCGAGAACACGTCGATTTCGGCGAAGCGCGTCGGGCGCTCCTCAATCACGGAGCGCGTCATGCCGGTCGGCATAATCAGCCCGCCGCGGGTCTGGCCCTCTACGTGGCGGATGTATTGGTCCACGCCCAGCCCGTTGAGGCCTTGGCCTTTGACGGCAAACTTGCGAAACTCTTGTTTATTTAGCATGGGGTAAGAATGTGGCACGAGCGGCAAGCTCGTGCGGGTGGAGAAAGCGAAGTGGCGCGGAGCCTTCGCTCCGCGTGGTGGGCCGGCCGAAAAGCACGGAGCAAAGGCTCCGCGCTACGACAAAAAAACGCCTTCACGCGGGGCGTAAAGGCGTTCTCAATTCACAAAACCAATTCGAGAGGTCTATTCCTCGTTTCGGGTGCGGAATTCGGCGGCCGTTACCGGCAGGGCTTTAACAACAACTTTGCCGCGCAAGTTTTCGACCACACGCTCTGCCAGAATGGCCTCGTAGGTGTCCACGTACTGCTTGCCGTTGTCGGCCTGGAGCTGCTTGCTGACGTAGCTGCGCATGGCTTCGCGCATGTCGTCGTTGGTGCTCATCCCGCCAAACTGCTGCATGAGCCGGTCGAGGGCGCGGTCCTCAATCTCGGTTTGCGACACGCGGAAGTTCTGCTGCTCCACCACTTTGTTGCGAATCAGACTCCACTTCAGCTCGCGGGCGTAGTCGTCGTAGTGGGTTTCGATTTGCTCGGCCGTGAGCTTGCCTTCGTTGATGCGGAGCAG
>JANXNW010000277.1 GCA_025353905.1 Hymenobacter sp.
TGGGCTGAAACGTTACCGGATTTTAAGCGACCGTTTACGGATGCATGACTTGGACCGCTATAATGACATTGTAGGCCTCTGTGCAGGCCTCTGGAACTTCTACATAAGTACTTGACTATCTCTCGCAACAAGTCTAATGTATAATTTCAATAAATGCCTCGTAGTCTGTGAGTTAGAGGTGTATGAAAAACAATAAGCAATAAACAACAAACAACAAACTTACCGTACGTAATCGGCCTCGTCGTATTCGTGCGAAGCCAGCGCCAGCAATACGGCTTTGGTCCCGAACACGACTTCGTGCCAATGACCGGGCGGCACGTACAGCGCCTGGTCGGGGTGCGTGAGCAGAAAGGTGTGGCGGGCAAAGGTTGGCCCTTCCAGCGTGACGCGCAACTCGCCGCTAACGGCCACCAGCAATTGTTCGAGGGTGCGGTGTCCGTGCCGGCCGCGACCGTGCCCGGTCGGCACGCCATACGTCCAGTATGAGCGCCGCACGGCAAACGGCAAATCCGGCGGTTCCGCCACGCTGAGCCAGCCGTGGTCGGGCGCGCCGTGGGTGGGCAGGGTAAGCAAATAGGGAAGGACCATGCGCGAAAACGAGGGCAGTAAAGGTAATCCCGCGGTTTCAGAGCTTAGAGATGAGAACTTAGATGTGAGACAGCTTCTGTGAAAGGCCCACATTTAAGTTCTAAGCTCTAATATCTAAGTTCTAATATCTAAGCTCTAAGTTCTCAAGGCAGGCGCTCGACTTCGACGCGGCGGTTGCGCACGTCGGGCGAGGGGTACGGGCGCCGGGTATCGCCGTAGCCGGCTGTTTCGAGGCGGTCGGCCGCGATGCCGGCTCTCACTAGGTACGCCTTGACGGCGGCGGCACGTTGCTCGCTCAGCAGCTGGTTCTGGGCGGGGCTGTCGCCGGGCAGGCGGTCGGTGTGGCCCACCACGCGCAGGCGCACGGCTGGTTGTGCGCGCAGGGCGGCAGCCAAACGGTCCAGGGCCGGGTAGGCGCTGGGCAGCAACAGCGGCGTACTGAGCTTGAAGAGCACCGTGGGTAGCCGCAACGGGGCCGCACCGGCCGGCGGCAGCAACACCCGCGCGGCCAGCGTGTCGGGCGCGACCGGAGCCACGGCGACGGTCGCTGGTGCCAATGGTGCCGGTGCAGCCAGGCGCTTAGGCTGGGCCAGGGCGGGCCGCTTACGAGTGGCCACGGCCCCGCTCATGCCCACCGTAATGGGCACAGCCCCGCTTTCAGCCGATGGAAAAAAGCCCTGTTTCAGATAAAACGTTTTAGTTTTAGAAAGCTTGGTTTTGAACGTGTTACCGGTGGCCACGAGCTTCAGGCAAGCCGTGTCGGCGTACCAGCGCACCGCCTTTCCCGACACGCGCAACGTCGTGGGCACACCCGCCGGCACGGTGGCCGCCGACTTTAGCCGGACGCGGTAGAAGACGAATTCGCCCGTGTCGCAGTCGCCGTCGGGCTCGTAGGTAGCCCGGCCGGTCAGTTTTTCCTGGGCCGCGTCGAAGGTAAGTGCAATGGTGCCCATGCACCAGAAGCTGTTTTCCGTCTGCCCGGTTTCGTGGAGCTTGCGCATGCGGTTGATGCGCAGCGCGTTGCCAGCGCGCGCTCCTTCCACCTGAAACATAACCGTAATCCCGGGTAAGGGACCTATTTCTTCATAAAGCACACCCGAAACGGCTGCTCCCGCCCCACCCCGTAAGCGCAGCACTGAGGGGTAGTAGCGGGTCGCTGCGGGGTCTTCGGCTCCCTGCCAGGTGCCGGCCAGGCTTTGGGCTTCGGCTGGAACGGCCGTCAGCAGCAGCAGTAAGCTGAGGTAGGGGAGGCACTTCATGCGGCTAAAGTAGCAGGTGGCAGCGGTTGCGTTGCCACCGGGCATGCCTGTGCCCCAGCTGAATCAAGGGCGCGCGCCCGACTCAGCGAGCCATGTGCCACCGGGCGGCAAGGGCTAACCAAAGCGGAATTGCGCTTGTCATTTCGCTGCTCTACCCTCCCCTGCGCTTTCTGCGAGTTCGGCAATTTCTGCCGTCGGTTAGGTACCTTGCCTTTGTGTTCTATTCGCTTCGCAGCCATGCCCATCCATTCCTGTCGTCCGCTCCTGGCGCTGCTAGCCCTGCTGGCCACAGCCTGCGCCCCCAGCTACCTGTTGGGCGTTCGTCCGGCCCAGCCCAATACTGGACAGACCGGGCAAACCGCCCCGTCCAGCGCAGCGCCCCACCTCGAAACCGCCGCCAATGGGGTGTCGCTGGCCGTGCGCTTCCAGGGCTACGAGCCGCAGTGGCTGGTGTTTGAGGTCGAGTACCACAACGACTCGCCCGATACCGTCTTAATTTCTCCCGCTGCCTTTGCCAGCATCCCGCTGCGCCAAACCAACGCGCTGCCCGCCCGTCGCCGGGTACGGCCCGGCGAATCAGTGCCCGCCGCCGTAGCCGCCGCCAGCCTGCACGGTCCCTGGCCGGCGCTGCCCTCCGCGCCGCTGCCCGCCCTCGACCCCGAGCCGGTCATCGCCGGGCTGCAAGCCGGTGCCGACCAGGCCGCCGCCCGCGCCCGCCGTCCCGATTGGCTGGGCCTGGCCTTGGTAGCCGTATCGGTGGCCACCGACATCGCCAGCATCACCCGCTCCTCCCGCGAAACCCGTGCCCAGGCCGCCACCCGCGACCTGCTCCACGAAGCGGCCTGGACGTACACCGCCGTAGCCAGCGCCCGCCGGGCCAGCCAAGCCGTAACGGCCGAAGCAATGGCCGGCGCGGCCGCGCGGCTCCGCGACTTCGCCCTGCGCCCCGGCCGGCTGCTGCCCGGCCAGCAAGTGCGCGGCTACGTCTATCTGCCCCGCTTCGACGAAGCCGACGGCCTGCGGGTACTCGCCCCGCTGGGCAAGCGTCAGGTAACGCTGGATTTTGTGCAGACGCACCAGCGGTAGTGAGTTGAGAGGCGTAGGGGCGACTGGGCCTCGTGCCGTGGCTCGCTGAAAATGGCTCGTTTACAACCTCAGCAGGCAGGCTGCGATTGAAAATACACCTACGCCACTCAAACGATACGTCAACGAGATGCGAGTCAGAACGTGCCAAATTCAATAGATTGTAAATCAGCATTAACAAAGGTCTTTGTTCTGACCTCGTACACCTTACATTGTTCCACTTGGCCTGTATAAAATAACCCCCAATATTTTAGGTAATCATCACTGCTCACATTACGAATAGTTTCGTCAATCTTTTCAGGTTTGCGGTAAACAGGACGTTTTTTCCAACTACTACTTTCTGCTTCTTTATCGTGGAAAACAGGCACATAGACGTAAGAGGGTAATTGCCCTTCGCTGATAAACCCACCTAATCTTGCTCCAAATAAATCGAGAACCACATCAATATTTTGCACAATGCCATCAGGAAAAATATTGTATATGATGAAGTTTACGTCTTTGAAGACTATTTCTAAACGGTCAATATCAGGTGCTTTATCTTCGTTTCGACTTTTAAGTTTGGTAAAAGCAGTTTTGATTGGGTCTCCAATGTGCTTCTTGAGCCACTCTTTAGCGGCATCTTTAACCTCATCACTAAGATAGCCTCCAATCAACAGAAGTGTATCATGAACTGTATCATTGTGGAAAATAACCATTACTAACTCGTAAAGCCCACCCCCTAGCGCATCTGTCGCTCTACCCCTCAAGAACACGTTAAAGTCAGTAGATAAGTCCTTCTCGAATTCATTAATTTCAACGAAATCAATAAATTTGCCGCCTCCAAGTGGATGAGCCCAATAAGAAACGGCTATGGATGTCTTATTATTCATGATTCAGAAATTTGATGTTAGCTGGGACTGATGTTGTCCGAATAATATGAACGTGCAGACCTACATATTCCGCCGATACTGCCCACCGACCTCAAACAACGCATTCGTAATCTGCCCGAGCGAACAGTATTTTACCGTCTCCATCAACTCGGCAAACAAATTACAGTTCACTACGGCAATTTGCTGAAGCTGCTTTAGCCGCGCCGGGGCGGCTTCGGCGTTGCGCTCGTGCAATAGATTGAGCATCGTAATCTGATACTGCTTTTCCTCTTCCGTGGCGCGGATGACTTCGGCGGGCACTACCGTGGGTGAGCCTTTGGAGGAGAGGAAAGTGTTTACGCCGACAATCGGGTACTCGCCGGTGTGTTTCAGCATCTCGTAGTGCATACTTTCCTCCTGGATTTTGCCGCGCTGGTACATTGTTTCCATCGCGCCGAGCACGCCGCCGCGCTCGGTGATGCGGTCGAATTCGAGCAGCACCGCGTTCTCCACGAGGTCGGTCAGTTCCTCGATGATGAACGCGCCTTGCAGCGGGTTCTCGTTTTTGGCCAGGCCCAGCTCGCGGTTGATGATGAGCTGAATGGCCATCGCGCGGCGCACCGACTCTTCGGTGGGTGTAGTGATGGCCTCGTCGTAGGCGTTGGTATGCAGCGAGTTGCAGTTGTCGTAGATGGCGTACAGCGCCTGCAAGGTCGTGCGGATGTCGTTGAAGTCGATTTCCTGCGCGTGCAGCGAGCGGCCCGAAGTCTGGATGTGATACTTCAGCATCTGCGAGCGCGCATCCGCGTTGTACTTCAGCTTCATGGCTTTGGCCCAGATGCGGCGCGCCACGCGGCCGATAACGGCGTATTCGGGGTCGATGCCGTTCGAGAAAAAGAACGACAGATTCGGCGCGAAGTCATTCACGCTCATGCCGCGGCTCACGTAGTATTCCACGAACGTGAAGCCGTTGCTAAGCGTGAGCGCGAGCTGCGTAATCGGGTTGGCGCCGGCTTCGGCGATGTGGTAGCCGGAGATGGACACGGAATAAAAATTCCGCACCTTTTCAGTGATGAAATACTGCTGCACGTCGCCCATCAGGCGCAGCGCAAACTCGGTGCTGAAAATACAGGTATTCTGCGCCTGGTCTTCCTTGAGAATATCGGCCTGCACGGTGCCGCGCACTTGCGACAGCGTTTTGGCTTTTATTTCCTGATAAATTTCGGCGGGTAATACCTGGTCGCCGGTCGTGCCGAGCAGCAGCAGGCCCAGGCCGTCGTTGCCTGCGGGCAAGTCGCCCTGGTAGCGCGGACGGAGCTGATTCTTGGCTTCATAAATAGCCGTTATTTTAGCCTCCACATCCACTTCCAAACCGTTTTCGCGGATGTATTTCTCGCAATTCTGGTCGATGGCCGCGTTCATAAAAAACGCAGCTACGGTCGCGGCCGGGCCGTTTATGGTCATGCTCACCGACGTGCTGGGGCTACTCAAATCGAAGCCTGAATAGAGCTTTTTGGCATCGTCGAGGCAGCAGACGCTCACGCCCGCGTTGCCGATTTTACCGTAGATGTCGGGCCGGTGGTCGGGGTCTTCGCCGTAAAGCGTCACCGAGTCGAAAGCCGTGCTCAGGCGTTTGGCCGGCAGGCCCAGGCTCACGTAATGAAATCTGCGGTTCGTACGCTCCGGCCCGCCCTCGCCGGCAAACATACGCGTCGGGTCCTCGCCCTCGCGCTTGAATGGGAATACGCCCGCCGTGTAGGGAAAAAAACCGGGGAAATTCTCCTGCATCGCCCAGCGCAGACGGTCGCCCCAGCCGGTGTAGCGCGGCACGGCCACCTTCGGTATCAAGTTGCCCGAGAGCGACTTAGTATGCGTCTGCACCCGGATTTCCTTGCCCCGGACGGCATAGACGTACTCCGGGTCGCGGTAGTTTTGGAGCGTGGCTTCCCAATTTTCCAGAATGGCCTGGCTGTCGGCATCGAGGCGACGAAGCTGCTTTTCGCGCTCTTTGCTAAATTCAATCGGTGTATTTTCGGCTTTATTTTTATCGGTGCCATAATACGTTTCGAGCTTAGCAAACGCGCCGGCTACCTCCGCTATCTCGGCCTGCTTGCGCACGCGCTGGTCGTAGGCGCGGTTGGATTCCGCTATTTCCGATAAATAGCGGGTGCGGTGCGGCGGGATGATGTATATTTTCTCGGAATCCTGGGCGCTGGTGTCTAGCTGCGACGCGAAAGCGGCCCCGGTTTTTTCTTCCAGCGATTGCAGCACGGCCCGGTACAAGCGATTCATGCCGGGGTCGTTGAATTGCGAGGCGATGGTGCCAAACACGGGCATCGTGTCGGTGGGCGCGTCCCACAGATTATGGTTGCGCTGATACTGCTTGCGCACGTCGCGCAGGGCATCGAGCGCGCCGCGCTTGTCGAATTTATTGAGCGCGATGACGTCGGCGAAATCGAGCATGTCGATTTTTTCGAGCTGCGTAGCCGCCCCGTATTCCGGGGTCATCACGTAGAGGCTCGCGTCGGAATGCTCGATAATTTCGGTATCAGATTGCCCGATACCGCTGGTTTCGAGAATAATTAAATCGAAGTCGGCGGCGCGTACCACGTCCACCGCGTCCTGCACGTATTTGCTCAACGCCAGATTGCTCTGGCGCGTGGCCAGCGAGCGCATGTACACGCGCGGCGAATTGATGGCATTCATCCGAATGCGGTCGCCGAGCAGCGCCCCGCCGGTTTTGCGCTTGCTCGGGTCCACCGAAATAATAGCCAGGGTTTTATCCTGAAAATCGAATAAAAATCGACGTACTAATTCGTCTACCAGACTCGACTTGCCCGCACCGCCCGTGCCCGTAATGCCTAGTATTGGTGCTTGGTGCTTGGTGCTTGGTGCTTGGTTTTCAGCGGTGGCTCCTGCGTTGTGGCCGTTATTTTCGCCAGATTGTAATCGCCCGATTAATTGATTTTTAATTCGCTCAAACTCCTCCGGAAAATTTTCGGCGGCGGAAATCAAGCGGCCAATGCTGCGCGCGTCACGCTCTTTTAAATGACTGACTTCGCCGTTCAGATTTTGACCCGTGGGGAAGTCGCATTTTTCAAGTAAGTCGTTTATCATGCCTTGCAGGCCCATCGCGCGGCCGTCGTCGGGCGAGTAGATGCGGGTGATGCCATAGGCTTGCAGTTCCTTAATTTCGGAGGGCAGAATAACCCCGCCGCCGCCGCCGAAAATGCGGACGTGGCCCGCGCCGCGCTCCTTCAGCAAATCAAACATGTACCTGAAATACTCGTTGTGCCCGCCCTGGTAACTCGTAATGGCGATGGCTTGGGCATCTTCCTGAATGGCGCAATCCACGATTTCCTGCACCGCCCGGTTGTGGCCGAGGTGGATGACTTCGGCCCCGCTGCTCTGAATGAGGCGGCGCATGATGTTGATGGCCGCGTCGTGGCCGTCGAACAAAGCGGCGGCCGTCACGATGCGAATGTGGTTCAGGGGCTTGTAGGGCGCGGTGGGAGCGGGGTGCATAGCAGTGGGTCGAACGGGACAGGTACCCCGTTTTCGTTAGGGTGGAAAACCAGTGGCGAAGGTACGGAAACGCCTGCGGCGGGCGGGCTGCGTTTCGTTTTGGGGGCAGGGGACGGCCCTGACCAGAGCCGCCGATGCAGAAGCCAGCCGGCCGCGAAGAAACAAAAACCGCCCGCTGACTCCTACCTTGTTGCAGTGCGCCGCTTGCCCCGGGGTTTTCAGCGGCGCAGGTTCGTTGCGCGTAACACTGCCTTTCCACGCCACTTAATTTTCCCGCCCATGACTTCCCGCCGCAATTTTCTGGCCTCGGCCGCGCTTTTTGCCACTGGTACCTTACTGGTACCCAGCGCACTGGCCGCGCCCCCCAAACGCTACCTCGGCGTGCAGCTCTACACCGTGCGCGAGGCCATGGCCAAGGACCCGGCCGGCACACTGGCGCAATTGGCCAAAATCGGCTACAACTCGGTGGAAGGAGCCACTTACACCGGCAGCCAGCAATTTTACGGGAGCAGCCCGGCGGCCTTCGCCGCGCTGCTCAAGCAAAACGGCTTGGTTATGCCCAGCAGCCAT
Organism: Hymenobacter sp.; assembly: GCA_025353905.1. Taxonomy (GTDB): domain Bacteria; phylum Bacteroidota; class Bacteroidia; order Cytophagales; family Hymenobacteraceae; genus Hymenobacter. The sequence continues at coordinate 7,874 of JANXNW010000277.1, forward strand.
TACCTATTGGGCGAAGCGCAGCAAAACGGCAGCCCGACCAAAGGCACCCTGCTCCACGACTGGGACCGGGCCGTGGACGATGCGGCCGTCGCTGGCATTAAGTACATGGTCTGCGCCTACTTGCTCGACTCGGAGCGCGGCACGCTCGACCACTACAAGTTCGTGGCCGAGCAGCTCAACAAGGCCGGCGAGCGCAGCCGCAAAGCCGGCATCCAGCTCTGCTACCACAACCACGACTTCGAGTTTGAGGCCCAGAACGGCCAACTGCCCTACGACCTGCTGCTGGCTACCGACCCCAAGTTGGTGCAGATGGAAATGGACCTGTACTGGGTGACTAAAGCCGGCCACGACCCGCTGGTGCTCTTTAAGCAGCACCCCGGCCGCTTCCCGCTCTGGCACGTGAAGGACATGGACAAGGTCGCCCCGCACTCGTTCACGGAAGTAGGCAGCGGCAGCATTGATTTTAAAAAGATATTTGCTCAAGCCAAGCTGGCCGGGCTAAAATATTTTTTCGTGGAGCAAGATGTCACCCCCGGCTCGCCCTTCGACAGCGTGCGCCAGAGCCTAGCCTACATTCGCCAAAACCTGAGGTAGCGTGGCTGCGTCAAGCGCTGACTAGCTTCAGGATAGCACTCGTAAGCCCGCCTTTTGGTACTGCGCCAGCACTTTTTGCGGGGCCGCAGAATCCGTTATCAGGGTGCCGACGCTGGACAAAGGAGCAAACTGAAAATACTTGTCCTGCTCCAGCTTGCTGGCATCGCAGAGTAGGTAGGTGTAGCGCGCCCCGGCGGCCACGGCCAGGCTGATGGCCGCCTCCGCTTCGCTGTTGGCCGTCAGGCCCCGCCGCAACGAGAAGCCATCCACTCCCAGAAAGGCTTTATCGACCTGGTAGCGGCGGAGCTGCTCGACCGCTACGGTGCCGTGCGTGGCCTGCCGCTCGGCATCCACTTCGCCCCCGGCCAGCACTACCTGCGCGGCCGAGCCGACTAGCTCGAAGAGCACGGGTAGAGAATTGGTGACCACTCGAATTTTAAGGTGGCGGACGAGGGCGCACAGGGGCAGTGTTGTGCTGCCGCAGTCAATAAAAATGGTGTCGCCGACGGCCACCTCAGCGGCGGCCAGCCGACAGATATAGGCCTTCTGGTCGGGGTTGGCGGCGGCTTTGCGGGCAAAAGCCACCGGGTTTTTGGCTACGCCGGGCCGCACGGCCCCGCCGTGCGTTCGCACCAGCAGGCCCTGGTCGGCCAACTGCGCCAAATCGCGCCGGACAGTAATGGGTGTCGCCTGGAGCTGCTGGGCTACTTGTGCTACTTCCAGACTGCCGCGCTGGGCCAGCAGGGTCAGAATATGCTGTTTGCGAAGCTGGAAATTCACGGAAAGTTCGTTACTTGCGGTTATATAATCACAAAGAAACACAACCAAACATAAACGAACGACTGAACCAGCATGAACGAGCGTATCCGCCTGCGTGAGCAGGTCATTTTATCCGATAACTGGTACACGCTGCGTAAGGTCACGTTTGACTATCAGCGCAAAAACGGCACGTGGGAAACGCAGTCGCGCGAGGCCTACGACCGTGGCAACGGGGCCACGATTCTGCTCCATAATCCCGCCACCGACACCGTCATTCTCACCCGGCAGTTTCGCCTGCCCACCTTCGTTAATGGCAACCCTTCGGGGATGCTAATTGAAACATGCGCCGGCCTGCTCGACCAGGACCACCCGGACGATGCCATCCGGCGCGAAACCCAGGAAGAAACCGGCTACCAGCTCAGCGCCGTGCAGCGCGTTATGGAGGCCTACATGAGCCCGGGCTCCGTAACGGAACGGCTCTTTTTTTACCTGGCCGAATACTCCGCAGCCACCGAGCGGCGAGGGGGCGGGGGAGTTGAAGAAGAGGAAATTGACGTACTGGAACTGCCGCTTCGGCGGGCGCTGGCGATGGTGGCCAGCGGCGAAATTCAGGACGGCAAAACCATCATGCTGCTGCAATACCTGCGCCTACAGCAACTCGCGGCCTGATTTCCACCTCAACTCCCTGCCTCTCACCATCATGACGATTCTCATTGCCGGCCCCTACCGCAGCGGCACCAACGACGACCCGGAGCGCATGGCCGCCAACCTACGTGCCCTGGAAGCGGCCGCTCTGCCGCTATTTCGCGCCGGCCATTTACCCATGATTGGTGAGTGGGTGGCGCTGCCCCTGCTGGCGCTGGCAGGTTCCACGCGCCCCGGTGATGCCGCTTATGAGGAAATCCTCTATCCCGCAGCGCACCGGCTCCTGGCAAAGTGCGATGCCGTTTTGCGGCTGGCCGGCCCCTCAAACGGGGCCGATGCAGACGTACGCCTGGCCCAGGAGCGCGGCCTGCCCGTGTACTACCGCGTGGAGGACGTGCCCGGTTACGCCAGCGTGTGAAAGCGCATTTAGCGTCGCCGGCCCGCCACCGCTTTATTTCGTAGCCGACAGCTCGCGCACCCAGATGTTGCGGAAGCTCAGCGGCTCGCTTTTGTCGCCGTGGGCTTGCAGCTTGATGGGCAGCGGGCCGTGGGCCGGGCCGTAGCTGGGCTTGCCGATGTAGAGCGTGGGGCCGGTCAGGGCCTGATGGTGCTGGACTAGCACGCCATTGAAGAGCACCGTGGCGTAGGCTGGCGATACGAGCGCGCCGCTGGCTCCGAAGACGGGGGCCGTCCAGATTACGTCGTAGGTCTGCCACTCGCCGGGCCGGCGGGCGGGGTTGGCCAGCGGCACGGCCTGCTTGTAGAGGCTGCCGGCCATGCCGTTGACGTAGGTCGGATTTTGGTAGGCGTCCACGATTTGCAGCTCGTAGCCCAGGTCGCCCTTGCCGGTCGAGGCCAGAAACACGCCACTATTGCCCCGCGCCTGCCCCGTGCCGCTGATGCTGGCCGGGATGCGCCACTCCAAATGCAGCTGGTAGGAGCCGAAGCTGCGCTTGGTTTCGATGTTGCCCTGGTCTTTTTTCACCGTTAAAATGCCGCCGGCTACCGTCCATTGGGCCGGCGCGGCGCGGTTGTCGGCTGATACCCACTGGTCGAGGTTTTGGCCGCCGAAGAGCACTAGGGCGTCGGCGGGCGGGTCGGCGGCGGTTTTGCCGGGCACCACGACGGGCGGCACGGGCTGGTAAACTTCCGTTTCTTCAGGCTTACCGGGTTGCTGTTGTTGTTGCGCGCAGGCAACGCTCAGGGTGCTCATCAGGAAAGCGGTGGCTAGTAGGAGGCGGTTCATGCGAAGGTGTTTAGGTGAGCAGCGTCGTTTCGCGCGAAGTTTCGCGAAGGGTGGGAGAGGTGGACGAAACAGCGTCCCGGCTACACGTCGCAGAGCAGCACGGCACTACGCAGCGAGGCGAGCTGGTCGGGCGCGGTCGGGATGAATTCTTGGGCCACGTAGCCCGTGAAGCCGGTAGCCTGAATGGCCCGCATAATGGCCGGGTAGTTTAGCTCCTGGGTCTCGTCGATTTCGTGGCGGCCGGGCACGCCGCCGGTGTGGTAGTGGGCGATGTAGGGATGAAATTCGCGGATGGTGCGGATAACATCGCCCTCGTCAATCTGCATGTGGTAGATGTCGAAGAGCAGCTTGAAATTCTCAGAATCCAGCCGCCGGGCCAGCGCTACGCCCCAGGCGGTGCGGTCGCACTGGTAGTCGGGGTGGTCAATTTTGCTGTTGAGCAGTTCCATCACCAGCACCACCCGGTGCTGGGCGGCCAGCTTAAGCAGCGGCGTCAGGCCCGTCACGCAGTTGGCCAGGCCGGCCTCGTCGCTCAGGTCCCGGCGGCTGCCGCTGAAGCATATCAGGTTTTTAAACCCCGCCCGCGCCACTTGCGGAATCAGGGCCGCGTAGCGCTGCTGGAGCGCGCCGTGAAACCGCGGGTCGTTGAAGCCGTCGGTGAGGTTAAGCTCGGCCCCGTTGCACATGGGCGAATCCAGGCCGTACTTTTTGAGCGTCGGCCAGTCGGTCGGCCCCACCAGGTCAATGCCCCGCAGGCCGATGCCTGCGGCCGCCGCGCAGAGCTGTTCCAGCGGCACATCCTGGTAGCACCAACGGCAGGCGGAGTGGCGAATATTACCTTTCAGCGCCAGCATTTCATTGGGTTTTGCCGCGGGCAGCCACCCGCCCAGCGCGCTCGTAGCCCCTACGGCGACGGTGCCGGCCACCAGGTTTTTGAGTGCTGACCGGCGAGTGGGCGAGTGGGCCATGGCGCGGGGAGTAATAAGAATCTGGAAACGTTTGGCGCAATACCGGCTATTTCAAGGTCAGAATATATTTCACCATTTCCCGCGCGTCGGCTTCGGCCAGGGCGGGGTGAGCCGACATGGGCACTTCGCCCCAGTGGCCCACGCCACCTTTGATAATGCGGCCCGTCAACATGGCGATATTGGCTTCGGTGGCCGGGTATTTCTGGGCCACGGCCACGTACGACGGCCCCACCAGCTTCACTTGTTCCTTGTGGCAGCCCAGGCAGTCGGAGCCGGCGATGAGCTTGGCCCCGGGAGCCAGCGGGCGGCCCGCAGGGACGGACTGGGCTGCGCCTGCATTAGCCAGCGGCGGCTGGGCTACGGTTGCCTCGTTGGCTCCGGCGGTGCCGTCACTGCTGGGCGCGACCGCTTCTTTTTCGCTACGGGCCTGGTCGGGGCCGTCTGGTTTGTAGCCAGTGTCGCAGGCGGCGAGCAGGGCGCAGAGGCTGAGGAAAAGGGCAGGTTTTTTCATGGGGAGAGTAAGGTTAGTGAGTACAGAACCTGTGCCACCGGCTTGCAGACGGGTTTTCTCGCAGAGGTTCGCAGAGGCAAAACGCGGAGGCTCGCCGAGGTCGGCTGAAAAGCTCTGCGAGAAAACCCGCCTGCAAGTACCAGCCTAATTGCTCAAAGCCCAAGCAAGGAAGCATTAAAAGCCGGGTTGACAGCGGTGGCGGCGAAGTCGTCGAAAGCGCGGTCAGTAACGCGGATGATATGGTTTTTGATAAACGGGGCACCCTCGCGGGCACCGTCTTCGGGGTGCTTGAGGGCGCATTCCCATTCTAGTACGGCCCAGCCGGGGAAATCGTATTGGGCGAGCTTGCTGAAAATAGCTTTGAAATCCACCTGTCCGTCGCCCGGCGAGCGAAAGCGCCCGGCGCGGTCCGGCCAGCCCTGGTAGCCGCCGTACACGCCCTGCCGGCCGGTGGGCCGAAACTCCGCATCCTTGACGTGAAACATCTTAATCCGCTCGTGGTAAATGTCAATATATTCTAAATAATCTAGGCACTGCAGCACGAAGTGCGAGGGGTCGTAGAGCAAACAGGCGCGCGGGTGGTCCCGCACTTCGGCCAGAAACCGCTCGTAGCTCACGCCATCGTGCAGGTCCTCGCCGGCGTGCGCCTCGTAGCACAAGTCCACGCCGCAGGCATCGAACGCGTTCAGAATCGGCAGCCAGCGGCGGCCCAACTCGGCGAAGGCCGTCTCAATTAGCCCCGCCGGGCGCTGCGGCCACGGGTACACCAGCGGCCAGGCCAGCGCCCCGCTGAAGGTAGCGCAGGCCGTCAAGCCCAGATTCTGAGAGGCCCGCGCCGCGTAGAGCAGCTGCTGCACGGCCCACTGCTGCCGCGCCGACGGGTTGTGGCGACAAGCGTCCGGTGCGAAACCGTCAAAGAGTTGGTCGTAAGCCGGATGCACGGCCACGAGCTGGCCTTGCAAATGGGTCGAAAGCTCCGTGATTTCTAAACCCGCCGCTCGCACAACGCCCCGTATTTCGTCGGCGTAGGTTTGGCTTTCGGCCGCCTTTTGCAAGTCGATGAAGCGCGCGTCCAGGGTGGGCAACTGAATACCCCGGTAGCCCAGGCCCGCCGCCCACGCGCAAACGCCCGCCAGGCTATCGAACGGCGCTTTATCGCCGATGAACTGAGCCAGAAAAATAGCGGGTCCCTGGATGGTAGTCATAGTTAATTATGGGCCGCTCAGACCCTAAAATCGGTCCACTTCTGGGCCGATTGGCTGGAAGCGACGACGGTTTCGATGAAGGCCATCCCCCGGATGCCTTCGGCCACGCCCGGAAAGTCCAGCGCTTCGGGCGTGGGAGTTTGGCCGGCCAGCTCGGCTTGCAAGGTCAGGGCGAAATTGCGGTAAATATTGGCGAAAGCTTCGAGGTAGCCCTCGGGGTGGCCGGCGGGAGTGCGGGCGTTGTGGCGGGCGAAGGAGCCGACGTAGCCCGTGCCAGCGCGGCGGATTTCGGCGGGCCGGTCGGGCCACTTCACCAGCAGCGTGTTGGCCTCGGCGTGCTGCCAGTCGAGGCCGCCGCGCTCGCCATAGACCCGCAGGCGGAAGTTATTTTCCTCGCCCGCCGCTACTTGCGTGGCCGTGAGCACGCCGCTGGCCCCGCCGCTGAGTTGCAGCAGCACGGCCCCGTCGTCATCGAGGCGGCGGCCGGGCACCACGGCGCGCAGGTCGGCGCAAAGCCGCTCGACTCGCAGCCCGGTCACGTATTCGAGTAGGTTGAAGGCGTGGGTGCCGATGTCGCCCATCGCGCCGGCCGCGCCGCTGCGGGCCGGGTCGGTGCGCCAGGCCGCCTGCTGGCTCTCGCTTTCCACCGGGCCGCTGAGCCAGCCCTGCGGATACTCGACATACACCTTGCGGATGCTCCCGATGGCGCCTTCGGCAATCAGCTGCCGGGCCTCTTTCACCATCGGGTAGCCGGTGTAGGTGTGGGTCAGGCAGAGCCGCCGCCCGCTGGCGGCAGCCACCCGCGCCAGCTCGTGCGCCTCGGCCAGCGAGAAGGTCATCGGCTTATCCAAGATGACGTGAAAGCCGCTTTCGAGCGCCAATTTGGCCGGCGCGAAGTGCAAATGGTTAGGCGTGACGATGCTGATAACCTGCACCCGCTCGGCGGCGGGCCGCGCCCGCTCCTGATTAATTAATTCCTGGTACGACTCGTACACGCGCTCGGCCGGCAAACCCAGCAGCTCGCCCATTGCCCGCGACTTTTCGGCCTTGCTGCTGAAGGCCCCGGCGCTCAGCTCATACAAGCCGTCGAGGGCGGCGGCGTGGCGGTGGATGGCTCCGATGAACGCGCCTGGCCCGCCCCCAATCATGCCCAGGCGTAGTTTCATAGGAGGAGTATGACGTTCTTATTGGATTAACTTATACCTCCAAGCGGGCCGTGGCCTCGGCGTAGCTAACCGTCTCATCCGCCACCGGCGCGTGCTGGTCCCTGAAGAGCAGCAAAAACACCAGGAGCACGGCCGCGGCGATACCGGCCGGAATGAGCCAAATGGTGGGCCAGTCGTGCACGTTGACTTTGATTACGTGGGCATCCACGATGCGGCCCGAGAGCAGCGAGCCGATGAGCATACCCACGCCGTAGGTGGCCAGCGTGATGAAGCCCTGGGCGGCGCTCTTCGACTGCTCACCGGCCAGGTTGTCGGTGTAAATCTGGCCCGTCACGAAGAAGAAATTGTAGCAGATGCCGTGCAGCACGATGCCCGCAATCAGCAGCCAGTAGGCCGAGTGGCCGTCGCCGTAAGCGAAGCACACGTAGCGCACCACCCAGGCTAGCATCCCGATAGCCAGCATTTTCTTGACCCCCAGCCGGGCAAAGAACGCCGGAATGAGCAGCATAAACAGCACCTCCGACACTTGCCCCAGGCTCTGTACGCCGGCGGCCGACTTCATGCCCACCTCGTTGAGAAACGGGTTCGTGAAGCCGTAATAAAAGGAGAGCGGCACGCAGATGGCCACCGAGGCGAGGAAAAAAATCAGGTACGAGCGGTTGCGTAGCAGCCCGATGGCCTCCAGGCCGAGCATATCGCCGATGGTGCTCGGGCCGGCTTTCTTGATGGGCGGCGTGGGCGGCAGCGCGAAGCTGAACGCGCCCAGCAGCGCCGAAGCGCCGGCCGCCATCCGAAATGTCAGTACCAGGTGGCCGCCCTGCTCCCAGTTGAGCCAGCCGATGGTGAGGCCGGCGATAATCCAACCCAGCGTACCGAACACCCGAATGCTGGCGAATTCCTTCTGCGGGTTTTGCATCTGCCGGAAGGAGATAGAATTGACCAGGGCCAGCGTGGGCATATAGACCACCATGTAGGCGAGCACGAACGGGTAGAAGGTGCTGAAGTCGGCCGCCGTTGAGGCCCACCACAGCAGCGCCGCGCCGGCCAGGTGCAGCACACCCAGAATTTTCTGGGCCGAGAAAAAGCGGTCCGCAATCAGCCCAATGATGAACGGGGCCGCGATGGCCCCGATGGACTGCGTCAGAAAAGCCGCGCCTACCTGCGTGCCAGTAGTGTGCAGGTCGTGCAGCAAATACGTGCCCAACGTGACGAACCAAGCGCCCCAGATGAAAAACTCCAGGAACATCATCACGGACAGCTTCAGGCGGATGGCGGAGCTCATCATGGGGCGGGGGGTAGGACGCAGCCTTTGCTGCGTCAATCGTTGAATCGTTTGGCCGGTGCCAGCGCCCGACGCAGCAAAGGCTGCGTCCCACGCTTGCCGCAAAAGAAAGCGGCGCTACTCAGCTCGTCGCCCAGGCTTTGTCGCCCTTTTTGTAGGCGTAATTCCCGTCGTAATGTCCTGGCACGGGCAGGTAGCGCAGAGCTTTGGTGGCCCCGATTTCCGACGTGAAGTAGCCCAGCAAGGTGAATTGCTTCATCATTTCGAAATAAGGAATGGGGGCATTGGGGAGCCGAGTAGGAGTGGAGGTTTTCAACTCGTTATCCAGCTTGGTGATAAAAACCGTGCGCTCAGCGGGCGTGGCGGCCAGAAAAGCCTTGCCGGTTTCCTTCTGGCAGCGCTCGTCGAGCTGGGTAAGGCCATCGAGGAAAATTTTCTGCTCCTCGGGCTTGAGGCAGTCGCGCACCATGACGGCCATGAAGCTGCCCACGCGGGCCGCTTTGGCCCCCGGCGAGCCGGCAGTAGTCGGCAGGATGGTCTCGCCTACCTCATCGAGCAGGCCGATTTGGCTGGCGCTCAGAAAATCCTTTTTCGACGCGCCGGCCGCGCCGGTTTGAGCCTGTTTTTCCTGAGTGGGCGACGAGCAGCCGGTCAGGAAATAATCGGCCCCGATAACGGTGCCGCCCATCAACAGGGCCACGCGGGCGAGGGCATCTCTACGGTTCATACTGCTTAGTTATCAGTTGTCAGTTGCTTGTTGTTAGTCGTCAGGGCTTGGGCTTCAGTTGCTTGTTGCCAGGCAGTTCAGGGCTAACAACTGGCAACAAGTAACTGACAACTAATGCCCTAAATATTCTGCCGCTTCAACTCGCTCACCGCGTGGTCCACGGCGCGGGCGGTGAGGGCCATGTAGGTGAGCGAGGGGTTCTGGCAGGCGGCTGAGGTCATGGACGCGCCGTCGGTGACGTAGACGTTGGGCGCGTCCCAGACTTGATTGTGGGCGTTGAGCACCGACGTTTTCGGGTCGCGGCCCATGCGGGCCGTGCCCATCTCGTGGATGCCGTCGCCGAGCACGTAGCCCCGGTCGTAGGTTTTCACGTTTTTCAGGCCCGCTTTTTCCAGCATTTCCTGGGCATCGGCCATCATGTCGAGGCGCATTTTCCGCTCGTTCTCGCGGGTGTGGGCATCGATGGCCAGCACCGGCAGGCCCCACTTATCCTTCTTCGTTTTGTCGAGCGTCACTTGGTTGTCGTGGTAGGGCAGCGTTTCGCCGAAGCCGAGCAGGCCCATTTCCCAAGGACCCGGCTCGGTAAGCGCTTCCTTGTAAGCGGCCCCGATGCTCATCTCCGGGATTTCGCGCGACCAACCCTCCCGGCTCGCCCCTCCCTGGTAGCCGAAGCCCCGCAGGTAGTCGCGCTTGTCGCCGAACAGGTTCCGAAAGCGCGGGATGTAAATGCCGTTGGCCCGCCGCCCGTACTCGTACTTGTCGTCGAAGCCCTCGGCCTGGCCGGTGGCCCCGGCCCGGAAGTGGTGGTCCATCAGGTTGTGGCCCAGCTCGCCGCTGCTGCTGCCCAGCCCGCCGGGCCACACGTCGGTGGCCGAATTCAGCAGCACCCAGGTCGAGTTCAGCGTCGAGGCATTGAGGAAGATGACCTTGGCGAAATATTCTATCGTCTGGTTGGTTTCGGCATCGAGCACTTCCACGCCCTTGGCCCGCTTGGTATCCTTGTCGTAGAGAATTTTGGTAACGATGGAAAACGGCCGCAGCGTGAGGTTGCCCGTGGCCACGGCCGCCGGCAGCGTGGCCGACTGGGTGCTGAAATACGCCCCGAACTGGCAGCCCAGCCAGCACTTGTTCTGGTACTGGCAATTCACCCGGTTGTGGTGGGGCCGGGTGATGTTGGCCGTGCGGCCGATGACCATGCGCCGGTGGGCGTAGTGTTTTTTGATGCGGGCGGCCACGTCTTTTTCCACGCAGTTCATGGCCATGGGCGGCATAAACTCGCCGTCGGGCAGCTGCGGCAGCCCTTCCTTCGAGCCGCTGATGCCGGCAAATTTTTCGACGTGGCTGTACCAGGGCGCCAGGTCGGCGTAGCGAATGGGCCAGTCCACGGCGATGCCCTCTTTGGCGTTGGCCCCGAAGTCGAAGTCGCTGTGCCGGTACGACTGCCGGCCCCACGTCAGCGAGCGCCCACCCACCTGGTAGCCCCGGAACCAGTCGAAGGGCTTGACCTCGACGTAGGGGCTTTCTTTTTCATTGACCCAGTAGCTGAGGTTGGTTTCGTTGAGCGGATAGTCGCGGTTGAGCACCGGGTAGTCGGCAATCATGCCCTGGGTTTTGCCGCCGCGGTGCTCAAATTCCCAGGGCGCTTTGGCCGTGTTCACGTAGTCTTTGATGTGCTCCACGTTGCGGCCCCGCTCCAGCATAATAGTCTTGAGTCCCTTCTCCGTCAGCTCTTTGGCCGCCCAGCCGCCGCTGATGCCCGACCCGATTACGATGGCGTCATAGGTGTTCTTTTCCATGGTTGGGGGCGGCGGGCGCGGCAGGGGGTGGGAAGTTTAAGACAGGATATGGCGGGAGCAAGGTAAGTAAAATTTTGATTTCTACCGCGCAAAAAGACCACCGCCCAGCTACCATTTAGTCGGGAGCTGGGCGGTGGCTGAACTGTGGCTGAACTGTGGCTGCGAAAAATCCAGCTCTGCGGCCCTCCGCGGCCTGCCTCCGCGCTCTCTGCGTGAACTTCCCGAACGGCCGCGCCCGGCAGGCTGCAAAAACGACGTTTACGCCGGAATCAGGCCGTGCGGGTTGATAACGAACTTCTTAGCCACGCCGCTGTCGAATTCCTGGTAGCCGCGCGGCGCGTCGTCGAGGGTGATGACTTCCACGTTCACGGCCTTGGCAATCTGCACCTTATCGTACAGAATAGCCTGCATGAGCTGGCGGTTGTAGCTGAGCACGGGCGTTTGGCCGGTGTGAAACGAATGGCTTTTGGCCCAACCCAGCCCGAAGCGGATGGAGAGATTGCCGGTTTGGGCCGCTTTCTCGGCGGCCCCTGGGTCGGCCGTCACGTACAAGCCCGGAATGCCGATGGAGCCGCCCGCGCGGGCGATTTCCATGAGCGAGTTGAGCACGGCCGCCGGCACTTCGGTTTTGGCCTGCGTCCCGTGGCCGCTCGCCTCGAAGCCCACGCAGTCGATGGCGCAGTCGACTTCGGGCACGCCCAGTAGCTGGGCAATCTGGTCGGCCAAGCTGGCCTGCTGGTTCAAATCTACCGTTTCGCAGCCGAACGAGCGGGCGTGGGCCAGGCGGGCCAGGTTCATGTCGCCGACGATGACCACGGCCGCGCCCAGCAGCTGGGCCGAAGCCGCCGCGGCCAGCCCTACCGGCCCGGCCCCGGCCACGTACACCGTCGTGCCCGGCCCCACGCCGGCCTTCACCGCGCCGTGGAAGCCCGTCGGGAAAATGTCGCTCAGCATAGTCAGGTCGCGTATTTTCTCCATCGCCTGGTCTTTATTCGGAAATTTGAGCAAGTTGAAATCGGCGTAGGGCACCATCACGTACTCGGCCTGCCCGCCGACCCAGCCGCCCATGTCCACGTAGCCGTAGGCCCCGCCGGCGCGGCCCTCGTTCACGGTCAGGCAGATGCCGGTTTTCATTTCCTTGCACGTCCGGCAGCGCCCGCAGGCCACGTTAAACGGCACCGACACCAGGTCGCCGGGCTTCAAGAACTCCACGTCGTCGCCAATCTCTACTACCTCGCCCGTGATTTCGTGGCCCAGCACCAGCCCCGCCGGGGCTGTGGTGCGCCCGCGCACCATGTGCTGGTCCGAGCCGCAAATGTTAGTCGAAACCACCTTCAAAATCACGCCGTGGGTGATTTTGCGGCCCTTCGGGTTTTTTAATTCCGGAAAATCTATGCTTTGCACCTCGACCTTGCCCGGTCCGAGGTAAACGACTCCTCTGTTGCTAGCCATACTTGTGGAATTGGAAAAGTGGATAAAAAAAACGTCATGCCCAGCAGCGGGCCAGTCATGACGTTTTCAAAAAACTAAAACAATAAAGCCGTTACGCGCTGATAGCCTTCGCGCCGGCTTCGGCCACGGCGTGGTCGTCCTCGACAGTGCTGCCCGACACGCCGATACCGCCCATCACCAAGCCGCCGTCGCCGACGAGCGGAATGCCCCCTGGAAACGTGATGAGGCCGCCGTTGGAGTGCTCGATGCCGAACAAGGGTTTGCCGGGCTGCGAGAGCTTGCCCAGCTCGCCGGTGGGCATGTCGAAGAAGCGGGCCGTTTTGGCTTTCTTAATCGAGATGTCGAGCGAGCCGAGCCAGGCATCATCCATGCGGATGAAGGCCACCAGGTTAGCGCCGGCATCGACGACGGCGATGTTCATTTTGACGCCCATTGCGAGGGCTTTTTCGTGCGCGGCCTGCACGGCCGTTTGCGCTTGTTGAAGGGTCAGACCCATAAGTCAGGAAAGGATGAAGTGAAACGATGAGGCTACCAACGGATTTCTGCCGCCACGGTTCAGGGGCCGGCCCCTGGCGCAGGGGGCACGCCGAGACCGGTCAGCTAGCTTCCAGGAGGTGTAGCAAAGAGTACCACCAGCCTAAACTTGCCGCGCACGGCGGCGGTTATTGGCCCGGCGGCGTTGAGCTAAAGCAAATTGGCGAACACGGACGGCGGGCTATGGTGGTCTGCGCTGGCTCCGCGCCGGTCGTTCCACCTTTGCTTGCCCCGCCCGTCGCCCGTACCTTCGTAACCGCTTCTAAATTCGCTTTCCGTTGAAAAATATTCGTAATTTCTGCATTATTGCCCACATCGACCACGGCAAAAGCACGTTGGCCGACCGGCTCCTTGAATTCACGAGCACCGTGGCCATGCGCGATATGCAGGCCCAGCTGCTCGACAACATGGACTTGGAGCGCGAGCGCGGCATCACCATCAAGAGCCACGCCATCCAGATGCAGTATACCTACAAGGGCGAGCAGTACACGCTCAACCTGATTGATACGCCCGGCCACGTAGACTTTAGCTACGAAGTGTCGCGCTCCATCGCCGCCTGCGAAGGCGCGCTGCTCATTGTGGACTCGTCGCAAGGCGTGGAGGCCCAGACAATTAGCAACCTTTACTTGGCCATAGCCTCCGACCTGGAAATTATCCCGGTGCTTAACAAAATCGACTTGCCCCACGCCATGCCCGAGGAAGTGAGCGACGAGATAATCGATTTGATTGGCTGTAAAAAAGAAGATATTATTCCCGCCAGTGGTAAGTCCGGCATTGGCATCGAGGCGATTCTGAATGCTATTTGCGAGCGCATTCCGGCCCCGAAGGGCGACCCGGACGCGCCGTTGCAGGCACTGATTTTCGACTCCGTATTTAATTCTTATCGCGGCATCGAGGTTTTATTTCGAATTAAAAATGGCACCATGAAGAAGGGCGACAAGCTGCGCTTCATGGCCACGGGCAAGGAATACGGAGCCGACGAAATCGGCATCCTGGGTTTGAAACAGGAGCCGCGCCCGGAGATGGGCGCCGGCAACGTGGGCTACCTGATTTCGGGCATCAAGGAGGCGCGCGAGGTGAAAGTGGGCGACACGATTACGCTCGTCTCCAACCCCACGACCGAAATGATTAATGGCTTTGAGGATGTCAAGCCGATGGTATTTGCCGGCATTTACCCGGTCGAGACGAGCGAGTACGAGGAGCTGCGCTCGGCCATGGAAAAACTCCAGCTCAACGATGCCTCGCTGGTCTGGGAGCCGGAAACGTCGGTCGCCCTGGGCTTCGGCTTCCGCTGCGGCTTTCTGGGGATGCTGCACATGGAAATCGTGCAGGAGCGCCTGGAGCGGGAGTTTAACATGACCGTCATCACGACCGTGCCGAGCGTGCAGTTTCACGCCAAAGGCACCCGCGACCAGGAATTAATTATCAACGCGCCGAGCGAAATGCCCGAGCCGAATCTGCTCAAATACATTGAGGAGCCGTACATCCGGGCGCAGATTATCAGCAAGGCCGATTACGTGGGGCCGATAATTACGCTGTGCATGGATAAGCGCGGTATTATTAAAAACCAGTCGTATTTAACCAGTGAGCGCGTCGAACTAACGTTTGAATTACCGCTGTCGGAAATCGTATTTGACTTCTTCGATAAGCTAAAAACCATCAGCCGCGGCTACGCCTCGCTGGATTACGAGTTAATTGGTTTCCGCGAATCGGACATGGTGAAGCTCGACATCATGCTCAACGGCGAAAAGGTGGACGCTTTGTCGGCCATCGTCCACCGCTCGAAAGCGTACGAGTGGGGCCGCCGGCTGTGCGAGAAACTGCGCGAGCTGCTGCCCCGGCAAATGTTCGAAATCGCCATTCAGGCCAGTATCGGCCAGAAAATTATTGCCCGCGAAAGCGTGAAGGCCATGCGCAAGAACGTGCTGGCCAAGTGCTACGGTGGCGATATTTCGCGCAAGCGCAAGCTACTCGAAAAGCAAAAGGAAGGCAAGAAGCGAATGCGGCAAGTCGGCTCAGTCGAGATTCCGCAGGAGGCGTTTTTGGCGGTGTTGAAAATTGACTAAAATAAAGAAAGCGGCCTTAAAAAAGGCCGCTTTCTTTATTTCCTTGAAGCTAGTGAATGCAGGACTTTTTTGACGTTCTTGAATTTAGTATTTCCAGAACGCTGGCTAGGTCAGCCGACAGTAACAAGCGGCGTTGTTGGTGTGATGGCATCATGCTTCCTGAAATTGGGGAAGAATATGTGATGCAACAAACTGCTAGTGCCAACAAATTGAGAAGGAAGGTCTGGATAGAAGCCCGTGCCTGGGTAGAAGAAGGCAAAACAAAATCGCACAACGCGGAGCAGAAGATTTATCAACTGGTTATCTTCTTGGGCGAAAGGTCTCAAAAATGCTACTCAGACTTTCAAAGCCTGCTAAATTGTATTCCATCCGAAAACCAGGATAGCTGGATTGGAGTGGATATGCTCAATAAGGTTATCACAGTTACGCTGCTGTAGTTGATGAACCTACCGCTTTTACGTCGTCAGTGAGTCAGAATCAGTGGTCGTTTCTGAATTAGGCAACGGAGTCGACCGTTGCTGCGCCGGTTGATTTTGCTGCATCTGGCCCAACTGTCCTTGCATCATAGCCATCTGCATCTGTTGCATTTGTTGTTGGTGAACAGCTACCTGATTATATTTCAGATTGAACGCATCATCGCTCATCGTTAATAAAATGATGAACTCTACGAAGGCAATGACCGCAGGAATTAGCGTCCAGCAAAAAACCAAGTAGATTACGCCGGACAGCGTACGGCCGAGGTAGAAGCGATGAGCGCCAAAACCTCCTAGGAAGAAGGCTAATACAGCAGCGGTAGTTCTGTTCGTCATGGGAGTGGATGGCGAGTTATGTTGATTCGCACTGCTAATGTAGCTGCCGCTTTCGACTTTTCAAATTAAAAACAGCTCTCCACAGAAGCTACGCATTTTTTTATTCTTTATGACTACCCACCTCATTGACGGCAAGCAAACCGCCGAGGACATCAAAGCGGAAATTGCTGCCGAGGTGGCAGCATTAAAAGCGGCCGGCCGCAAAGTCCCGCACTTGGCGGCCGTGCTCGTGGGCCACGACGGCGGCTCCGAAACCTACGTGCGCAATAAGGTGCTGGCCTGCGAGCGGGTCGGTTTTGCAAGTACGCTGCTGCGGTTTGAGGACGACCTGAGCGAGGCCGATTTGCTGGCGCAAGTGGCAGCGCTCAACGACGACCCCGAAATCGACGGCTTCATCGTGCAGCTGCCGCTGCCCCGGCACATCGACCCGGATAAGGTGATTGAGGCCATCCGGCCCGATAAGGACGTGGATGGCTTTCACCCGATGAACATGGGGCGCATGGTGGCCGGGCTGCCGGCCCTGCTGCCGGCCACGCCCTCGGGCATCGTGGAATTGCTGGCCCGGCAGGGCATCGCCACCAGCGGCAAGCACTGCGTCGTGATTGGGCGCAGCAACATCGTCGGCTCGCCGGTGAGCATTTTGCTGGCCAAAAACCTGGATACGGCCAACTGCACCGTGACGCTCTGCCACTCGCGGACCCAGAACCTGGCCGCCATCACGCGCACGGCCGACATCATCGTAGCCGCCATCGGCCGGCCCGAGTTCGTGACGGCCGACATGGTGCGGCCGGGCGCAGTCGTCATCGACGTGGGCACGACTCGGGTGCCCGACCCGAGCCGAAAAAACGGCTACGTACTGAAGGGTGATGTGGATTTCGCGGGCGTGGCCCCGCTGGCTTCGCGCATCACGCCGGTGCCGGGTGGCGTGGGGCCGATGACAATTGCTATGTTGCTGCTCAATACGCTGCGCGCGGCGAAAGGGGAGGTGTATCCCAAGTAGTGCGGACTTTGCGAGTCCACGTGTGCTATCGTTAGTTCAGGCCGTAACGGTTAGCCGCCCCACGCGCGGACTCGCAGCGTCCACGCTACCTAACTTTACCCTTCGCGGAACCCCCGGCCGCGCCCCGCGCTTAGTGCTTTTATGTCTACCGTTTCCGATTTTATTTCGCTGTTGCCCACGCCTGATACTGCCGCGCCGGGCACGATACTGCCCGTCATGGAGCAGTTCTATACCATTCAGGGCGAAGGCTTTAATACGGGACGAGCGGCGTACTTCATTCGGCTTGGAGGCTGCGACGTGGGCTGCGTGTGGTGCGACGTGAAAGAGTCGTGGGATGCCGATGCGCACCCGCGTCAGGCGTTGGCCGAACTGGTAGCGGCGGCCGCTGTGCACCCCGGCCGCAACGTCGTCATCACTGGTGGCGAGCCGCTCATGCACGACTGCGGCCCGCTGACCCGCGCCCTGCGCGCGGCCGGATTTCAAACCTGGATTGAAACCAGCGGCGCGCACCCGCTCAGCGGCAGCTGGGACTGGATTTGCGTGTCGCCCAAGAAATTCAAGGCCCCGCGCCCTGACGTGCTCGCTCAGGCAGACGAGCTGAAAATCATCGTCTTCAACGACAGTGACTTCGGGTGGGCCGAGGAGCGCGCTGCCCAAGTGCCCGCCGCTTGCCGCCTCTACTTGCAGCCGGAGTGGAGCCGCGCCGCCCGCATGACGCCCGCCCTGATTGAGTATGTGAAGACGAACCCGCGCTGGCAGGTGTCGCTGCAGACGCACAAATATTTGGACATTCCTTAAAATCATTTGTCGCACGGCGTGGTACAGGAGTTCGCGGAGTTTCACGGAGCGATAGAACTCCGTGAAACTTCGCAAACTCCTGTACCACGCCGTGCGAAATTTTTATCATGATGCGCTTTCTACTTCTCCTGTTGCTGCCACTGGCCGTGCTCGCCCAGGCTCCCCCCGCCAGCATCACCGACGCCAAAGCGCGGAGCCTGTACGAAAAAGCCCAGAGCCTGTACTACCGCGACCGGCAGCCCCAGCAGGCGCTGGTCGTGTGGCAGCAACTGACCGATAAATTCCCGGACCTGGGCGAGCCGTACTTGCGCAAGGCGTCGTTGCAGCTCACGCTCGGCGACCGCGCCGCGGCGCTCGCCTCCTATAAGTTAGGGCTAAGCAAGCTGCCCGTCGAGGCCAGTCGGGCGGCCGACTACCTCATTCTGGGCCGGTTGGCCGCCGATGTGGGCGACTACGCTACCATGCGGCTGGCCTACAGTAACTACTTGCAAACCAAGCCAAACAGTCCGGTTCAGGTGGCCAACGCCCAGCTGCAGCTGCAGAACTGCGACTTTGCCGCCCAGGCTATGGCCCAGCCCACCGGCCCGGCCCCGGCGCGGCTGCCGGCCCCGCTCAACCAGTTTCGGGACCAGTATTTCCCGGTGCTTACTGCCGATAGCCGGTTTTTGCTTTTCACCGTGCGGCGCAACCCCGAGCGGCGGGGCCAGGAAAACGAGGACGTGCTGCTGAGCGCGGCCGCGCCCGACGGCTCGTTCGGGGTGCCGCAGTCGATTTCGGCCGTCATCAACTCGCGCGACAACGAGGGCGCGGCCACGATTTCGGGCGATGGCAAAACGCTCGTCTTCACGGGCTGCGACCGGCCGGGTGGGGTGGGCAGCTGCGATTTGTACCTCTCGCACCGGCGCGGCAGCCAGTGGACGGCCCCGCGCAACCTGGGTCAGCTCGTCAATTCCAAGCAGTGGGACTCGCAGCCCTCACTTTCGGCCGACGGGCGGACGCTATATTTCGCCTCGAACCGCGGCGGCGGGCAGGGCGGCTACGACCTCTACGTGACTCGCCTCGGGGCCGACGGCTCGTGGGGGCCGGCCCGCAACCTGGGGCCGACCCTCAACACGAGCCGCGACGACCTCGGGCCGTTTATTCACGCCAGCGGCAGCACGCTGTATTTCAGCACCAACGGCCGGGTGGGGCTCGGCGGCTACGACATGTTCCGGGCCGAGCTCGACGAGCAGGGGCAGTGGGCGGCCCCGCGCAATCTGGGCTTTCCGCTCAACACCTTCGCCGACGAGGTGTCGCTCTTCATCACGTCCGACAATCAGCGGCTTTACTGCACCCGCACCGAGCCGCCCCAGCCCACCGACCCGCCGGGCCTGCCGCCGGCCATCCGGCTCTACGGGGCGGCCGTGCCGGCCGGCGCCCGCGCCCGCGAAACGAGCACTTACGCCCAGGGCCGGGTGCTGGATGCCGTTACCAAAAAGCCGCTCGAAGCGGTGGTGCAGATTTTTGATTTGGCCACCAACGCCCTCGTTCAGCAGGTGTACTCGGACCCCGAAACGGGCGAGTACACGGCCGTGCTCAACGAGGGCCGCGCCTATGCCATGTACGCTACTGCGCCCGGCCACCTGCTCAAGAGCCTGAGCTTCGACTACTCGGTGCCCCAGAAGTTCGACCCGCTTACGCTCGACCTCTACCTCGACCCCGCCCAGGCCGGCCGTAGCGCCGTGCTTAATAACCTCTTCTTCGACTCGAACCAGGCCACGCTCAAGCCCCGCTCGCGTACCGAGCTCGACCGCCTCGTCGAGTTTCTGCGCCAGGACCCGAAGCTGCGCGTCGAGGTAGCCGGCCACACCGACAACGTGGGCACCGCCGCCGCCAACCTAAGCCTGAGCGAGCGCCGCGCCCAAGCCGTGCTCGCCTACCTGAGCGCCCACGGGGTGCCGCCCGCCCGCCTGCGCGCCCACGGCTACGGGGCCGCCAAACCGCTGGCCGCCAACGATACGGATGACCATCGCGCCCGGAATCGGCGCATCGAGCTGCGGGTTTTGTAGGGTCTGAACTGCGTTTCGCCCGCTGCTGGCCCAGGCTAACTTAACCGCTACCGTCCACGCGGCTTGAAGCAAGGCTTTAAGGGAATGAAAATATACTTGGACTTCTCAAACAAAATGTGGTGCCCGCTGGAGAGCGGGCATTTTTTGTTGATTCAAGCTATGGTTTTTAAGAAAATAATAAGATGCTACTGATAAGTAACTTATAACTTAATCAAAAAATCAATGAATGAAAAATATGCTAAAATGACGCGGATTTGTGCAAGCGAGTGGAAGCCCGTAGGTTTGAAGCAGTTCCGACAGCCACGGCTCAGATATCCTTGGCAAGCCAGCACAACCAGCCATTCATTTTTTCATTTCAAACCCCTTCCGTCATGTTGCACCTACTTGCCGCCGCTTGCCTCACGGCCAGCCTCGCTACCGCCCTGCCGGCCGCTGCTTCCACGCAGGGCCCCGGCGAAGACTACCCCAAGGCGGTGGTGCTGCGCGCCACCACCCTGACCCGGGCGCTGGCCCAGCGCATCCACCTCAACGAAGGCCAGTACGTGCAGGTCAGGCGCATCCACCTGCGCTACCTCAACGAGCGCCACGAGCTGGAAATCAACCTCGCCGGTGCCCCCGCCGCCGAGCGCGACGAAAAGCTCGCCGCCTCCCAATGCGCCTACGAGCAAGCCCTGACGGCCCTGCTCCAGCCCGTTCAGCGCGTGGCGTATCAGCAGCTGCGGGCCTCGTTCACGGCCCATCGGCTGTAAAAAAGCTGGCTGCGGCTACCTTGTGGAATGAAACGCTACGAGCATAAAATCCTGGAGTCGAAACGCGGTATGTTCAGCGGTTTCGACTACGACGAGCTGACTAAGCAACTCAATGAACTGAGCCAGCAAGGTTGGGAAGTGTTGTCCACGACCCCCCTGGACGGTGGGAGCTACACCACTGGTTTATTAATCATGCTCCGACGGGAAACCCGTACGTCATTTGCTTCATCGCAATAGCCAGAGCGGTTTAGAATTTGGGGTATAGTCGCACACGGGCGATGCGGGCGGGCGGCTTTTCGCCGCCCGCCCGCTTGGCGTTGTTCAGGACGGTATTAGCTGACCAACCGAACGCGCTTATGCAAC
>JANXNW010000308.1 GCA_025353905.1 Hymenobacter sp.
GCCACCGGCGCGACGACCGAATCCAGGGTGTGGGCGCGGTCGAAATACGCCACCCGCCGCGCGTAAGGCCGCGCGCGGTCGTAGTAGAGGCGCGGCTGCCCACTCACGGCGCTGGCCCGGTGCCCGGCCTCGTAGCCGCGAAACAGCAGCGAGTCAGTGGTTTTTTCGCGCAGCGCCCAGCCCAGCGCGAAGTGCGTTTGGCGAGCCAGGGCGGCGTCGGCGGCGGCGCGGGCAGCCAGCAGCGCCGGAGCCTGGGCGGCGGCCGTGGTCAAAAACGTGGTCAGCAGCGCCCGCATGGCCGGTACCCGCTGCCCAAATGCCTTGAGCATGTGCGCCTCCGGCATAAAGCCGATGGAGTTGAACAGTGCCGCGTAGCCGGTCGAGTAGCGCGGGCTGTCCATAAAGCCGCGCAGGCCGCTTTCGGGCGTTTCGCCCACGAAGTCCACGTAGGGCGACATTGGCCAGCCCCGCGCGGCCATGCCCGCGTAGAGCGCCGGCAGCAGCTGCCGCCGCAAATAACCGCCCAGTGCCGGCCCCAGCTTATCGGGCTGGGTGGCGATGAGCGTCATCGTGTACTGGTAGTCGGCCCCGTCGGAGGTGTGGGTGTCGATGAAAATTTCCGGCCGCCAGCGCTGAAACAGCGCCGCCCAGGCGCGGGCCTCGTGCGAGTCCTGCTTGATGAAGTCGCGGTTCAAATCCAGGTTGCGAGCGTTGCCCCGAAAGCCGTATGCACGCGGTCCGTTCTGGTTGGCGCGGGTTGTGGCGTTGCGATTCAGCATCCCATCCACGTTGTAAACCGGCACGATGACGAGAGTGAGTCGCCGTAGCAGCGGGCGCAGCCGGAAGTCCTGAAGCAGGTCGCGGGCCAGCAGCATACTCGCGTCGATGCCTTCCGGCTCGCCGGAATGGATGCCGTTCTGGATGAAAACGACCGGCCGTTTCTTAGCCCGGCTCTGTTCGGGCGAAAACGTGCCGTCGGCGCTCAGCGTCAGCTCGTGAAAGCGCTGGCCGCCGTCGGTGAAGCCGGCCGCGCGCAGCCGCGCCTGGGCCGGGTAGGCGGCGGCCAGCTTGGTGTAAAAGGCGACGCACTCGGCGTAAGTCGTCGTCGTGTTGTGAAACGGGTCGTGTTCGTAGGGCGTGCGCAGGTTGGGCGGGGTGGGGGCGAGCAGACGGGCGACGAGTAGAAGCGAGGCGAGGAGCATGGGCGCGAAAGTACCTTTGGCCGCCGTAGCGCGGACTCTGCGAGTCCGCCCGTAGTATCGTTGTTCAGCCGTCTCACGCGCCGACTCGCAGAGTCCACGCTACCATTTATGCGCCCCCTCATTCTCATTTCCAACGACGACAGCCTGCGGGCACCCGGCATCCGCCACCTCGTCGAACTCATGCAGCAGCTCGATGCCGAAGTTGTCGTCGTGGCCCCGGCCGGGCCGCAGTCGGGTATGGGTCACGCCATTACCATCGGCCACCCGCTGCGCATGGACAAATCCGAGCGCTTCGGGCCCGACGTGCTGGCCTACGCCTGCTCAGGGACGCCGGCCGACTGCGTAAAAATCGCCAAGCACTACGTATTGCAGGGCCGCCGGCCTGACCTCGTCGTGTCGGGCATCAACCACGGCTCCAACTCGTCGGTCAACGTGCTGTATTCGGGCACGATGTCGGCCGCCATCGAGGCCGCGCTCGAAGGGCTGCCCGCCATTGGTTTTTCGCTCTGCGAATACGGCGACGCGGCTGATTTCTCGCACGTCGGCCCCTGGGTGCTGGATATTTGCCGGCAGGCGCTGGCCCACGGCATCCCGGCGGGCGTGGCCCTGAACGTGAACATCCCCAAAAACGCGGCCGGCCCCATCCGCGGCATCCGGCTGGCGCGGCAGGCGCGGGCCAAGTGGCAGGAAAATTTCGAGCAGCGCCACGACCCCTACAAGCGCCCTTACTACTGGCTGCTGGGCGAGTTCGTGAACGAAGACCCCGGCCGCGACACCGACGAAGCCGCCCTGGCCGCCGGCTACGTCTCGGTCGTGCCCTGCCGCTACGACCTGACTCACTACGACGCGCTCGACGCCATGGCCCAAAGCTGGGACGTGCTGCCGCCCGAAACCGGCACGGAGGTGCCACCGCAGCCAGTGGCAAGCGAGGATTTCGGGGTGGTGGGCAATGGTTAGCGGTCAGTGGTCAGTGGTCAGTGGGGGCGTCGGTCATGCTGAGCGCAGCGAAGCATCTTGCTCGCCTCGTTAAATGGCCCGCCCGTGCGAGGCGAGCAAGATGCTTCGCTGCGCTCAGCATGACCGACGCCCCCACTGACCACTGACCACTGACCACTAACCACTGCTCAACCAGCCCTTGCGCCAGAAATACCACAACTGCCCGGCCACAATCAAGGTCAAGACGCCAACCAAAATTGGGTAGCCCCAGGGCGAATACAGCTCCGGCATGTTGAGCGGCAACGCGCGCCCGTGCAGGTCCTCGTGCTGAAAATTCATGCCGTAGAGGCCGACTACGAAGCTCAGCGGGATGAAAATGGAGCTGATGATGGTGAGCACCTTCATCACCTCGTTCATGCGGTTGCTCTGGTCGGAGAGGAATAAATCCGTGAGCGAGGACATGTTGTCGCGGTAGCTTTCGGCCAGGTCCAGGGCCTGAATGGCGTGGTCGTAGGCGTCGCGGTAGAAAATCTTCAACTCCTCGGGCACGATTTCTTCGGGCAGACGCAGGATTTCGGCGATTTTGTCGCGCTCCGGGTACACGAGGCGGCGGAAGCGCACCACGTCTTTTTTGATAGCCAGGATGCGGCTCAGCAGCCGGCGCTCGCGGCGCTCAGTGAAGATGCCCGTTTCCAGCTCTTCGATGTAGTCGCCGATGGCCGCCATCGTGGGGTAGTAGTGGTCGAGCACCACGTCGGTAAGCGCGTAGGCCAGGTAGCCGCTCGACTTGCGCCGGAGCTGGCTGAAATTGGCCCGGAAGCGGCCGCGCAGCGTTTCGAGGCAGTCGTCGTAGTCGTTCTGAAACGAGAGCACGTAGTTCGGACCCGTAAAAAGCGAAAGCTGGTCGTCCCTTATTTTCAGGTCGGCCGTAAACTCGGTCATGCGTGAGACGAGAAAGAGGCGCTTCTCGTCAAAAACCTCCACTTTGGCCCGCTGATGGTCGCCGAGCACGTCCTCCATTTGCAGCGGATGCAGGCCGAACTCGTGCATGAGGCGCTCCATGAGCGGCAGGTCGCCGTAGCCGCGCA
The DNA here is from genome assembly GCA_025353905.1 of Hymenobacter sp. GTDB lineage: Bacteria > Bacteroidota > Bacteroidia > Cytophagales > Hymenobacteraceae > Hymenobacter. The sequence goes on from JANXNW010000308.1 coordinate 3,227, forward strand.
CGTCAACCCAGTGGCGCAGCTCGGGGTGCTGGCGCAGGAAATCGAGCAGCTCGTCGTAGCGGCCCGTGTACTCGGTTTCGTATTGATGATGCTCGTCGTAAGAAAGCAGAAACAGGCGCGGGGGCAGCGCATCGGGCCGAACGCGCAGCGTACCGGGGCGCTGGCCCACATCCTGGTAGCGGGCCTGGCGACGGGCCTCGCGCTCGGCCTCGGTCAGAGCCGGAGCTAGAGTTGGGACCGGAGTCAGACCAGGTGGCGCGTCGGGGCCAGTAGCAGGCAGGTTGGCGGGCAGGGCCCCGACGGGCAGCGAAGAAGCGGGCAAAGCGGGAAGCATGGGCAAAGTGCGGGTAGAAGAGTTGCGGCGAGCTGCGCGGTCGGGACGGGAAACGCCGCTAGAAACCAGGGGCCAGCCGGGCAAAAGCTCCCGCAAAGTGCGTCCAAAAAACGGATTGCGGCGACGGCTCCCCGTACTTTAGCTGCCCGGCCGGCTGCGTTGGCTGGTTTTTTCTAAGTCGAGCCGACGTGCGTCCTGCCAAATCCTTCGCCGAACCAGCTGCCAAACCAACGGTCGGTTGGCCCGCCGCCGCGCTCGTCGCGCCGGGCGTACTGGTGCGCGAAACGCCCGCCGGCCAGCCGCCCGCCGCGCCGCGCCTAGTGCCGGCTTTCGCGCCCTTTCTGTATTTCGAGCCGGCCCATCAGGCGTTACAGCAGCACGGACAGCCCACGCTGGCGTTTTTTCTGGAAGACCCCGCCGCCGGTCGCACCATGGCCCAGCTCTACGTGGTGCCCGACTCGGGCGGCCCCGGCCGGGCGCGCTCGCCGGCCCAGGCCACGTTTGGCGGGGTGCAATTGGCAGCGGGCGTGACGGCCCGCGACCTGCACCCGCTGCTCGACGCGGCCGAAAGCACCCTGCGCGCCCGCGGCCAGCGCACACTCAAAATCGGCGGTTATCCGTTTTTTTACGACTCGCCCGGCGCGGCTGCCCTGGCCGAAGCCCTGCGCCAGCGCGGCTACCGCGTCCGGCTGGCTGAGCTTAACTACTACCTCGACCTGGCCCGCGACTTTGAGCCGCACCTGCACCCGTCGGCCCGGCGGCGGCTGACCCGCGCCCGGCAGGCCGGTTTCGTGCTGGAGCAGGAGCCACCGCTGCTGCTGCCGCTGGCCTACGAGTTTATCGCCGCCTGCCGGGCCGAGCGCGGGCAGCTGCCGCCGTCGCTGTCGCTGGCGCGGGTGCAGGAGCTGTTCGCGAAATTTCCGCGCCAGCACGTACTGCTCTCGGTGCGCGAGCCAGGCACGGGCCACTGGGCGGCGCTCACGGTGGCCATCGTGGCCGGTGGCGGCGTGCTGCACAATTTCTACCCTGCCACCCCGCTGAAGTTTAATACGTCAAGCCCCGCTATTCTGCTCACCGCCGGCCTGCATCAGCTCGGCCGCTACCTCGGCCTGCGCCGGCTTGATTTGGGCAGCTCGACCTTGCCCGATAACGGCGGCCCCAACGCGCCATTGCTGCGCTTCAAGCGTCACCTCGGCAGCACGGCGGGCTTGAAGCTGAGCTGGGAAAAAGAATTATGCGTTTAATTCACGCAAGACCAACAAGCAGCTGCAAGTCTATCAAGATTAAATCTATAACTCATACTTGACACCGCTCGTCTCCGTCATTGCGCTTTGCCACAACCACGCGCTTTATCTGCGGGCGGCGCTGGACTCCATCCTGGCCCAGGACTATCCGTTGCTGGAGGTGTGGCTCGTGGACGATGCCAGCCAGGACGGCAGCGCCAATATTCTGCGCGAGTACGCTGCCCGCCACCCGACCTGGCACCTGTTGCTGCTGCCCGAGAACGTGGGCAGCTGCCGGGCTTTCAACCAGGCTTTTCGGTTGAGCCAGGGTGAATTTGTCGTTGATTTTGCCACCGACGACGAGCTGCTGCCCCGCCGCTTGAGCCAGCAGGTGGCCTTGTTCGGACAGCTACCCGCCGACTACGGCCTGCTGTATTCCAACTGCGAGCTGGTGGATGAGTGGGGCGAGTTCGTGCGTTTATTTCAGCAGCCCGACCCAGCCCGGCTTGGTCAGCTGCGCCCGCGTCCGGCTTCGGGCTGGGTGTTTGAGGACGTGTTGCGGCGCTATTTTATCTCCACACCCACCATGTTCATGCGCCGAGCCACGCTGCTGGCCCTCGGCGGCTACGACGAGTCGCTCAGCTACGAGGACTTCGACTTCTGGGTGCGGGCCAGCCGCGACTGGCAGTTTTTCTACCAAAACGAGGTCACCACCCGCAAGCGCCTGCACCCGGCCAGCCTCAGCGCCCAAACCACGCGCTACCGCGACCCGCATCTGCCCTCAACGGTCGCCGTGTTGCGCAAAGCCAAAGTGTTGTGTCGAACAGCTAGCGAGCGGGCCGCCCTACGCCAGCGTCTGCGCTATGAGCTGGCCCATGCCCTGCGCCGGGGCCTGTTCGGGTTGGCCGTCCGCTTGCTGCGACTGCTGTTTTAGTTGTTTGTTGTTTGTTGTTTATTGTTTGTTGTTTGTTGTTTGTTGTTTGTTGTTTGTTGTTTGTTGTTTGTTGTTTGTTGTTTGTTGTTTGTTGTTTGTTGTTTGTTGTTTGTAAAATAGTGTTGTGATAATTGTTTTGATTAATAGACTTGTTGCGAGAGTATTTTAACGTAAGTTTACCAAATAAACTCTGTTCATTTCCAAGATGAATCTTTCCGTTTCAAAACTTACAACTGAGCGTAAATGGCGGGCTGCAACTGGCTTGACGCAAGCTCGCTTCTAC
>JANXNW010000311.1 GCA_025353905.1 Hymenobacter sp.
ACCACGCCGGCTAATTGCTCCGGGTCGGCGGGGCTTCCAAACAGGAGTTTACTAAACTGAGGCAAGCGCGAGTTACGACGCAGGAGCCCCAGCCAACACAATCAAATGGCCAAAGAAATCAGAGGTTATCTGCGCTTGCAGATAAAGGGAGGCTCAGCGAACCCATCGCCGCCGGTAGGACCTGCACTTGGTAGCAAAGGCTTGAATATCATGGAGTTTTGCAAGCAATTTAATGCGCGCACCCAGGATAAAGCCGGTCAAGTGTGTCCTGTACTTATCACCATGTACACCGACAAGTCGTTCGACTTCGTGGTGAAGACGGCACCGGCTCCGGTGCTGCTCATGGAAGCTGCTAAGTTGACGAGCGGTTCGAAAGAGCCGAACCGGAACAAAGTAGGCTCCGTGACGTGGGACCAGGTACGCACCATTGCCGAAACGAAAATGGTTGACTTGAACGCCTTTAAGGTGGAGTCGGCGATGAAGTCGGTGGCTGGTACGGCCCGTAGCATGGGCATCACCATCAGTGGCACTTCTCCTTTTGCTGAATAATTAAACGGAGAAAGAACACATGGCACAAGTAAGCAAAAAGCGCAAGGAAGCCCTTGCCAAACACGACCTGACGCAAATGCGCAGTCTCGTGGAAGCCGCAATCGTGGTGAAGGACATTACCTACACCAAGTTTGACGCTTCAGTAGATATCGACGTGCGCCTCGGCGTGGACCCCCGCAAAGCGGACCAGATGGTTCGTGGCGTGGCCACCCTGCCCCACGGCACCGGCAAAGTTGTGCGGGTACTCGCCTTGGTTACTCCCGACAAGGAGGCTGAAGCACTGGCCGCCGGCGCGGACTTCGTTGGTCTGGACGACTATATCTCGAAAATCGAGAAAGGCTGGACCGACATCGACGTAATCATCACCATGCCCGCCGTAATGGCCAAGGTAGGTCGCCTGGGCCGTGTGCTCGGTCCCCGTGGTCTGATGCCGAACCCGAAGTCGGGCACTGTAACGACTGATGTCGCTAAGGCGGTGCAGGAAGTGAAAGCTGGTAAAATCGACTTCAAAGTTGACAAAACCGGTATTATTCACTGCTCCGTTGGTAAAGTATCGTTCGACCCGAGCATGCTCGCCGAAAACGCCCTGGAGGTAATCCAGACGTTGGGTCGCCTGAAGCCTTCGTCTTCGAAAGGTACCTACATCAAGAGCATCACGCTTTCGAGCACGATGTCGCCCGCCGTTCCGGTAGACAGCCAAGTAAATTCCGCTAGCTAATTAACCCAACCAAACATGACTCGGGAAGAAAAACAAACCCTCGTGGATGAGTTGAGCGGAAAGATGCAATCGCATAACTCGTTCTACATCGTCGACGCTTCGGTGATGTCAGTAGCGAAAATCAACGACTTTCGTCGCTTGGCATTCAACCGCGGCTTGGAGTACAAGGTGTATAAAAACACCTTCATCCGTAAGGCCCTCGATACGCTCGGCCACGACACGTCGGAAATGGATGCTGCGCTGAAGGGTCAGTCAGGCGTATTGTTCTCCACGGAAAGCGGTTCGGCTCCGGCCAAAATGCTGCGCGACTTTTACAAGTCGCAGGCTTATGGCCGCAACGTAACGCCCAAACCGGTGCTGAAAGGCGCTTATGTGGATGCCAGCATCTACATCGGCTCCGACCAGCTCGAAGGTCTTACGACCCTCAAAGGCAAGCAGGAACTGCTCGGTGAGCTCATCGGCCTGCTGCAATCGCCCGCCAAAAACGTTATCTCGGCGCTGCAAAGCGGCGGTAATAAGCTGGCCGGCATTCTCAAAACACTTTCCGAAAAAGAAGAGGTTGCAGGCTAACCGCTGCTCGTCTTTTTCACCTTTCAATTTCTTTTTTCAACAACAATTTTTCTTTCCCCTACTACAATGGCAGATTTGAAAGCCTTTGCTGAGCAGCTTGTTAGCCTCACCGTCAAAGAAGTAAACGAACTCGCGGGTATCCTCAAGGACGAGTACGGCATTGAGCCGGCCGCCGCAGCCCCCGTCATGATGGCCGGTGGCGGTGGTGGCGCGGCCGCCGCAGAGGCCCCCGAAGAGAAAACCTCGTTCGATGTCATCCTCAAAGCCGCTGGCGGCGCCAAGCTCGCCGTGGTGAAGCTGGTGAAAGACCTGACCGGCCTCGGCCTAAAAGAAGCCAAGGAATTGGTGGACAGCGCCCCGAAAGCCATGAAGGAAGGCGTAACGAAGGACGAAGCCGAAGCCCTCAAGAAGCAGCTCGAAGAAGCTGGTGCTGAGGTCGAAATCAAGTAAGTTTCCGCCCGCAACGGGGAAGCTTCCCCAGACCGGATTAGGCCTGGCACCGCGCCAGGTCTTTTCCGGTTTGAGGACCAATTATTGAAGTTTTGCAACCGAAAGCCTCGGCTCACGGTTGTTCAACGCTGGCCGCCTTGTCATTTAACAAGCGACATCATCTTAAAGGGACCTTATCGCATCAGGCAACGATTGAAGTTAATTAACTCCAAACGAACCCGATAGTGGTAAGGTCCTTTTTTAGAGCTTAGAGGGTTTGAAGAAGTCATTCGAATCTGAGTAAGCGGATTGTTATTTATTGACTAGAAAGTACGAGGAGGTCATCCAAATCTAAGTTCCAAGCTCAAACAATCCAAGCTCTAAAACCCCAGCTTACGTGTCCATCTTTTAACTTTTTTATACATTGGCAACACCGAAAGCATCCAAGGCAGCCGCCGCCGTTGTGAAGGCTCCCAAATCACCGCCGCGTCCGCCGTCGATGGCGCATCTGCTGCCGCTGTCCACGGCCGTCAGCTCGCGCATCAACTTCGCCAAGATTAAGAAAGTCATCGAGTACCCCGACTTTCTCGACGTGCAGGTTTCCTCGTTTCAGGAGTTTTTTCAGCTCGAAACGGCCGCCGCCAGCCGGACCCATGAGGGTCTGTTCAAGGTGTTTGCCGAGAACTTCCCGATTTCGGACTCGCGCGAAAACTTCGTGCTCAATTTCATTGACTACCACGTTGACCCGCCCAAGTACACCGTGGACGAGTGCATCGACCGGGGCCTGACTTATGCCGTGCCGCTCAAGGCCAAATTGCAGCTCATCTGCAACGACAAGGACAACGAGGATTTCCAGACGATTGAGCAGGAGGTTTTCCTGGGCAACATTCCATACATGACGGAAAAAGGCTCGTTCGTCATCAACGGGGCCGAGCGCGTGATTGTGTCGCAATTGCACCGCTCGCCGGGCGTATTTTTCGCTCAGAGCAAGCACACGAACGGCACCAAGCTGTATTCGGCCCGCATCATCCCGTTCAAAGGCTCGTGGATTGAGTTCGCCACGGACGTGAACAACGTGATGTACGCCTACATCGACCGCAAGAAGAAATTCCCGGTTACGACGCTGCTCCGCGCCATCGGCTACGGCACCGACAAGGACATTCTGGACTTGTTCGGGCTGAGCGAAGAGGTGAAAGCCGACAAGAAAAACCTCAAGAAAGCCGTCGGCCGCAAGCTCGCCGCGCGGGTGCTCCGCACCTGGACGGAAGACTTCGTGGACGAGGACACCGGCGAAGTCGTGTCCATCGACCGTAACGAGGTGCTGCTGGAGCGCGATTCGACCATTAAGGAGGAGGACATCGATGTTATCGTCGATGCCGGCACCAAGTCGGTGATTCTGCACAAGGAAAACGTGAACGTGGCCGATTTCGCCATCATTTATAACACTCTCGGCAAAGACAACTCGAATTCGGAAAAGGAAGCCGTCGAGCAGATTTACCGCCAGCTTCGTAACACCGAAGCCCCGGACGAAGAAACCGCCCGCGACATTATCCAGAAGCTGTTTTTCTCCGATAAGCGGTATGACCTCGGCGAAGTCGGCCGCTACCGGATTAACAAGAAGCTCCAGATTGCGATGACGCAGGAGTCGCGGGTGCTGACGAACGAGGACATCGTGCTCATTGTCAAGTACCTGATTGGCCTGATTAACTCGCGGGCCATTGTCGATGACATTGACCACCTGAGCAATCGCCGGGTTCGCACAGTGGGCGAGCAGCTCTACGCCCAGTTCGGCGTGGGCCTGGCTCGCATGGCCCGCACCATCAAGGAGCGCATGAACGTGCGCGACAACGAGGACTTCAAGCCCGTGGACCTGATTAACGCCCGCACGTTGTCGAGCGTTATCAACTCGTTCTTCGGCACGAACCAGCTCTCGCAGTTCATGGACCAGACCAACCCGCTGGCCGAGGTGACGCACAAGCGGCGCGTCTCGGCGCTCGGGCCGGGAGGTTTGTCGCGGGAGCGGGCTGGCTTCGAGGTGCGCGACGTGCACTACACGCACTACGGCCGCCTCTGCACGATTGAAACCCCGGAAGGCCCGAACATCGGCCTGATTTCGTCGCTGTGCGTGCACGCGCGGGTAAACTCGATGGGCTTTATCGAAACGCCCTACCGCAACGTGAAAGCCGGCACGGTGGATATGAGCCAGAACGTCAAGTTTCTGACCGCTGAGGAGGAAGACACCCACCACATCGCCCAGGCCAACTCGCTGCTCGACACCGACGGCAAGCTGACCCAGACGCTGGTGAAAGGCCGTTTCGAGGGCGACTTCCCGGTCGTGGAGCCGGGCGAGTACACCTACATGGATGTCGCCCCGAACCAGATTGTGTCGGTCGCCGCCTCGCTCATCCCGTTCCTGGAGCACGACGATGCCAACCGCGCCCTGATGGGTTCGAACATGCAGCGTCAGGCCGTGCCGCTGCTCCGCCCCGAAGCCCCCATCGTGGGCACGGGCCTGGAGGGGCGCACCGCCATCGACTCGCGCGCGCTCATCATCGCCGAAGGCGACGGCGTGGTGGATTCGGTCGATGCCAACCGCATCATCATCCGCTACGATTTGAGCGAGGACGAGCTGGCCGTGAACTTCGATTCGGAGCGTAAGACGTACAACCTCATCAAGTTCCGCCGCACCAACCAGGATACCTGCCTCAACCTGACGCCGCTCGTGAAGCGTGGCGAGCGGGTGACCAAAGGCCAGGCCCTTTGCGAAGGCTACGGTACCAACCAAGGCGAACTCGCCCTGGGCCGCAACATGCAAGTGGCCTTTATGCCGTGGCAGGGCTACAACTTCGAGGATGCCATCGTCATCTCGGAGCGTGTGGTGCGCGACGACATCTTTACCTCGATTCACATTGAGGAGTTTGAGCTGGAAGTGCGCGAAACCAAGCGTGGCGAAGAAGAGCTGACCTCGGAAATTCCGAACGTGAGCGAAGAAGCCGTACGCAACCTTGACGACAATGGCATCATCCGCCTCGGCGCGGAGGTGAAGGAAGGCGACATTCTGATTGGTAAAATCACGCCGAAAGGCGAGACAGACCCGACGCCGGAAGAGAAGCTGCTCCGTGCCATCTTCGGCGATAAGGCCGGTGATGTGAAGGATGCCTCGCTCAAGGCGCCGCCCTCCTTGCAGGGTGTGGTGATTGGCACCAAACTCTTTTCGCGCCCTAAGAAAGACAAAAACCTCCGGGCCAAGTCTAAGAAGGAAGTGGAAGATTTGAAGGCGACCTACGCGCAGGAACTGCGCGGCGTGAAGGCCATCATGATTGACAAGCTGGTGCAGTTGCTGGAAGGCAAAACGTCGCAGGGCATCAAACACCGCTTCGGCGAGGAGATGATTTCCAAGGGCGTGAAGTTTAACCGCAAGAACATCAACGAGGGGATGTTCCCCGAGAAGAACCCTTACAAGGACGAAAGCAACTACGCCGTTCCGGAAGAAGTGAACCTGTTTAAGGACCTGATTCTGGAAGGCTGGACGGCTGATGCCCGCGTGAACGGCTTGGTGCTGGAACTGGTGCGTAACTACGCCAAACGCCGCAACACCATCACCGCCCGCTTTAAGCGTCAGCGCTTCACCCTGGAAGTAGGTGACGAACTGCCTGCCGGCATCGTGCAGCTTGCCAAAGTTTATATTGCCAAGAAGCGCAAGCTGAAGGTGGGTGATAAAATGGCCGGCCGCCATGGTAACAAAGGTGTGGTAGCCCGCATCGTGCGCGATGAGGACATGCCTTTCCTGCCCGACGGTACGCCGATGGATATCGTGTTGAACCCGCTTGGTGTACCAAGCCGCATGAACATTGGTCAGATTTATGAGACGGTACTCGGCTGGGCCGGTCTGAAAATGGGTCGCACGTATGCTACCCCGATTTTCGATGGCGCTACGGAGGACGAAGTAGCTCGTGAGTTGACCGAAGCCGGCCTGCCGGACTGGGGTCGTGCTTACTTGTACGATGGCTTGAGCGGCGACCGTTTCGACCAGCCAGTGACCGTGGGCGTGATTTACATGCTCAAGCTGGGTCACTTGGTTGACGATAAGATGCACGCTCGTTCCATCGGGCCGTACTCGCTCATCACGCAGCAGCCGCTGGGTGGTAAGGCGCAGTTCGGTGGCCAGCGCTTCGGCGAGATGGAGGTGTGGGCATTGGAAGCCTTCGGTGCTTCGAACGTGCTGCAGGAAATCCTGACCGTGAAATCGGACGACGTGGTGGGCCGCGCGAAGGCGTACGAAGCCATTGTAAAAGGCGACATTCTGCCCAAGCCGAACATCCCCGAGTCGTTCAACGTGCTGCTCCACGAATTGCGTGGTCTGGCA